>NZ_KB849159.1:14472-368918 GCF_000367905.1 Acinetobacter sp. CIP A162 | reverse complement strand
GTCGAATAGTTGAATTTGGCATAATTCAGATAGCCAGAGAAATTCATATCCTGAGCAAAACTTGGGCTAACAAAGCGTTGACACTCCAGACGGTTAAAACGCTGCATGGCATCACAATAATCTCCAGTCAGGCCAGTTGAGGCTAAATGCCCAATCGCGGCAATAAAGTTACCATGTCGTGGATAAATCCACTTTAATCCCACCGGATAGCTCTGCACCTGATGTTCATCAAAATAACCAATCGAATCCAGAATCACCACGCCCTTAATTTTCTGCTTCTGCTTTTTTAAAGACTTGGCATGCATATAACTGCCCATATGTTCTGTCTTGAAAAAAGGCGGCTCTTCAAGCGTATAGAAAGCAAATTCGACATCATGTTTGAGCTTGGATTTTTGCAGGGCCAGTAATCTTGCGGTTTCCAGTAAACCCGCTACCCCTGAGGCATTATTATCAGCACCGTTTCGGGCACTAAAGACATCATAATGTGCCCCCATCACCATCTTGGTTTTGGCTTGAGTATCCAAGCTACAGATGACATTTCGGTAACTCAGGTTATTGACCACATAAACCTGAAACTGGCATGGAATACCAAAGCGCTGCATCTGCCCTTTGATCCAGGCAGATACCCGATTCAGCTCTTTTAGATTTTTATAATTTCGGTATTCATCGACACTCATGATCTGGCTAAAAAATAATTCCAGATGAGAGACCTGAGCATTTTTGCTCGAATTGGCTGCACAGAGACTAGGCCCCATGAGGCCTATCAGTAACAGCAGCACAGTACAACATCCTTTTATCATGACACTGTTCCGCATTTATTATTATTCCATTCCTTTATCAAGCGGATACTTGAACTACGGACATTAAAGCAACACTAAATCTCTCATTTCAATTTCAATTTGTTTCCCAGCTCAACTTCGTGTTGTTTGATCGTTATAATGAGGTATCCAATTATTGATCTGTCTGTATGAAAATCCGTATCCTGACCATTGGTCAAAAAATGCCAGCGTGGGTGCTGACTGGTTTTGAAGATTATTTCAAGCGTATTCAACCTTTTGTACAGACCCAGATTATTGAGCTGCCGATGGCGAAACGGGGCAAAAACGATTCTGAAGCCGATATTCTGAAATACCGCAATATTGAGGGCGACAGCATTTTAAATGCGCTCAAGCAGAATGAAACCCTGATTGCGCTTGAAGTGGGTGGACGCGAATTTAGTACCGAAAAACTGGCTGAAACCATGAAAGGCTGGATGCTGGAAGGCAATGATGTGGCTCTTGCGATTGGCGGGCCGGATGGTCACTCGGAAGCCGTACGTAAAGCTGCGGCATGGCACTGGTCACTTTCCAAGTTAACCCTGCCGCATCCACTGGTACGTGTCATGCTGATCGAGCAGCTTTATCGTGCTATGAGCATCAATAACAACCATCCTTATCATCGGGCAGGCTAATGATTTTGCTGAAGCGTTCTTTATATGCAACGTTTTGTTGAATAATCTCTTCTGCTCTTATTTCTATTTTTCATGCATTATTGAGGCATCTTCCAGATGTGGTTTGACTTATGAACTTACAAACGTTGCCCGGCTTATTTATTTCTCATGGCTCTCCTATGCTGGCGCTGAATCCTGAGCAAGTGGGTCCTGCCTTGCATCGTTTGAGCGAAAATCTGCCACGCCCGGAAGCGATTATTGTGATGTCTGCGCATTGGGAAAGTGATGCGTTGGAAGTCAGTAGCGCAATTCGCCCAGAAACTTGGCATGATTTTCGTGGTTTCCCGCCTGAACTTTATCAATTACGCTACCCTGCACCGGGAAATCCTGAATTGGCCGAGAAAGTCTTAGGCTTGCTGGCCAATGCCGGCTTTTCTGCACATGCCAACAGTACTCGTCCGCGTGATCATGGTGTATGGATGCCGCTGCTACATATGTATCCAGATGCCAACATTCCCGTGGTAGAAATTTCCTTACCCATGTCGATGAGTGCGGATGAGATTTATCAGATTGGTCAAAGTCTCGCACCTTTACGTGAACAGCAAATCCTGCTGATTGGTTCGGGCAGTATTACCCATAATTTACGTGAACTGTCTTGGGATGGATCGGCTGCTGATGTACCCGAATGGGCCTCAGGCTTCCGTAATTTTGTGGTGCATAAACTGACGCACAATGATTATGATGCTGTACTGGACTGGTCCAATATTCCGCATATGGCACGGAATCATCCAACGCTGGAACATTTTGCTCCGATTTTCTTTGCGATGGGCACAGGTCAGCGTTTTAGTCTGGTACATAGCAGTTTCACCATGGGTTCACTCGGTATGGATATTTACCGCTTCGATTAATCTTGCTTCAGCGCTAAAATCTTAATGATGGATACATTTTGCAACTCAAAGCTGCGAAATGTATCCATATTTTTTTGCAATACATCCATTATTATTGTTTGAACTTTATATACTTCATTATAAGTCCATGAAATTAAAATTTATTGTGCTGGCATTATTGCCTTTAACTTTTGCAGGCTGTCAGTCCAGTGATATTCAACGAGCTGGAGATCTTGCAGTGGCCACCATCCAACAAAAAAATGCAGATCAGATCTTTCCAGCCTATCACTGGGAACTAAATCGTGGACTAGAACGACCAATCGTACTCAGTTTTGATGCTCAAGGCCGGCTGAGCGCCGTGACGGGCTGTAATGGACTCGGGACGACCTGGTCAGTCAAAAACAATATCATCACCACCAGCGAAGTTGTAGGCACTGAAATGGCCTGTGATGCAGCCTTGATGGAGCAGGAACGTTTTGTCAGCCAGCTTTTACAGAAGCGTGACATTCCTTTTATGCTCAATGTAACAGATCCTAACAAGCCGACCCTGACGTTGATGGCCGCAAATGGTCAAACCTATGAATTTATCGGGAAAATGACTCCGGAAACCAAATACCAAGGACAGGCTGAAACAATTTTTCTGGAAATTTCCCCCGATACCAAACAATGTACTGGCGTAACCCAACAAAGCTGCTTGCAAGTCAAAGAAGTAAAATATGATCAGAATGGCCTGAAAACTCAGGTCGATAAGGACTGGACTTTATTCTATGATCAGATTGAAGGTTTTCGGCATTCACCAAATGAACGGCAGATTATTCGGGTCAAACGTTTTGAAATTAAGCATCCGGCAGCTGATCAATCGAAATATGCCTATATTTTTGATATAGCGGTTGAGCGTGAATTAGTTAAGGGTGCTCTTTAAGGCTAAAAATACCAGATATAAAAAAACCGGGGCAACAGCCCCGGTTTTTTCAGCTTAGACTAAGTCAGACTTAGAATACGCCTTGAGCAAGCATTGCATCAGCAACTTTTACGAAGCCAGCAATGTTCGCACCGTCAACATAGTTCACAGTACCGTCTTCTTTAGTACCGAATTTCACACAGTTACGGTGAATTTCTTTCATGATTGCGTGTAAACGCTCATCAACTTCTTCGAAAGTCCAGCCTAAACGCAATGCGTTTTGAGACATTTCCAGACCAGAAGTTGCCACACCACCTGCATTTGATGCTTTACCTGGCGCATAAAGAATTTTCGCTTCAACGAATTTCTCAACCGCTTCAAGCGTAGAAGGCATGTTCGCACCTTCAGCCACACAGATTACACCGTTTGCAAGAAGCTGAGCAGCGTCGTCTGCATCAAGTTCGTTTTGAGTCGCACATGGCAATGCGATATCACACTTGATACCCCAAGGACGTTGTCCTTCAAGATATTCGAAACCATGTTTAGACGCGAATTCTGAAATACGGCCACGTTTTACATTTTTAAGTTCCATGACTTCAGCAAGAAGCGCCTCAGTGAAACCGTCTTTAACGTGAACTGTACCGGCAGAGTCAGAAAGTGAAACCACTTTCGCACCGAGGTACATTGCTTTTTCAGCAGCATATTGCGCAACGTTACCAGAACCTGAAATCGCAACGACTTTATCTTTGAAGCTTTCGCCACGAGACTTAAGCATTTCCTCAGCGAAATACACAGTACCGTAACCCGTTGCTTCCGGACGTGCCAATGAACCACCGAAAGTTAAACCTTTACCAGTGAATACACATGCCGTATCGTTACTTAATTTTTTCATCATGCCGGCCATGTAGCCCACTTCACGACCGCCTACACCAATATCACCTGCAGGGATATCTGTGTTCGCACCAAGGTGACGATACAGCTCGATCATTAAAGCCTGGCAGAAACGCATGATTTCGCCTTCTGATTTGCCTTTAGGGTCAAAATCAGAACCGCCTTTACCGCCACCCATAGGAAGTGTGGTTAAAGCATTTTTAAATGTTTGCTCAAAGCCTAAGAATTTTAGGATTGAAAGATTCACTGAAGGGTGGAAACGCATACCACCTTTAAATGGACCGATCGCTGAGTTGTACTGTACGCGGAACGCACGGTTTACTTGAGTCTGACCTTGGTCATCTACCCAAGAAACTCGGAACTGGATCGCACGTTCTGGCTCAACTAGACGCTCTAGTAAACCATGTGCTGCGTATTGTGGGTTCTTTTCAATGAACGGCCACAAACTGGTCATCACTTCTTCTACAGCTTGAAGAAATTCTGGTTGATGTGCATCACGTGATTTTACGTAATCTAGGAACTCATTAAGTGTGTTGTATTTCAACGCTTAATCCTCAGCAGAAAATGGATCAAAATTGGTCAAATTTACAATCAATGTTAAATTTTGGCGCAAAATATTAAATATCTTTTGTAACTAATCTACAATACTTTTTTTGAAAATACTTTAAAATTAATTTGATAACAAATATTTATATTGATTATGAAAATTTTTTCTATGTCAGGAAATGCCAATCGAATCAAGGCTTACATTCAGATTTATGCCTAATAATAAGGCACAAGTTGACCCTTAATTGCGCACGACTTAGGAGTTTAAAAATATGTTAAAATTGATGAATCGACATATTTTGTTTCACTTACTCTCTCATGCTTGCCATGAGTAACGCTGGTTATACATGAATTCGCCCATTTCTCTGGTCCAATCGATTGACGCTTTACTCCCTCAAACCCAATGTGGACTCTGCGGTCACCGTGACGGATGTTTACCTTATGCCCAGTCGATTACTGAGGGGGAAAATGCCAATAAATGTGTGCCGGGCGGACAGCCTGTTGCCGATGCTTTGGCTGCATTATTAAATCGTCCTAAACTTCAAGCTGAAGAAAGTGTCTGGCCAGTTCAAGCCGATGGTCGACCTCAGCGCATCAAAGCCGTAATTCGTGAAGATGAATGTATTGGCTGTACCAAATGCATTAGTGCCTGCCCGGTCGATGCGATTATTGGTTCCGGTAAACTGATGCATACCATTCTGACTGACCTGTGTACCGGTTGCGAACTGTGTATTCCACCCTGTCCGGTAGATTGTATTGACCTAGTCGAAGATGATCAGCCTTTACCAAATGAAGCACAGCGCATAGCGGAACAGGAGGATTTACGTCAACGCTACTATGCGCACATCCAGCGTGAAGAAAAACGGCGTACCGATCGTAAGGGACCTGTGGTCCGTGCAGAAATCGATACTGCCCTGTTTGCCCGTTTCTCAGCTTTAAATGAGCAACTTCCCGTGATTGAAGTCGCGAGCAAGCCAGAGCATGTACCTGTAGCCCTCGACTCCAAAACCACGATTGAACTGGCAAAACTACGTACCCAAATTAAAAAACTGGAAAAACAGCTTTCGGTTCGTGAAGATGTCCGAAAGCGTACCCAACTGGAAGAACTGACACAGCAATTACAGGCTTTACAGGGATAGAACATGACCACAGCAAAGGCCAAGCCTGTTAAAAACATGACCAAAAAGCAGATTCAGACCTTTTTTGAACGCCTGCGTGAACAGCGTCCCAATCCGAAAACCGAACTAAATTATTCTAGTCCTTTTGAATTGCTGGTCGCGGTCACGCTCTCTGCTCAAGCCACCGATGTCAGCGTTAACAAAGCCACGGACAGACTCTTTCCAGTCGCCAATACACCGGAAGCCATTTATGCGCTAGGTGTGGACGGCTTGAAGGAATATATCAAGACCATTGGTTTATATAACTCGAAAGCGGTCAACGTGATTAAAGCCTGCGAGATGCTGATTCAGAAGCACAACAGCATCGTACCGGACAATCGTGCAGACTTAGAAGCCCTGCCGGGTGTAGGTCGTAAAACGGCGAATGTGGTACTGAATACGGCCTTTGGTCAGCCGACCATGGCGGTTGATACCCATATTTTCCGGGTAGGTAACCGTACCGGACTAGCGGTTGGCAAAAATGTGTTGGAAGTTGAACACCGTCTGGTCAAAGTCATTCCCAAGGAATTTATCATTGATTCACATCACTGGCTGATTTTACACGGTCGTTATACGTGTATTGCGCGCAAACCGAAATGTCATGAATGTGTAGTATCCGATGTGTGTAACTGGCCGGATCGGTTTGAATTTGGTGCAGCCCGCCAAATTGCAGTGAAAAATATTGAGCTTGCTGAATAGAACGGCGTGATCAAGCTGGGATAAAAATAGGTGACCAATGTGTCACCTTTTTATCGACTATGAGAAGAGTGCTTTTCGTTCAAACCAAATTCTTAGCTGAGCTGAACTATTATGGATTATTTATCCTGATCTTGTTCAGCCTTTTCCTGCTGCTTGCGCTGTTCAAGTTCGGCTTGTAATTTTGGATGGAGCTGGCGCTCAGGTCGCTTTGCTGCATTTTCAGCACGTTCTTCCTGACGTACTTTGTTGAGCATTTTAAAACTGAAATAGAACAGACCTACCAATACTGCCAGAAAGACTACCATCAACACCAATACGCCAAATTTCATAGCAACAAGTACCCTGTTCAAATACGCAATAAAAAAGAGCCCTAATATGACTTAGGGCTCTCCGATTGTCAAAATCATCGTCAGCCGATTATTTTGCCTGATCCAGAATCGCGAAAAGATCAGTTTGAACTTCATCGATTGGACGTAAACCATTTAGCTTGTCATAAGTTGGTGCATTTTCACCAGACGCTGCACGGCCTTGGTAGAAACCAACCAGTTGCTCGGTTTCAGTATGGTAAGAACCTAGACGCTTACGAATGGTTGCTTCCTGGTCATCAGGACGTTGAACCAGATCTTCACCCGTTTCGTCATCTTTACCTTCCACTTTTGGCGGGTTGTAAACGATGTGATAGACACGGCCAGATGCAGGATGCTGACGACGGCCAGAAAGACGTTGTACGATTTCTTCATCTGGTACATCAATTTCAATCACGTGATCAATTGCAATGCCTTCTTTTTCCAAGGCTTCTGCTTGAGGAATGGTACGCGGGAAACCATCAAAAATGCAGCCGTTTACACAGTCAGGTTGCGCAATGCGCTCTTTCACCAGACCAATGATCAACTCATCAGAAACCAAACCGCCATTGTCCATGACACTTTTAGCTTGTAGACCTAATTCAGTTCCTTCACGAATTGCAGCACGGAGCATATCACCGGTTGAAATTTGTGGGATATTGTAGCGCTTACAGATCAACTGAGCTTGTGTACCTTTACCTGCTCCAGGTGGTCCGAGTAAGATAATGCGCATATATAAACATCCTCATTTAAACAATATGTATGACGCCACGACCACAATCACCCGATTGTGTCCCCCGACATCTCATTATAAGAAAGCCACAAACAAATGGATTAAACCCGCGACAAAACCGGTTACCCCACCCAATAAAATCAGAATCCATTCATCTTCCTGAAATGCAGGACGTAAAAGATTCTGAAACTCCTTCGGAGTCAACTCACGTATGCGGTCTCTAAACATTTGATAGATTTTCTGTGCACGGCTCGCATTAAATGCTGGGTCGCATACAGGTACCATCGTAATTTCAATCGAGCGATCGATCAAGTCCGTCTTGAGTTTTGCATACTCTTTTGGTCCTAAAGACAGCTGTAAAGAGGTCCGAACCAGGGGTGTTTCCATAATTTCATTAATATGACGTTTGATAATGCGGCGGGTTTTGTCTTTTCTGCCGCCATACATCATCTCGGTCATGATCGATTTTAACGTAATCAGGTCTTCTGTGACTACACTTGCGAAGACGTCAGAGACTTCATCCTGACGTTTCATAAATGCGCCTTGTATGTTATAGGTGCCGATACGAGGAATCACCGGCTTAATCCACGGAAACTTGCGATTTGTGGTACGGGCAAAGAATTGCGGGTACTTTACTGGGTGTGGATAGAGTGGGTTGAATACCATCCAGATCGCGATCCAGTTGGTCAAAAAGCCCCAGATCGCAGCCCAGAACGGTACAGTCCAGTGCCACGGCACTACAAACCAGACAATCATCTGGAAAATCCCAAAGAACATCCCGATGAGGGCACTGATATGCCAGATAAAATTGATCTCTTTTTGACCCACCTTCAGGAACATACGCACCATCAAGCGACGGTCGCCTTCCATCTGGCTCACTACCATTTCACGCATATCTACAAGTGACTCGACGTTCATGGTCAGCTCAGTCACTAATTCACGCAAAATTGCCGGCATTTGTTTTTGTGCTTGTGCATAAATTCTGCGTTTGATGGCAAAAGGCAGGTTTTCCCAGAGCACCGCATTGCGATCCATCATGACTTCATCAATCAGATGTTCCAGTTCGAAACCGACCTGCTCGCCAATGATGCGTGCCATATCATCCGGATCCATCGCCTGTAAAAATTCGCGGATAGAGCCTAATTTTGACAGTGTGTTATCGGTAATAATGCCTGAAATACGTCCAGCTTTGCGTGGCACAATCCCTTGCCAGCCCACAGGTAATGGCCCGAGATGGAAACCCCAAAAATTGATCGGATAAAAGACCATTTTCAGCGCCATCCAGACGTGAGCCCAGGTTACAAATGCAGTCACTGGAATAATGCTGAGCACGGCCCAAAAATCCGGGCGGTTTACAAAGGTTTGCCACAACTCGTTGACGTACTCAAGCATGCATAACTTCCATATTTAATTTTTTGTTCACAGAATACACATATTAATAAGGTCGAATATTTTGTCTATAAACCGATACTTAAAGTATAGGAAAATTGTAGCCGGGGTTCTGTTTCAGCCACAGCACGACCATTTCGGTCTTCGAGTTTCTCTCCGGCACCGATCCCGATACTAAAACTGCTGATCCGTTCTGAACTAAGCAAAACATAGGCCAAATCAACGCCAGCACCTAAACGGCCTTCATACTCGCCATCAACCTGTTTGCTGTCGATATGACCGGCATAAACCCCGACATAATAACCATTTTTGTCTTTGCCGGTGAGATGTGCAGGATAACGAAAGCCTGCCTGACCGCCAATCGTACGATCATCATCCAGAAAAACACCACCTTTCACATAAGCAATCCCATAAGGGTTCACCCATTCGGTATTTAAATGCAGTAATTTCTGGGTAAAACCAACACCCACATTAAAGGCTTTTGCCTGAGCAGGCTCTATTTTAGTTGTAGTAGTACTTATTTGATCATGTGCATAAGCCCCGTTCGCCCACAATGCAAACGCTAACAAAGGGTAAACCTTGTTCATTCCTTCACCATCTTCCTTAATTATAGTTTTTGGTATAGTCCTATTTTTATTAGATTTTACTCTAGCAGAATTATCACAACTCTTATATACAGCACTTTACAATTTTAATGTCTGCAAAGTCAAAGCTTAAAGGAACTGATTGCAAGGACAGTTTTTCATTATCAAATCAAGTGCAGTTGCGTTAGAATACTCCACTTTGATTCTTTTCTACCACTCTCAGGTCTTAAGTCGATCGCGTATGAAGCAGCACTTTCCTTTAAAAAATGCACAACAAGAAAAGCGCATCTATCGCAGTCGAGTCTTGATTTCCATGGGGATTGTCATTTTCTTTATGCTGCTGCTGGTCAGCCGCTATGCCTATTTGCAATTGTTCAACTTTGAAAGCTTTACTACAGCTTCTGATGAGAACCGGATTCGTCTACAGCCCTTGCCTCCAGCGCGCGGTTATATTTATGACCGTAACGGCGTTCTGCTGGCCGATAATTACCCAGTATTTACTGCCACTTTAAGTCGTGCCGACGTACAGGATATCAACCAGACGCTCGAACGCCTCAAACCGATTCTGGAACTGACCGAAGAAGATCTTGAACGCTTTCAAACCCGGATTAAAACAGCGCGTAAAACCGAACGGGTTTCAATCAAGCTCAATCTGAACGAAAATGATATTGCCCGTTTTAGTGAAGTGAAATATCAGTTTCCGGGCGTGAATATTGAAACCCAGATGACCCGCTACTATCCGCATGGTGACCTGTTCGCACATGTGATTGGTTATGTCGGTCGGATTAATGACAAAGAACTGAAATCAATTGATAAGGATCTCTATGCTGGAACCAACCTGATCGGAAAAATCGGTGTGGAAAAATCCTATGAAGAACTTTTACATGGTGTGCCGGGAAATGAATCGGTAGAAGCAGATGCCTTTGGTAATGTGCTGCATCATTTGGGCCGTAAAGATCCGGTACGTGGTAATGATCTGTTCCTGTCACTGGATTACGGCTTGCAGGTAGTCGCTTCGGAGCAACTGGCCGGGCGTCGTGGCGCGATTGTGGCGATGAATCCCAAAACCGGGGAAATTCTGGCGCTGGTCTCCAGTCCAAGTTTTAACCCGAATCTGTTTGTGACCGGGATCAGCACCAAAGATTATTCGTTCCTGCGTGATAACCTTGATCAACCTTTATATAACCGTGCCGTGCAAGGGGTTTATCCGCCTGGCTCTACTATTAAACCAATGTTTGCACTCGGTGGTCTGCATCATGGTTTGGTGGACTGGGATACCACTATTTCTGATCCGGGTTATTTCAGCCTGCCGGGAGACAGTCACCGTTTCCGTGACCATAAAAAATCCGGGCATGGCGCAGTGAATATGCATAAGGCCCAAGTCGTCTCCTGTGATACTTATTTCTATGTCATGTCCTACCGCATGGGTATTGAAAAAATGAATACCTGGATGCGTCAGTTTGGCTTTGGGGAAAAAACCGGCGTGGACTTACCAAGTGAAAGCTCAGGACTGTATCCAAACCCGGAATGGAAAATGCGTACCCGCAAGGCCAAATGGTCACGTGGTGAAACCATTTCTGTCAGTATTGGTCAGGGTGCTTTTACTTCAACGCCATTGCAGCTGGCTATGGCCACAGCCATTACCGCCAACCATGGCAATAAAGTCATTCCCCATGTTCTGCGCGAAAGTCGCGGTGCCAAACCGTTCAAGGTGCATAATGGCACGCATGGCAAGATCGATTTTAATGGTCAGGAAGAAGACTGGATCAAAATGCGTGATGCGATGGTGGACGTAATTCAATCCGGTACAGGCCGAGGCATCAAAAGCGGCTTACAATATTCTATTGCCGGAAAAACCGGTACGGCACAGGTAAAAAGTATTGCTCAGGGCAAGCGCTATAATGAATCCTTATTGACTGACCGTCAGCTGGATCATGGCCTGTTTGTCGGTTTTGCACCTGCTGAAAATCCTGAAATCGCGATTGCAGTTATTCTGGAAAATGGTCGCGGTGGTAGTGCCGCAACGGCTCTGGCCCGTCCAATTTTTGATTACTGGTTACTGCATAAAGATAAAAATCCGGTACGCCCACAAGGCCACCAATTAAGTGGTGGTCTGATGACGGCCGGAATCAAGCCAGCTGAATTGCCAAGTGGTGCAGGCATGTTGAGTCAGGATGCAGCATCTAGTGCCGTTCCAGCCAGTGACCAGCCCGAAATGATTGCTCCGACTTCTGCAAATACGACTGCATCTCCCGCAGCAACACCTGCTCCTACACCAGTAGAGCGAGACTAAAGATGAAAAACCAACTTCGAATTATTGGTGGTGACTGGAAACGCCGCCAATTGCCTTTTGCCAGCATTGAAGGTTTGCGCCCGACGCCTGACCGTGTTCGGGAAACACTGTTTAACTGGCTGATGTGGAATGTACAAAATGCACAGGTTTTGGATATTTGTGCCGGCTCTGGGGCATTGGCGTTTGAGGCATTATCGCGTGGTGCTGCATCAGTGGTGATGATTGAGCCGGATCGTACTCAGGCACAATTTCTAACCCAAAATCTGGAACTTTTAAAAGTCACCAAAGCACGTGCTCAATTAAAGGTAGCTACGGCGCAGCAAGCTTTGTCTACCCTTCAGGCACAGTTTGATCTGGTTTTTCTAGATCCGCCATATAGCTTAGATTTATGGGAAGAACTAGCGCTAAAGGCAGATCCTCTGATCAAGGACAATGCCTATATTTATGTAGAAGCAGATCGTGATTTACAATTGCTTAAATTGCCGTCTTCATGGCGTTTAATTAAAAATACCAAAGCCGGTACAGTTCGTGCGGGGCTTTATCAAAAAAGTATTTCTTGATTTAAATTATTTTGAAGAGACATTAAAAAAGGATTCCTCAGTGGAATCCTTTTTGTCATTGTAGTGAGTCAAATTTAAAGACTGTGATTAACGATCACGGCGCCAGTCGCGGTTATCTCGGTCACGTTTCCAATCCCGATGATCTTTATGGTCCTTATTTTTCCAGTCATGATTTCTGTGGTCTCGATCATAATGTCCATTACGATCTCTGTTGCCACGATAATCATCATCCCAAGGATCAACCACACAACCGGTTAATGACACAGCCAATACAGAAAGTAATATCACTTTTTTCATCATGTCCATCACCTCTTACTGCACTCTGTCAGTATCAGGCGAGTTCATGGAGAGTGAACGGAGCCATTGTTGCACTCTTGTAGAGATTTATGCATGTTTTATGCATGGCCGTAAACCTCTTTTTTTTTAATTAGCATTCATGCTTTTATGAGAATTTGAACTTTCATTTGCATAAATCCAGCTAAATGGAAGCTTGGCTTTTGTTTAAATCTTGAGAATACTGCTGCCTTTGCTTATGACCTGATCTTTATGACTTGGCTGTTATTTATTCTTGGTGCAATGGTCGCAGGTTTTGTCCAGGGGCTGACCGGCTTTGCCTTTGCCCTGATCGCCATGTCTTTCTGGGTCTGGGTGCTGCCTCCGCAACTGGCCGCGCCCTTGCTGGTATTTGCCTCGATCTGGAGTCATGTGATTTCACTCAGTCAGGAAAAAAAGCAGCTAGTTTTATCCAGGCAGTTGGTGCTGCCTTATCTGATTGCTGGTCTGATTGGCGTGCCGCTGGGTACTTATCTGTTGCAGATCATTCAAGCAGATACCTTTAAGATGATCTTGGGATTTTTTCTGGTACTGTGGTGTCCGGTGATGCTATTCAATCCGCAATTCAAAACAATTCAGCATTCAGGAAAATTGACTGATAGCTGCATCGGTTTTATTGGCGGAATTTTAGGAGGACTGGGCGGTTTTTGCGGTGCCATTCCTTCGGCCTGGGTGATGTTAAAACAATTATCCAAAGCCCAGCAGCGCTATATTTTGCGGCATTTTAATTTTGCAATTCAGCTCTTCACGCTGGGTACGTATCTATGGCAAGGCCTGATCAATCAAAGCCATTTACCGTATCTGGCATTGCTGATTGTTTTTGTGAGTATTCCGGCGATTTTAGGCGCAAAACTATTTTATAAAATTTCGGAATTATTGTTCAAACGCATGATCTTAAGTTTACTCTTTAGTGCAGGCTGTTTTCTATTAGCGTCCCAATTCATTTAAACACAAGATCAAGCCGAGTCTGTCTTCCCCGCTAAAGCTTGAATCCGGTGAAATAACTGCTATGTTAAGGCCAATCTTTGTAAATATAGATCATCATTATGGAGATTCGTGATCAGATCGTTCTTGTTACTGGCGGTGCACGTGGTTTGGGTTTAGCCATTACTCAGGCTTTACTGGCGGAGGGTGCGCGTGTGGTCGTCAACTATCATCGCAGTCAGCAGCAAGCTGAACAGCTGGCCCAGCAATATCCAGATCAAGTCTTTATTTATCAGGCAGATGTGACCCAAGCTGATCAGGTACGTGCTTTATTTGCCGCAGCTAAAACCCATTTCGGGGAAGCGATTCATGCTGTAATCAATAACGCACTGATTCAATTTGAATTTAATGGTGATGCACGCCCTAAAGTAGAAACGCTGACTTGGGATATGTTGCAACGGCAATTTAGCGGTGCAGTACAGGCTGCCTTAAATACTACACAAGCCGCACTGGATGATATGAAACAGGCAGGGTTTGGCCGGATCGTGAATATTGGTACAAACCTGGTGCAAAATCCGGTGGTTCCTTATCATGACTATACCACCGCCAAAGCTGCATTATTGGCCTTTACCCGCACCACGGCGCAGGACTTGGGACAATATGGCATCAATGTGAATATGCTCTCTGGTGGCCTGTTACAAACCACGGATGCCAGTAAGGCCACACCTGACATTGTCTTTGACCTGATTGCTCAATCGACGCCTTTACGCCGCGTAATTACACCAGAAGAATTTGCTGCTGCAATCCTGATGTTTTTGTCACCTTATTCACGTGCCGTCACAGGACAAAACCTGATTGTAGATGGTGGCTTGGTCAAAGGTTAAATGTTTAGAGAATGGACTTGAATTTTCAAATTCTGTTGTTCTATTTTTTAACCATTTGGTAGATTAAAAAGGTTTTGTGACCGGGTTTTACTTCTACAATAGTGCGCTCCCATAAAGCCTTTAGTCTACTTTCCATGAAATTTATCACGACATTGCTCAGTACCTTGCTACTGGCAGGTTGTATGTCCAGCGATTTGAAAAAATCAGAACAATTACTGCAAAATTTCCATTGTGTCAAGGTAGATACCGCCCAAATGCCACATAACAGTATGACCGACTATTATCAGCAGATGTTGTATAGCAGCAAATCAAAGGTCGAATCTTATATCAAGCAATATCATCAGGGTGAAGAGCTGTTTGACCTGCCACTGCATGAAGTAGTAGAACAGCAATATGATCTGTATAAAGATGCCTGCCAAAATCTGGGTGGAATTTTGCCCGCTTCTGAACATGCATCTTAAGTCTGTCAATCTTCATGATTATTAGGCAATAAAAAAGCAGGAGAATTTTCCTGCTTTTTCAATTCAGTTTTAATTCTGATAATAACGCTGATCTACACTAAAGCATTCAGGGAATTTTGGCTGAATCTCTGCATAAAATGCCATGATTTCCGCCATATCTTTTTCATAATCCCCTGTCGGATAAACGATTTTACCTACGCCAGTTTTCTTCTTGGCATAGTCCATATAGGCCAATGCAATCGGCACACCTGCATTAATCGCTACATGATAAAAACCTGTCTTCCACTGTTCCTGCTTTGCACGCGTTGCTTCTGGCGTGACCAGCATGACCAGTTTAGGATGAGTCTTGAATAAGTCTGTCATCAGCTGAACCATGCTCGGACGAGGCTCACCCGGCTGTTTAGGACGGCGATCAATCCCGATACCGCCCATAGCACGCACAAAAGGCCCAAATGGCAATTTCATGTAACTGTCTTTAATGGTTAAGCGAACATTCACGCCTAATGCTTTTAAGGCCAGACGTGCATACAATGCATCCCAATTACTGGTATGAGGAGCAGCAATCATGACACATTGGTCTAAATCTAGGGGCCAATGGTTATCAATTTCCCAACCCATCAGGTTCAGGCTTTGTTCTGCTAACTTCTCAAACACGTCACGCACCAATTCTATTCAAAATTGCGCGAATTTTAGCAACCTAGACAAATATAGATAGTGTTCTATGAGCAATAAATAAACAATTAATCTATATTTGTATAATTAGAATTTTTAAATGAATAGTTGATTATTTTTACCGCCTTCAACTTATCTCACACATCAATTTACGGATAGTTCAGATTGCTTCCCCATATAAATAGGAATTTCTTTCCAATTTAAAGAATTCATGCATTAAAAAGCTCTTGACCTCCTAATTTTGGGATATGGCAAATATGGGGGTCTTTTTATACTGTATCCACATTATAAATTTCAGGAAGATTCTAATGAAAAAAACTTTACTTTGCCTTGCTTTAGCGGGGTTACTTAGTGCCTGCGGCGGTTCGGATGATAACTCAAGTACACCTCCTGCAAGTAATATTGGAACCCAGACAGGGGTGCTGACGGATGCTGTGATTTCTGGAGTACGCTATGTCACAAGTAGTGGTGCAACAGGAGTTACCAACGAAAAAGGAGAATTTAAATTTAATGATGATGAAAAAGTAAAATTCTTTATTGGGGGTGTACAACTCGGTGATGAAATTGAAGCAAAGGAGCGTATCACACCATTAGATTTAGTCGAAAGTGAAAATGCGCGTATCAACCTTATGGTTTTTTTACAATCCTTAGATGGAAAAGGTGATCATAGCGATGGCATTCAGATTAGTGATGACACTAAAACAGCCTTCACTGCTGTAAAGCTTAATTTTAACCAAAGTACCACCGACTTCGTAAATGAAGTTGTCACCAAAACAGCCATCACACCAGATCAGTTGATAACACCAGAAAAAGCTTCAGAAAACTTCCAAGCGACCTTCTACAAAGATATTGCCGGTACGTGGGAGATTAACCGTACCGATAACACTGCTGTGTTGATTCACATTCTGGAAGATGGACGCTATGCACTAGGTGAAGCAGAAGCAAAAGATGAGAGTGGTCAAGCAGGCATTGAAATGGGCCGCTTAAAATGGAATGCAACAACAACCGTGATTGAACCGGAAATCCTACATGACACCAATGGTGAATGGGGACTTTCACATCCTGCCGAGAATAAACCTTATTCTTTAAACTTTAATGGAACTCAATTAATTCTTACTGAACCCGGCGTTAGTACTGAATACCGTTTAAATCGAGTTAAGCAGTCTAATAGTCTCGTCGGCACGTGGCGACTCAATGAAACGCACCTATTTGCTTTCTTCGATAACAACTATTATTTCTTCCTAGACACTGAAGGTGGAGATGACTGTGGTTGGCCAGGAATTGAATATGGCAAATATACATTGTCAGCAAATACTCTCACCACAACCGAGGTATTATTCGATACCAATGAGTGTGGTGGATTACAAGATAGTTCAAATGGCGGTAAGACAATTGCAAACATCAATATATCTAACAACAATCTTATCTTACATCCGCAAGGTGAAGATCCTGTAACTTTACAACGTGTTAAATAACCCACATAAACCGGCTTGAATATGAAATTCAAGCCGGTTTAATCAATATGTTCAAATTGAATGGTACAGCCCATCAATAAATGCATCAGTTCGATTTGCGAACAACATTGGGTTTTTTCATAAATATTTTTAAAATAAGTCCGCACCGAACTCAGCGTAATGCCACACTGTTCTGCAATATCTTCTATTTTATAACCATTAATTAATAACTCACATAAATCAAACTCTCTTTTGGAAAGCTGGTAACACTGTTGTAGGTAAGTTCTTGACAGGGAATAATACTGGTTTTTATCTGTCATAAATAAGGCAATCTGATGCTGAGCAGACTGTAAATGTTGCATATTTCTTAATTTCTTAAATGGCACCACCGTCAGCATGAATTGCGAGCCTGCCCCATCACTCAACGCCAAGACTCCACCCACTTCAGTCTGAATGGTCGTATCTTCCAGCAAAGCACTTTCTAATAGCTGATCAAAACGTATCTGCTGAGCATAATTGGTTTTTAGACGGTTATGTATATCCAGATCCAGACATGAACTTTGATCAAGCATCTTTTGCGCAACAGGATTGGAATAACTTAAACACAGGTTTTGATCGAGCAGTACAATCCCAGTTTTTAAACTATCCAATACCGTATACAAGCTTAAATTATCTTGTTGAATCAAGTTGATTTGCCGGTGAATTTGCAAAGCCCGGCGTAAATGAATACTGATACGTCTTGGAAAATCCAGCTCAGGCTGTTCAAAAGGCTGTACTTCAGGTGCACGATGAATACCCAGTACTGCCCAACGATAATTTCCCCGATCCAGCAATACGCCCGCCAGATAAGATACACCGCCAGGCTTTAAACACTTCTCATAGAACACATAGTGATCCGTACCCGGCTGTTCTGCATAGTGCTGACAGTTATGACTCAATGCATCGCCCATCTCGATCGCATTCCATAATGGCATATGCAGTTTCATATCAATCACTCGGATACGCTCATCTCGATAAGCGGCCAAACTTTCATTAGGGATATTATGAGTGTAAACAAAATCATAGCCTGGATTAAGCTGATCCAGACCGGTAAAAATTGCACTCTTACTTTTAGTATAGCTCACGATATCTTTGATCACGTCCAGCCACAAAGATGGCAATACAGCAGCATCATAAATTTTTGCAATCAGATTATTTTCTTGTTCTAATTTCATTATCCCCTCCGCATTATCATTATTTTCTAATCATAGCGTTCAGAATTGGTTAACGAAACAGCATAAAGTGACTTTAAACTTGGCTAAAAATTCTTAAATCCTGTTCACTTATCAATAACTCTGGCCTGATTCACCTAATGAATCAAACTTTAACAAGATTGCCCTATTTATCTGTACTGACTACTTTTAATGTAATTCATAACAAATAATTTAATAGGGTCAAAACAATGAAAAAATTAACGCTTACTGGTGCGATAGCAGTCGTTCTTGCAGGAGCTTTAACCGCCTGTTCAAAGCCCAATGATAATGAGCCGATGAATAATAATGCTCAATCCAGCCCAGCCATGATGGAGCAAAATAACGCGGATACCAGTGTGAACCGTGCTGATAGCGCAGAAACCTCGCTAGATTGGGCAGGTGAATACGAAGGTGTTTTTCCTTGTGCTGACTGTGAAGGGATTAAGGTCGAGCTAGATCTCAATCCGGATAAAACCTATGAGCTAAATGAGGAATATTTAGGTAAAGCTGGAAATAATGAGACGGAAACTAAAGGTAGTTTCAGTTTTGACCCTCAAGATCCTTCAATCATCACATTAGATAACAAAGCTGAAAACCGTAAATTCTTTGTTGGTGAAAATTTTGTTGAAGCACGCGAGATGAAATCAGGTAAAAAAATCGACAGTAATTTAAATTATAAATTAGTTAAAAAGTCCGCATCATAATTTTGTAAACGCATAAAAAAATCCCCGCTATTGCGGGGATTTTTTATGAAATGCTCGGATGATGAATTACATCATGCCGCCCATACCACCCATGCCACCCATATCAGGCATTGCAGGTTTGTCTTCTGGGATTTCAGTGATCATGCATTCAGTGGTCAGCATCAAGCCAGCAACAGAAGCGGCGTGCTCAAGTGCAGAACGCGTTACTTTAGCAGGGTCAAGAATACCCATTTCCAGCATATCGCCATATTCGCCAGTTGCAGCGTTATAACCGAAGTTACCTTCGCCATTCTTCACAGCGTTGATCACTACAGAAGGCTCATCACCTGCGTTAGATACGATTTGACGAAGCGGTGCTTCAATCGCACGACGAAGAATGTTGATACCTACGTTTTGGTCATCATTCGCGCCTGTTACGCCTTCAAGTGCAGATGCAGCACGTACTAGTGCAACACCACCACCCGCAACGACACCTTCTTCAACTGCAGCGCGAGTCGCATGAAGCGCGTCATCTACACGGTCTTTTTTCTCTTTCATTGCAACTTCAGTTGCAGCACCGATTTTGATGACAGCAACACCGCCAGCAAGTTTCGCTACACGCTCTTGAAGTTTTTCTTTGTCATATTCTGAAGTAGATTCTTCGATCTGTGCACGGATTTGCTGTACACGGTCAGCGATTTGGCCAGCATTACCAGCACCATCTACAATTACAGTATTTTCTTTAGATACAGTTACTTTATGTGCTGTACCCAAGTGATCAAGCGTCGTTTGATCCAGCTGCATGCCGATTTCTTCAGAAATCACAGTACCGCCAGTCAAGATCGCGATGTCTTGAAGCATAGCTTTACGACGATCACCAAAACCAGGTGCTTTCACCGCACATACTTTGATAATACCGCGCATGTTGTTGACAACAAGCGTCGCAAGCGCTTCGCCTTCAACATCTTCAGAAATGATTAAAAGCGGTTTGCCAGTTTTAGCAACAGCTTCAAGTACTGTAATCAATTCACGAATATTGCTGATTTTCTTATCAACAAGAAGAATGAATGGATTTTCAAGTTCAGCTGTTAAAGTATCTTGCTTGTTCGCGAAGTACGGAGAAATATAACCGCGGTCGAACTGCATGCCTTCAACTACGTCAAGCGAATCTTCGAAGCCTGAACCTTCTTCAACCGTGATCACGCCTTCTTTGCCCACTTTTTCCATTGCTTGCGCAATCAGCTGACCTACAGTCGTATCAGAGTTAGCAGAGATCGAACCTACTTGTTCAATCGCTTTAGAGTCTGATGCTGGTTTTGCAGTTGCCTTGATGTTTTCAACTACAGAACGTACCGCAATATCGATACCGCGTTTCAAGTCCATTGGGTTCATACCCGCTGTTACTGACTTGATGCCTTCATTCAAAATTGCTTGTGCCAATACAGTTGCAGTCGTTGTACCATCACCTGCGATGTCATTGGTTTTTGAAGAAACTTCACGAACCAGTTGAGCACCCATGTTCTCGAACTTGTCTTTCAGCGTAATTTCTTTGGCAACAGTGACACCATCTTTAGTGATGTGCGGTGCACCAAAAGAACGGTCGATAACAACGTTACGGCCCTTAGGACCCAAAGTAACCTTTACTGCATCTGCAAGGGTGTTTACACCAGCAATCATTTTTGAACGAGCTGAATCACCAAATTTTACGTCTTTAGCTGACATATTTGACTCCGAATATTGTTGTATCTTTACAAAATCTGATTTGGAATGAATAAAACTTTTTTAGCGCAGATTAAGCTTCTAATACCGCTAAAATGTCAGATTCTTTCATGATTAAAAGCTCTTCGCCGTTTACTTTTACAGTAGTGCCTGCATAAGTACCGAACAATACTTTGTCGCCAACTTTTACGTCTAACGCGCGTACGCCATTGTCAGTGATTTGACCATTACCAACTGCAATGATTTCACCTTGAGCAGGTTTTTCAGCAGCCGAACCTGGAAGTAAAATGCCCCCAGCTGTTTTAGTTTCTTCTTCAACACGACGAATAACAACGCGGTCATGTAATGGACGAATGTTGCTCATAAATAACTCCATCAGACTAAGTCTTTTTTAGGTCACTGATGACGACTTAATTATTCCATGGGTCATCATCAAAAATTTTTGATGTCACTTTTATGGAGATGGAATAAAACGCTTCAAGGGCAAAAATGAAAAAAAATTGGTTTTTTTTAACGAATCATAGGTTTTCGTCTATTTATTCGGCAGATCAGCCTTCAACATAAAGGCTTGTGCCACTTCATCGAATAAATATTGAGAAATTTTTCCTGTGGCATCAATCAGATTAAAGCTGTTCGGTTCATCTTTATGTAGACGATTTGACGCAGAAGTACCTGCATGTACATCATATACAGGATGATCCATCCCCAATCCGAACATCTGATTCAAATCATAAATCGCCGGTTGATGCAGATGCCCATGCAACACCGCAAACAGACCATGCTCTGCCCAAGCCTCTAAAGCAATTTTGGCCATCAATGGGCTGTCTTTGAAACCGCGCTTATTTTGAAAAGGCACATAAAAAGGCTGATGGCTGACAATGATTTTTAATTTGGACGCAGGTGCCTGCGCCAGCGTCAGGTCAATACGCTGAATCTGCTCAAGGGATAAATGCCCTTTGGTATGATATCGACGTCGGATCGAATTCACCCCAATCAGATAAAAATTTTCAGTTTCAAATATTGGCTCCAATTCACCAAAAAAAATCTGGTAACGGGTAAATGGATTGAAAAGCCGATTCCACAAATGATAGAGCGGAATATCATGATTCCCCGGGATCACCATATAAGGCGTATTGAGCTGATCTAAAAATTTTTTGCAGGCAAAGAATTGACCCAAACGTGCGCGCTGAGTCAGGTCACCACTGATGACGACGGCTTCAAGTGGATGGGTCTGACAGAAATGCCGAATCGCTTCTAAACACTCCGGCTTCTCTGTTCCAAAATGCAGATCAGACAGATGCAGGATCATGTGGCACCATTACGTTTAGGCTATCTTTTAATACAGAAATATTGAGTGGCGGGGCCATTTCCACAATTTCCCCATCAATCGCTACCATCAGTTTCTTGGCTCGGGATTCGATTCGAACTTGATCGGCTGCAAAACTATAAACATCCGATGCCTGGTCAATCTTGCCACGAATCAGCTGATACACTAGCTTAAATAAAGTAAGCTTATCACTTTTAGAAACTACAACTCCCGCCACTTTGCCTTTTTCAGCCGCTTCTGCAATGCGCATTTTCATATCCGCCAGTTGCAAGGGATTATTGCCAAAAAAAATCAGTGGTGTTTTTACCGGATATTTCTTTTGATCCACCCAGATTTTTAGTTTTAATTCTTTACGGTCGCGAATTAAAACATCCAGTGCAGAAGTATAGGCATGTAGCGGTAAGCGACCAAAAATACGATTATAGTCTTCACGTTTTTTAATAAATAAAGGATATAGACCTAAACTGGCATTATTCAGATAAATTTCCTGATTGATACGAGCAACATTCATACGTTGTGGCTGTCCTGTCGCAATCACTTTTGCCGCTTCAAGCAAATCCAGCGGAATCCCCAATAATCTCGCCACATAGTTAAAAGTCCCTAAAGGCAAAATACCGACAGGAATTTGCGTATTCAACACATGTTTGGCGACTGTATTTAAAGTGCCATCTCCGCCTGCCGCAACGATGATTCCTGACTCGCTAGATGCCAAATGCTGTTCAAGCACCTCAGTCATAATTTTATCAAATTGCTGTGAATCATTGATTTCATAAGCTTTAGTTTGATAACCCTGCGCTGAAAATATATCGATCAGCTGTTCATAAATGCCTTCTGGCCCCTGTATGCGAAAACCAGCTTTATGATTAAAAATCAGCGATAAGGGTTTAGATTGATTAGACATTTTTCGCGCAATTTCATTGAAGCCTATTGGCATTTTGTCCAATTCATAGACAATTAACAGTGGCTTTATGTAAAATTCAAATGGCAACCATTTATTTAATCAATAATGAATATTAGAGATCTTATAAAATTAAGATAATGATTTTAATATTAATTTTTAAAATAAATACCATTCATCATTTAAATAAATAGAATCAATAATTCAAATATTTAGTTTTATCTTGTTGTTTTACTTATATTTATAAATAAAATAGCATTATATTCCAAAAGAAATCTAGCACTTCTTTGGTCTTATTTTTTTTATCATTTTATGCTTTAATACAGCCACTTTTTTTCATATTTCATCTGGGCGATATTTTTTATTGCTCGGATTGTACTTTGTACATCTAATTTGTACACATTTGAGATAGGCCTCACCATGACCCAAGTGAACGCACCAGAATTCGTTCGTCACCCTAAGCTTATTGCTTGGGTGGAAGAGATTGCTAAATTAACAAAACCAGCAAAAATTGAATGGTGTGACGGTAGCGCAGAAGAATATCAACGTTATATCGACTTGATGATCGCTAACGGCACAATGCAAGCGCTGAATCAAGAAACTCATCCTGGTTCTTATCTTGCAAATTCTGATCCTTCTGACGTAGCACGTGTTGAAGATCGTACTTACATCTGTTCTGAAAACAAAGACGATGCTGGCGCGACCAACAACTGGGAAGCACCTGCTGTCATGCGCGAAAAATTGAACGGTTTATTTGACGGTTCAATGGCAGGTCGTACACTTTATGTGGTTCCATTCTCAA
Organism: Acinetobacter sp. CIP A162; assembly: GCF_000367905.1. GTDB lineage: Bacteria > Pseudomonadota > Gammaproteobacteria > Pseudomonadales > Moraxellaceae > Acinetobacter > Acinetobacter lwoffii. The sequence continues at coordinate 345,116 of NZ_KB849159.1, read as the reverse complement.
TGGGTCCATTGGGTTCTCATATCGCTCATATCGGTATCGAGTTAACTGACTCTCCTTACGTTGCAGTAAGCATGTCTAAAATGGCTCGTATGGGTAAAGCTGTTTATGACGTTCTTGGTACTGACGGTGAATACGTTCCTTGCGTACACACTGTAGGTGCTCCGCTTGCGAACGGCGAAAAAGATGTTGCATGGCCTTGCAACAAAGAAAAATACATCGTGCATTACCCAGAAACTCGTGAGATCTGGTCTTATGGTTCTGGTTATGGCGGTAACGCATTGTTGGGTAAAAAATGCCTGGCATTACGTATTGCATCATTTATGGGTCGTCAACAAGGCTGGTTAGCTGAACACATGCTGATCCTTGGCGTGACCAATCCACAAGGCGAAAAACACTACATCGCAGCTGCATTCCCATCTGCATGTGGTAAAACAAACTTCGCTATGTTGATTCCACCAGCAGGCTATGAAGGCTGGAAGATTGAAACTGTAGGTGACGATATTGCTTGGATCAAACCAGGTGAAGACGGTCGCTTATATGCAATCAACCCTGAAGCTGGCTTCTTCGGTGTAGCGCCTGGTACCAACACCAAGACCAACCCGAACTGTATGGCAACCATGCACAAAGACGTGATTTATACAAACGTCGCTGTGACTGACAACGGTGAAGTATGGTGGGAAGGTCTGACTAAAGAAGCGCCTGCCAACTTGACTAACTGGAAAGGTCAACCACACACTGGCGAAGAAAAAGCAGCGCATCCAAATGCTCGTTTCACAGTTGCAGCTGGTCAATGCCCTTCTATTGACGCTGACTGGGAAAATCCAGCTGGCGTGCCAATTTCTGCGTTCATCTTCGGTGGTCGCCGTGCAGACACTGTGCCTCTAATTTCAGAAGCATTTGACTGGGTTGACGGTGTTTACAAAGCTGCAACGATGGGCTCTGAAACAACTGCTGCTGCTGTTGGTCAACAAGGTGTTGTTCGTCGTGACCCGTTCGCGATGCTTCCATTCGCGGGCTACAACATGGCAGATTACTTCACGCACTGGTTAGAAATGGGTGAGCAAGTGGGTGCGAAAGCTGCTGCTGCTGGCAACAAACTTCCAGGTATCTACAACGTGAACTGGTTCCGTCGTGATGCTGAAGGCAACTTCGTATGGCCTGGTTTCGGTCAAAACATGCGTGTTCTTGAGTGGATCATTGACCGTTGTGAAGGTCGTGCTGATGCTGTTGAAACACCAATCGGCCTAGTTCCTACTTACGAACAGCTGAACTGGACTGGTTCTGACTTCACTAAAGAACAGTTTGACCTAGTAACTTCTCAAGACAAAGATCAATGGATCAAAGAGCTTGAAAGCCATACTGAATTGTTCGATAAGTTAGGTGAGCGTTTACCGGAAGCGTTAAAAACTCGTCAAGCAGAACTTATTGCTGCGGTTAAATCTGCTTAATTGCTGATTTAATTAAAAAAGGTCGCGTAAGCGGCCTTTTTTATTGGCTGTTTAAACAATTGATCACAATTGACCAGAGCAGCAGTTTAAGCAAAATATGGCATACTTAAGCCAAGACTTCAGGAACTATAAATATGAAAAGAACAACAGTAATTTTGGCTATGGCTGCGAGCAGTTTCGTACTGAGTGCATGTCAGACCACACCCCATCAATTCAATGGACAAAGTGGCTATGAAATTCTGGAACGTTCAGGCAATACAGCAACCTTGAGCTACACCCTCTCAGGACGACCAAGCCAGGATGAAAATCGCTTGCAAGCCGCTTGCAGACACGTATTAGGAAATTCCAAAACTTACAACATCCAGATTTTAAGCACCAATGAAATTTCCAATCCAACTGCGGAACAGGAAAACTATGGCCGCCAACTGGGTAATAGCCGCACGCAAATCAGCTTGAGCAATACGCCTGATTTACATAATAGCGAGAACCCGGGTGCACGCGAAGCTTTAGAAGCCCGCCCTACGACCATGCGGGTTATTCGTTATACCTGTTCTTAATATCTGATACTTAGTTACTTAATCAGAGTAAGACAATCAAAAAGGGCCTAGTGCCCTTTTTGATTTTTTAAAATTAACGTGTTTTATAGAAACTGACATTACGAAATTCGGGCGATTCATCCAAATCCGGCCAGGTCGTCGCACTACGCTCATCCAGTTTTTCATATTGAGGATGACTAAAGTTTTTTACCCGACTGTCTGCAACCCACACCTCAGGTGCAAATTTTAAAAACTCATCCAGGAAGAAACGGTTACATTGATCATAGAGCACATCTGCGGCTAATAAAATATCCACTTTCTCTGCCTTATATAGGTCATCCAGATATTCAAGCTCGACATCATTTAGCTCTGCATTGGCACGACACGCATCTAGACTAACTTGATCGATATCACAGCAGATCACACGTTTTGCACCTGCCATTTTCGCCGCAATGGCAACTACGCCCGATCCCGCCCCAAAATCCAAAACTACTTTGTCTTTAACATGATGCGGCTCTGCCAATAGCCACTGCGCCATCGCCAAGCCTGAGGCCCAGCAAAAGATCCAGTATGGTGTATCATTCCAAATGCGACGAATCACCTCATCATCCAGCTTATCTGTTGGGAATATTGGCGGAATCAGCCACAGGGAAATGGGTGTATCCGGCAATTGCTGTGCATGTAGCTCACAGTGTGGAATCACATCATGCAAGGCTTTTAGTAGATGTTCTGGGGCTTGAGGGAGTCGGAAGGTGCAGCTCATTAGATTTCTTTTAATTAGTATTAATGTCTTTGAAGAATCTCCCCTAGCCCCTCTTTAAAAAAGAGGGGGAAACTCCATCCAAAAATAGTGATCAGAGTTCCCTCCTTTTAAAAAGGAGGGTTAGGGAGGATTTGATTAACCTAAAGCTTTTTCAGCAGCTTCAACCGTTTGACGGATTAAAGTGGTAATCGTCATTGGACCTACACCACCCGGAACTGGTGTGTAAGCAGAAGCAATTTCTTCAATGCCAACAAGTTGGATATCACCAACACCACCGCCATCACGTGGATGGAAACCAGCATCAACAACCACTGCACCTTGTTTGATCCAGTCTTTTTGAATTAATTCTGCTTTACCTACCGCACCAACAATGATATCTGCTTGCTTAACGAAGCTAGCAAGATCTTGAGTACGTGAGTGGCAAATGGTTACGGTTGCATTCGCTTCTAGCAGCATCGCAGCCATTGGTTTACCCAAAATTGCAGAACGACCTACAACTACCGCATGTTTACCAGCGATTTCAATGTTGTTCTCTTTCAGGATAGTCATAATACCCGCAGGCGTCGCTGAACCATAGGCTGCCTCACCCATTGCCATACGACCATAGCCCAGGCAAGTGACACCATCTACGTCTTTTTCAAGCGAGATTGCATCGAAACAGGCACGCTCATCAATTTGCGCAGGAACCGGGTGCTGAAGCAGAATACCGTGCACATCAGGATTTGCATTTAATTTTTCAATTTCAGCCAATAATTCTTCAGTTGTGGTTTCTTTAGGAAGTTCCACTTTGAGTGAATCCATACCAACACGGCGGCAGGCATTGCCTTTCATGCGAACATAAGTTGCAGATGCACCATCGTCACCTACCAAAATCGTCGCAAGAATTGGAGTACGACCTGATTTTGCTTTCAGCGCTTCTACGCGAGTAAACAAGTCAGCTTCAATTTGCTTCGCCAATGCACGACCGTCTAGAACTAATGCCACGGCACTTCTCCCAAGTGTTGATATGAATCAATTTTGCACATTCTACATGAATAATTTAAATATTTTCCGCCAGATGATGTTTTTATGCGCATACAGATGAATACACTATTGTTTTTTTTTCTGAGCTTGCTAATATACGCATCAACAAGACGCGGCGGGGTGGCAGAGTGGTCATGCAGCGGACTGCAACTCCGTGGACGCCGGTTCGATTCCGACCTCCGCCTCCATCTTGTTAAAGCCCGAGTGGTGAAATCGGTAGACACAGGGGATTTAAAATCCCCCGCCCACAAAGCGTGCCAGTTCGAGTCTGGCCTCGGGCACCATTCTTCTACTATAGAAAGATGGTGCAAATAAAGAACCCAGCGAAAGCTGGTTTTTTTATGTCTGTAATTTAGTTAGTCAAAAAATAAGTAAATTAAATTCCCATTTAAAGTGTCATCATTAATCAGGCCCTCCTGCTCTGCTTTCTCAATATCATCCAGCAGAACGTAAATATCCTTGCAAATCCTGTTCCAGTTTTTGCTGGAAATGAATCGGCTCAATAATTTTCACATAAGGTAACCAGTAACGCACCAAAGGCAATAACTGCATTTCGTGACGAATCTGGCAACTAATCACTAACTCTCCAGTCCCTGTTTCCTGCTCGATCTGCTGTTCTGGAAATAAACGGCGCTCTTTAAAAAAGATCGCGACTTCAGGTTGTACCTTGATTAAGACTTGCTGCTTTTGCTGCCCAAACCAGATGCTGTCTTCATCTACCAGTATTTTTAGTATTTCAGGATCATGCGCAAAGCTCTCCACCTCAGAAACCAGCTTGAGTTGTTGCACCTGACTTAAGCGATAGGTGCGCAACTTGTCCTGATCTACACCCACCAGATACCAGATACCATGATGGTGAATCAAGCGATAAGGCTTAATGATTCGCAATTGATCTGAATATTGCAACTCAACCTGCTGACGTTTATAGATTGCGCTTGCAAGCAACTTGAAATGCTCGGCAAACTGTTTGGCATCTTCAAAATAATAGCCTTTTGCCGAAAATACCTGATTTGCCCGCTCATCCAGCAATTCACGCATAAAAGACATATCCAGCGCCGGATACAGCTCACTGATCCCCGAAAGCTGGGCAAAGGTCTGGATATCCTGCAATTTAAAGCGCCCTAAATAAGAGGGTTCCAGATAATATCGTTTCTGTTCATCTTGAAGTAAGGGTAAGTAAGAGCCTAGACGATCAAAATCACGCTCAATGGTGCGGGTGCTGACCTGAAATTCTGCAGCTAGCTCTGCAGCCCGGAGTTGATATCCGACGTTTAATTTGGTCAAAATTCTGGCTAAACGCTCTGCAAGACGCTCATGTGTTGAAGCTGGGCGCTTCATAAATCCCCACTTAATACATTCTCATGTACTTATTTATCGCTAGATGTTGAATGATTATACTGAATGCCGATCAATGAATAATATTAGGACAAAGTCTAAGATATTTTTTTGCATCAGATCTTGACCCTTTATTCACCCTAAACATACAAGATCTTATTTGGATTTTCTGGATGCTTTCTTGCTTGAATGACGATTTTGTATTGTTAATCTTTCTATATAACGCTCCAGATGCAGCATCGCCCGATACATTTTATGTAACTCTACCCAGCTGATGGTTCCGCGAATAATCATTTTATGAATACGTCGTAATGCTCTTAAACTATGTTTTGAACTATATGCTGTTGAAATAATTTTCATCTTATTTTCCCTCTCACATTCATGTGAATGTTTAACCATTTGGTCGGAATTATCTATACATGCAATTTACGTGTCATAATTGACAGGTTGTGTCGAACAGTTAACATTTTTTAATTTTTATTCAAGATTTTATATATTTATTTGTAATAATATTTTACTTAAAATTAAAAAAAGCCAGTAAAATTACTGGCTTTTTTTGAATCACTTATCTCGTATTAAATAATTTCAACTACAACTTTACCCACATGCTCTCCAGTATCCATTGTGGCATGGGCATCCTGAATCTGATCGAACTTAAACGTTTTATAGATCATCGGGAGACATTCGCCTTTTGCCCACAATGGTGCAATCTGCTCTTTCAGGCCTTGTGCAATTTCCGCTTTTTCAGCCGTGCTGCGTGCACGCATGGTCGAACCGGTAATGGTCAGACGTTTCATCATGATTTGACCCAGTTTGACTTCTTTGGCCTTGGCACCACCCAAGAAAGCGATATAGACCAGACGTCCATCACGGCGCAACAAATTCAAATTACGCTCTAAATATGGTGCACCGACCATATCTAAAATGACATCGACACCACCATTGTCAGTGGCTTCATTAATAACTTGCTCAAAGTCCTGAGTTTTATAATTAATAGCCGTGGTTAAATCAGAAATAGCCGCAACTTTTTCATCTGAACCGACAGTTGCAAAAGTTTTGATTCCGAGTGATTTACATAACATTAAAGCAGTCGTACCAATCCCGCTCGTTCCACCATGTACCAGTACAGTTTCCCCTGCTTTGGCCTTACCCATCTGGAACACGTTCGCCCATACAGTAAAGAAAGTTTCAGGAATGGCCGCTGCCTGTACAAAACTTACGCCTTCAGGAATATTCAAGGTCTGGCTTTCAGGTATGACGCAATATTCAGCATAACCGCCACCATTGGTCAAACCACAGACTTGATCACCAACTTTAAACTGACTTACATCACTACCAATCGCAACCACCTCACCTGCCACTTCCAGGCCAGGAACTGGCGTTACCCCTTTCGGCATCGGATATAAGCCTTGACGCTGCAGGATATCTGGACGGTTAATACCAAAGGCATGAACTTTCACCAGAACTTCATCTGCTTTAGGTTCAGGTAAAGTCACCGTTTCATAAGCGAGTTTATCGACACCACCTGGTTCTGTAATAATGACTTGCTGCATGGTTTGTTGCGACATGATTTCTTTCCCTAATCTATGCATTTCATATATCTTGGACTTATTTGAACATAGTTAGCATGAGGAATGAAGCTACATCGGACTTATGTATAATCGGGGGACTATTCAGGAAATTGATAATAGGCCAACCATGACCCAAGTGATCGAATATAACGAAAACAATTACAGTGATTTTGAGTGGTTTGAAGGTTTTGCCGTGATTCGCTTTTATGCAGACTGGTGCAAGCCCTGTGTTCAGAATTTTCCGGTCTTTGCCGAACTGGCGACATACTATGCTGAGGTAAATCCTGAAGTTAAATTTGGCAAGATCAATGTGGATCAGTCTCCGATTTTAACCTTGCGCTATAATGCCTATGGTTTGCCTTCTACGCTTATTTTTAGAAATGGAGAAATTATTAAAAGGATTGCAGGCGTGAAAAGTTTAACTGAAATGAAAGCAATTCTGGCCTTAGTCCTCAATGATTCTTATGAATAATTACCCATGTGAAGCCAAATCTAACAAAAATATTTCTTTTAGCTCACTATCTAAATACGGAGCCTTTAATTAACTACGCCCTTTATATTCCTTTACCATTCGATCACTCACATCTTCCGGATAACACAGCGGCGCATATCCGCCTGCACGATTATAAGCACTACGCTTACCACAACGACTACCATTACTTGCAGTATTGTAAGGACACGGACAATTTCCCGGATAATTCTCAATCGACTGCTGGATTATTTTTTGCTTGATTGCTTCAACGCTTTGGCTGCTCTGTTTGGCTTCAGCTCCAAAAGCCACACACAAGCCAGCCAGCAATATTAATTTTTCATATATTCCCCAAATCTAGGGAGTATTGTATTAATTGACTAGTAAATTGAAAGATCACATTTTGACTAATCGAATGATTTTCATGCAATCAAAATTTAGGCAATAAAAAACCCGCTTTTCAGCGGGTTTCTTCAAATCAGTCCAGTCTTAAAGACGAACCAATTCCACAATCTTCTCAGCAAGTTCTTCAACTGCTTCAGCAGTTAAAGTCGTGTCTGTACCTTCAGCAGCATCGGTAATCACAACCACACCAGTTTCACGAACCAGTGCAACCTGCTCCGCATTCAAACCTGCTTTAGCAATAGCAACGATCCCTTGCTGAATCAGCAAGCTTTCTAGCGCCTGAGCATTTTCCAAAGCTTTACCAGATACAGTCACCGCAGCAGGTTTTTGACCCAAACGTGCCGCACGTGATTCCGCAGTAACAGGCTCATCGTGTGCAGACCATTCAACTGATTCTTCCACCATACCCGCACCAATCGTCACGTTATTCAAACGATCGATGAAGATAAACGAACCGGTGAAACGGCTGTCTTGATAACGGTCAAAGACTACTGGTGCATCAAATTCAACAGTTACATTGGCAATTGCATTCAGCTCAAGCTTATCTACCTGAACTTTTTCCAATGTGTTGACGTTGGTACGGTAATGAATCGCCGTTACTTTTGCCGGAACGGTTTGCGTACCAATCTTGATGTTGTACAGCTTACCCAGTACAAGTGGTTGATCTGCCATCCACACAACAGTCGCTTGAACTGAACGGGAAATATTTGGAACAGCTTGATCCGCACGAATTAACACGTTACCACGTGAAATATCAATTTCATCGTTAAGCGTTAAAGTCACTGCCTGACCTGCAACTGCATGCTCAAGATTGCCATCAAAAGTGACAATTTCTTTAACAGTCGATGATTTACCAGAAGGCAAAGCTGTTACGGTATCACCAACATTGATATCGCCAAGTGCGATCGTACCGCAGAAACCACGGAAGTCGAGGTTTGGACGGTTCACGTATTGCACAGGGAAACGGAAATCCTGCTTCGCTGAACTACGGTTAATTTCCACCGATTCAAGTGTACCCATCAGCGTTTCACCAGTGTACCATGGCGTATTGGCTGACTTGTTCACCACGTTATCGCCATTCAATGCAGAAATAGGCGTAAAGATGATATTGCTTGGTTTACGATCGCCCAATTGTGCAACGAATGCCGCATATTCAGCTTGGATTTCATTGAAACGTGTTTCAGAGAATTCCACCAAGTCCATCTTGTTGATCGCAACAATGATGTTCTTGATCCCGAGCAAACTCGCAATAAAGGTATGACGACGCGTCTGGGTTTGCACACCATAACGCGCATCAATCAAAATGATCGCAAGATCACACGTCGACGCACCTGTTGCCATGTTACGGGTGTACTGTTCGTGTCCCGGCGTATCCGCGATGATGAATTTACGTTTTTCTGTCGAGAAATAACGATATGCTACATCAATGGTAATGCCTTGCTCACGCTCTGCTTGTAAACCATCGACCAGAAGCGCCAAGTCAGGTGCATCGCCAGTCGTACCGACTTTTTTCGAGTCACGGGTCACAGCCTGTAATTGATCTTCATAAATCAATTTTGAATCGTACAGCAGACGACCGATTAACGTCGATTTACCATCGTCCACGTTACCGCAAGTCAGGAAACGCAACAGGTCTTTATTTTCATGTTGTTTCAGATAGCCCAAGATATCTTGGCTGATTAAATCAGATTGATGAGACATCGCTCAAAGCTCCACATATTCTTTAGAAATCGGTTGTTTTGAATCTTTTTTTAATCTCCCTAAATCCCTCTTTAATAAAGAGGGACTTTATCTCCGTTCTGATTTAGGAGTTCCCCCTCTTTTTAAAGAGGTGAGCAGCATTGCTGCGCAAGGGGGGAGATTAAATTAGAAGTAGCCTTCCTGCTTCTTCTTCTCCATCGAGCCTGCTTCATCATGGTCAATCATACGACCTTGACGCTCAGAACTGGTTGCCAGCAACATTTCCTGAATAATTTCCGGCAAGGTATTGGCTGTAGATTCCACAGCACCTGTTAATGGATAACAACCCAAAGTACGGAAACGTACCGATTTCATTTGTGGAACTTCACCTTCTTTTAAAGGCATACGTTCATCATCAACCATAATAAGTGTGCCACTACGTTCAACCACAGGACGTTCTGCAGCCAAATAAAGTGGTACTAATGGAATACTTTCTAAATAGATGTATTGCCAGATATCCAGCTCAGTCCAGTTAGATAATGGGAATACACGAATACTTTCGCCCTTGTTCACTTTACCGTTGTAAAGATTCCAAAGTTCTGGACGCTGGTTTTTCGGATCCCAACGATGTTTCGAATCACGGAATGAATAAACACGTTCCTTGGCACGTGATTTTTCTTCATCACGGCGCGCGCCACCAAAAGCAGCATCAAAACCGTATTTATCCAGGGCCTGTTTTAAGCCCTGAGTTTTCATGATGTCGGTATATTTAGAACTACCGTGGTCGAACGGGTTAATACCTGCCTCAACCCCTTCTCTATTCTGATGCACGATCAAATCGAAACCATGGGTTTTCGCCATATTGTCCCGGAAAGTGATCATGTCTTTAAACTTCCAGCCTGTATCGACATGTAATAATGGAAATGGAAGTTTTGCTGGGTAGAACGCTTTTAGCGCAAGATGCAGCATGACCGCTGAATCTTTACCAATCGAATACAGCATGACCGGATTTTCAAACTCGGCAGCAACTTCGCGGATGATATGAATACTCTCAGCTTCAAGCTGTTTGAGATGAGTAAGTCTTTCCTCATTTAACGACATGGACAACACCAGCTTAGAAAAACGTGTACTTATGACACTTTTGAAAATTTATATTCATTATAGTGATTTACTTATCCTATCCATTGCTTGTTTTATGATATTGATATATCAAAAGCTCATATAAAAATTCATCAATAATGAATATCAGTTTTTATGAATCAATGATTTGCACAATTCAAGCGATGATATTGTGTGGTAGAGGTATATATTAACCTGTCGCTAAACCAATAAAATCCTAGGAAAATAATCTAAAGTAGTGGTTCTCAAATAGTTAAAAAATTACTAGAGTAAGACTCAATTCTCCCTCTTGATATACTTCATTTATGCCCTATAGCGCTTTTGATCTCACCACTGTAAAAACCCGTCTGGAACAGGCCCAGCTTGCTGGTTATATTTATCAGCACCAGCAACATATTTTGGTCTTGCAAGAACCTTTCAGTGATGATGGCAAGCCTTTAAATATCTATCTGCAACACGAGCTGACCGCGGATCAAATTGGATTACAGTTTGGTCTGCGTTTGCAAGAAGGTCATTGGGAATTTCTAATCGGCGTTACTTATAGTAACCAGAACGCAGCTTACGAAATTGGTGCTGGCAACCTCAAAGGTGATCAAAAAGCCTTTAACTTATTATATGCCTTTTATAATTATCCTAAAGCGTTCTATCTAGTGGCATTACCTTTGACAACCAACAGTCAGATTTTGGAGCAAACCTTGCAAAAGCAGCTTTTCAAGCAGCCTGATCTCGACTTCCTGAATACTGCAGTCAAGGTCAATCCTATGGGCGAACAAGTCAAATGGATGCAACACTATATTCTGCAACAGACTCTAGATATGAAAGTCCGGATTCAGACTGCCCTACTTTAAACTTGAACAGAAAAATTTGGAGATACTCAGGTCGATGTATCTCTATACTTTCTCAGGCAAGCACACACAGAATGCCATGCTATTCAGAATTCCTATTGCCGCTATGGCATCACTTGCTCAAACATCCAGTTAGCTTCTTATAGTTTATTATTAATTTTAATAGTTCAATAATTATCAAATAATCAACATATTCAATCCTTGTTTGTAAGGTTTTTTGTTATTTTTTTGCATACAAAATCAGCAATTACTGTTATCGTTATATCAATAAAAACTTTCAGACACTTTTCCTAAAAACATAATTATAGAGATAAAGAAATGTGGGAACTGTTTACGCATCCATCAAATATCGTATTTAGTATTAGCCTGAGCCTAATGCTGATGTTTGCTGCACTAGAATGTATTCTATTGCTGCTTGGCGGCGGCTCTCAGCATATCTTCGAACAGTTTTTACCTGAAGATTCCCTGCAACCGGAAATAAGCCCGGATCAGTCTCCCGGTGTTTTCAGCAAAGTATTTGACTGGTTATATCTGGGGCGTCTGCCTTTATTTATCTGGCTAATCATTTTCCTGACCAGTTATGGCTTGAGCGGTTTATTGATTCAGGGAATATTTGAGCGCCTGACCAGTCAGCTGTTTAACGTCTGGCTGATTTCTCCAGCCTGCCTGTTTCTGTGTATGCCTGTGGTGCGCTTTCTTGCCATGGCCGCCAGTAAACTCCTGCCCCAAGATGAAACCTCTGCGATTCATAGCGATGAACTCATCGGGCGTACCGCGACCATTATTCTGGGAGATGCCAAAGTGAATTCTCCCGCACAAGCCAAAGTCCGGGATCAACATGGCCAGACCCATTATGTACTGGTCGAACCAGAAAACAATCAAATTTTAAATCAAGGTCAGAATGTAGTTCTAACCCACAAAACCAAGAACGGCTTTCAAGCCATTGCACTTTAATTTTATTTAGCTAGCACTCAATTGAGACTTTACAACAATGTTAACATTTGATTTATATAATATTTTAATTATTGCGGGAATTATTTTTGTGGCACTGGTGACCTTCGGTCTCATCATTGCACGCTTATACCGTCGTTCAAGCAAGGAAATTTCCTTTGTGCGTACCGGTTGGGGTGGAGAAAAAGTGATTTTAGGTGGAGGCGCAATCGTGCTTCCGGTGTTACATGAAATTATTCCGGTAAATATGAACACCCTACGTCTTGAAGTCCGCCGTGCTGATGATCAGGCACTGATTACCCGTGACCGTATGCGGGTCGATGTCATGGCCGAATTCTATGTACGGGTCAAGCCTACCGCAGATTCAATTGCCACCGCAGCACAAACCCTTGGTCAAAAAACCATGTCACCGAATGAACTGAAAAATCTGGTGGAAGGTAAATTTGTTGATTCACTGCGCGCAGTGGCGGCAGAAATGGCCATGGAAGAACTGCATGAAAAACGCGTCGATTTCGTGCAAAAAGTTCAGCAAGTCGTTTCAGAAGATTTACATAAAAATGGTCTGGAGCTTGAAACGGTTTCCTTGACTGGACTGGATCAGACCGGATTTAAATACTTCAATCCGCAAAATGCGTTTGATGCTGAAGGTCTGACCAAGCTCACTGAAACCATTGAAGACCGTCGTCGTAAGCGCAACCATATTGAACAGGATACCGATCTGGCGATTAAAACCAAAAATCTGGAAGCTGAACAGGCGCGCCTGCAAATTATTCGTGAAGAAGAATATGCCAAACTGCAACAAGAACGTGAAATTGCCATTCGCCGTGCTGAACAGCTGGCTGAAATTGCCGCTCAGGAAGCCGGCAAAAAACGTGAAGCAGAAGAAGCACAAATTGCCGCTGAACGAGAAGTCGAACTCAAGCGTATTTTGGCCGCTCGTGATGTCGAAAATGAAAATATTCAAAAGGCTCAGCTGATTCAAAAAGCACAGGTCGAGCAAAAGAAAACCATTGAACTGGCTGAACAGGACCGCGCCATTGCTATTGCGGAAAAATCACGTGCTGAATCTGAAGCTAAAGCCCAAGCTGATCAGGCACGTGCACAAGCGGTAAAAGCGGAAGAAGAAGTCATTACCGTACGTCAAATCCAGCAGGCAGAGCGTCAAAAGGCAGTTGAGCTGGTCGCAGCCAAAGAACACGCTGAAAAAGATGCGATTGCAATTACAGTTGCTGCTGAAGCTGGCAAACAGGCGGCAGCAGATGATGCAGAAGCTGTGCGGATTGCGGCTGAAGCCGAAGCAGAAAAAGTCCGCCTTAAAGCCAAGGGTGAAGCGGATGCAAAAATCCTACTGGCTCAGGCAATGGAAAAACAGTATCAGGTGGATGCTGAAGGTACGCGTGCGGTCAATGAAGCCAATAACGTCCTGTCACCTGAACAGGTCGAAATGCAGATTCGTCTGACCATGCTGAAATACTTGCCTGAAATTATCCGGGAAAGTGTCAAGCCAATGGAAAATATTGATGATATCAAGATTCTCCAAGTGAATGGCCTACATGGCGGTCATACCGGTGCCTGTCAGGCAGATGCCCATCATGAGAATGGTAATGTTGCTCTATCAGATCAGGTAGTGAATAGCGCCCTACGTTATCGTAGCCAAGCACCGCTTATTGACAGTCTGATGAGTGAGCTTGGTATTCAAGGTGGTGATATCAACGGCATGACTCAGAGCCTTAAAGCCAAAACTGGTACATCTGCCTAATATTACTTACTCAAAAAAGCGGTCATTGGCCGCCTTTTTAATACCTATTCGGGGATAATTTTCAATATACGCTTATATATCTTATCTATTTCTTTATTAAGATTTGAAGCCGATGATGTTTGACATCATATACTGCTTCACTTCATCCATTTGGATATTGACTGTTCGTCAGAAATTATGAGATTCATCGATTGCTAGACTTGGTCTTCTATAAAAAAATTCTTATAGTAACTTAATAGTCTCAAGTAGCATTCTAAAATGGCTTACTACTATTCAGTTTCCACCTATAAAAAAAAATTCCTACTCACCCTCTTGGCATGCCTAGGTATTCCAATGAGTGCCTGTGCAAATAATCATGAAGATTCCAATGCAATTCACTCTCCCTCTCATCCTATTAATGTCATTATAGAGCCGTATTTGAATCAACCCACAAATATAAAAAAATTGTTTAAGACTAAAAACGCTAAGCAGCTTAAACAGATGCGGATTATGCATATTGACCTAGATTATATTTTTGATTCAGACCAACAACAGCAACAATCCAATATCCAAGCCTTGATCCAGCGTATTCAACAAATTCAGCCCAATACTATTTTTTTACAGGCTTTTGCTGATCCGGATGCCAATGGTTCTGCTAATCTGGTTTATTTTGAAAATCGGCATATTCCAATGCGGGCCAATTTATTTCCTGAACTACTAAAACAGATCCGGCAACATACACAGGTCAAACAGATCTATGCGTGGCTGCCTTTAATAGCTTGGGAGCTACCAAAATCCTATCAGCTACAATATGTTAAACATAGTCAGGACAAAACACATGGTTATATCCGGCTATCCCCCTTTGACCCGACGAATTTAAAATATATTGCAGAAATTTTTCAGGACTTTATTCAGAAGAATGCTGTAGACGGTGTACTATATCACGACGATATTACCTTAAATGATTTTGAAGATGCTTCAGTAGTAGCACGGCAAGTCTATCAACAATGGGGATATGACTTGAAGTTACTGGAAGAGCCACAGCATCCACAGCAATCTGCTTTTGCAGCAGCCAAAACAGCTTATCTTGATCAATTGGCTGCAGGAATCACTCGTCTGTTACAACATTATCGTCCTCAATTACTAACAGCACGAAATACTTACGCGCCTATCGTCTTACAGCCAGAAAGTGAAAAATGGTTTAGCCAGTCCGTGAGCAGCACTTTAAGATATTATAATTACAATGCCATTATGGCCATGCCTTATATGGAACAGGCAGGCGACCATCACCAATTTTATTTAGACTTAATTCAGCAATCCAAAAAGTACGATCCAGATTTGGATCGTACCATTTTTGAATTACAGGCCACAGACTGGCGTAGCAATCAGAAGATCGCTACCTCAGAACTAGTACAAACCATCCACTTTTTGCAACAACACGGGGTTAAGCATATCGGGTATTATCCCGATGACTTTGCGCAAGCACATCCTGCGGCAGTGGAGATAAAGTCGGTATTTCAAGTGGATCATTCACGCTAAATTCCACCAGTTTCCCCTGTATAGAATAATATAGAGTAATATTTTTGGCAGAACTTAAGGTATGAATAGCAACTGGGCTAATTTCAAAAGAAGCGGCTAATTCATCAAATTTAACTTCTTTAGGCGCAGTACGGCGTTCGTTCCCCTTGAAACGGATCCAGTTATAACTTGCCCAGATAAACAAACTGACAATAAAGCAAGCCACTAGAATAGCAATATCTCCTAGGGTCGTATTGCCATGAGTAACCGGATCAACTGCTAATTGATGGATTGCTGTCCTACCTTCAAACCACCATAGACCTAGGGTAAGGAGTGGCATAAATAGCCACATCCAGCATATCCACCCTAAACCTATTAAACTATAGCCCACTGTTTTATGGCGAACATATTCTGGTTTATCAATATATTCCGGCAATTCCAGTTGAGATAGATCTGTTATTATTCTTTCATTTTTAACGTTGTTCATAGTCTTCTTCCTCAGGTCGAAATCCACGGTCAGGACTTACCCATCGTGCACGTTGTTGTTTTTTAAATATAGTTTTAGGAAGTGCAACTACTGTGGTCAACATGGTAATCATCCAAAAGAATAAGGGATACCAGATCACCCAGAAGTAATTTCTTAGCATACGGTCTTTGTCATAGTACCTATCAATATAAAGGCTCACAAAAAACTGGATTAGACAAGTGATACCTAAAACCACACCATACCATTGCGGCAATAAAGTCTGAATCGCCCACTCCCCGGGAAGCGGCATAAACACTCCATACACATACAATACAATGATCCCAAACATGAAATAAGCCCATATCACGCTAATAATTGATTCAATAGCAATCGGCCACATTCGACGTAAGCGCCATTTAAATATTTTAGGAATATAGGCAAATAACACTTCAATTCCACCTTGTGCCCAACGTAAACGCTGCTTCCAGAGCCCTTTAAAAGTTTCAGGCATATATATATAGCACAAAGCTTTGGGTACATATTGCAAGTCCCAATGATCGAACTGCAGCCGCCAAGACACGTCAATATCTTCAGTGATCATATCATCACGCCAGTAACCGATCCGGTTCAACGCAGTCTTACGAAAGCCGACAATCGCACCGGAAACCGTAAAAATACGTCCGTAGGTTCGTTGTGCCCGCTTGATCAAACCAATAATTGAAGAAAACTCTCCAACCTGAATTTTACCCAGTATACTGGAACGGTTAATGATTCGGGGATTACCAGTCACTGCACCAACACGTGGAAACTTGATCAGATGATGCATCATCCATAATACCGAATGAGGATGCAACAAAGCATCTCCATCAATACAAATCAGATATTCAAACTGACTAACCATCGTACCTGATCTTAATGCATAGGCCTTGCCTTGGTTTTCTGCCAGATGTACTACTCTCAGCTGAGGATATTGGGTTTCGAGTTCATCCAGAATGTTACCTGTACCATCCGTACTGCCATCATTGACTGCAATTACCTCAAAATTTGGATATTGGCTTTGCATGGCAAAGCGAATGGTATCTCGCACCTGCTCTGCTTCATTAAAACAAGGAATAATAATGCTACAGCCCTGTTTTGAAGGTTCAGGAATAATGGGTTGTTTGATCTCATGTTTCAGATAAAACCAGATTCCACCTGCAATCCATAACCATGCCATAAAGAGTGGATAGAAAAAAGCAAAGCCAAAGTAAAGGTCACTCAGCTGTAATTGATTAATCCATTCCATTACCTTTTCTCCTGTGTGATTTGCACAAACGGGTCACGGTAAGTCAATGGACTATCATTCAGACTCAGTGTTTTATAGAGTTGTTGATGTACCGCTTTTGCATTACTAAATTGATAATTATTTATTGCAAGTTTTTGGATAGAATGCGCTTTAAGCTGAGCATACGCTTGTTGATAAATATTCCAGGATTTTATTGAAGTATCCACTGGCAGGCTTACAATCAAGTGTTCCCGCTCCTCGACAGATAAGCTCTGAATTGCAGTCAACAGTGCTTTGAAGCTATGTGGATCCTTTACAGGATCAACTGTTAAATAAAGAAAATCCGCATGGTCTGGAATCCTGCCAATTAATGATTTTAATCCGAGTAACTTGCTGTCGCCCACATTAATTTTTAACGCGGTCTGATAGTTATGACTGATATTGGCATAATAACTGGCTTTATTCTTGGTACGGTTTTTGATATTAAGAATAGTCTGTAGATTAGTCTTACATATTTCACTCCAGATCGCCTGATCAATTGCACAGCGCAGTGTTTGCCCAGTTTCAATCATAAGGCCTTCGATTGAACTGTTATTCTTGACCAAATCCCCAGTCAGCTCGGCCAAATCATATTTTTGTTCAGTTTCCAGAGTCAAAGGTAATTCTGCATAGACTTTATGTGCACTACGGGTACGTGCCTGCCAGACTGTACGATTTAGCAAATCCTGCTGCATTTTTAACTGACGATTTGGAAAATAGCTGACATCAATCTTACCATCGCCATCTAAATCAGCGACAGTACGTAGTACCAATACATTACTTTTAAAGGCGTTGATTTGATCAAGGAGCTGTCCCAATTTTTGATCTGATTCGCTATAGCTTGGTGTCACAAGCTCATTTAAGTCCAATCGTAAAAAGGTTTTTTTCATTCTGTTAGGTGATCGTGCGTAGGTTAAGAAATCAATTTTCTCTTCACGCAAAATTTCAGGGGTTGGATTCAGCATCACCAAGGCACGTTGATAAGTCTTTACAGAATCAGCCAATGAAGAAATTGATCCCAAACTGAAAGACATAGGTAAACCGGCTGTTCTCGCCAAAGCCTCCGCTTCTGGAGTAACTGCCCCATAAGGCCAGAAAATTGCCCGAGTATTAATGTTCAATTCCTGATCCAGAATCTGTTTTGATTTTTTTAAATCAGCAATGACGCGTGCAGCATAAGCCTTATCCGACTCATAATTTCTGGTGGCAGGGCTATATATACGAGTAATTGCCGCTGGCTGCATATTCATTTGTGGATTTGCCAAAACACCGTGATGCATATTATCTGAATGGGAAACAAACTCGACCAAGCCACTCGCTTGCATTTCCCGCATCTGGTTCCAATTCATTAGGTTACCAGCTCCATAAGCCTCATACGCATCTTTGGTGTTTCCATTAATCCAACTGGTTGGAATAGCAAATACGGCAGGCACATTAAATTGCTTTAATAACGGAAATACTCGACTATAACTACTTAATGCACCGTCATCAAAGCTCAATAAAACAGCTTTTTCAGGTAGAGAGTACTGTTTCTGACGAGCTTGCCACACATCCTCTAGCCGGATTGCTGTCCAACCTTCCTTTTTCATCCAAGCTAAATATTGCCCTAAATTTTTAGTACTGATGGCATATACATCGCGGTCACCGCTTTTGGCAATATCATCACGCACATCATGAAAAGTTAAAGTAACAAATTGATTTTCTTTTAATTCAATTGCAGTACCTTCTGCATGAGTGCAAATTGGCAAGTACATCATCGTATTAAGACATACTGCAACTAAGGTTTTGATTAATATTTTCATTAGAATCGCCCCTCAAAACCAAAGACGGCATATAGTTTTTCTTCATCATTTCCGTCATATGGATGTACACTGTAGCCAATTCCATAATCCATTTTCCAAGTCCTTGATAACTGCCACTCATGCTGATAGCTCAAGTTATAAATCGGCTCAGTTGAATAGTTTTTCTGATTATATGCCCCAATCGTAGCACTCAACTTTTGATTAAAATTACGCTCATAATGACGCCAGGTCAGCCAGTTATGCTCAATATTTAACTCAAAACTGTTGCTATGTTCAGGATTAAAATAGGACACATCCAGCACATCATTTTTTCCATAATAGCCACTTAGAGTCGCTACCGTCTGATGCTTCGGTCCTTGAAAAATCTGCTGTTTAAAATATGCACTTAATTCCTGACGTAAATTACCATCATTGATATCGGTATAGACATAACTGAGTCCCGCCTTTCGCGATTCGTGTGCTTGCCAATTCAAATTTACTAAATAAGATTTTCCGTCAAACTCATCTTGAGCCTGCAAAGGAATCGCTGCCTGACTGTTATAATCCAGCATATAGTTCCAATGATCATTCAACCAATGCGACCAACCCAATTGTGCACCAAGACGATCACCATCCGTTGTTTGTGAAACTAAAAGCGTGGCATGTTTACGTCTGGATAGCCATTCCGCTCCTACGCCTATACGCTGATCATCCAACTTACCAAAATCATATTTAGCCCAACGGTAACGGTGATCAACGAAACCACGGAAATTATCAGCAAACCAGGGACTGTTCAGTCGGGTCCAGCTTTCTACTTCACGTGACCCTTGTAAGCGCCCCAAGATATCAGGATTATCTGCTTCACTCTTTGAAAAGCTGCTAGAGTGCTGAATAGTAGCCCGATCACGGTCTCCTAAAAATTTTGAACTTTCAATTACCCCAGTATCATCTGGCTCATGCTCTGCCAGAAAAGTATATGTTTTACGCCATTCCTGAATATCGGATAAGGCTTGGGCATTTTGCATATGATTAATACGGGTAAACTGAGTAACCGGCTCGACGCCATTCCACTGTGTAAGCGTGTGTTCAGACTGCTGAGGTTTTTCACGCCAACGTTGTACTTGTGCAAGATTATTATAATAAACCGCATGATTCGGTGCATGATCGACTAAATTTTCAAAATAGTGTTCTGCTTTATCTAACTCATTGCGATAAGCATAATTTAGACCTTTCAGATTATAAAATTCATAGCGGTTACTATGGGTCGTACGGTCTACACCTTTGGCATTACTATATTGATAGGTGGGCAAAACCTGATCCATCAAGTTAATAATGTCATTTGCTTCACGAAATTTCTCCTGTTCGATCAAGCTGTAATACAAACCTTCATAAACCTCATAATCGGCATAATTTTTTTCAGACAATAAGGATGTATAAAGTGATTCTGCCTGCTTAGGTTGACGCTCTCTTAAATAAGCAGCAGCCAATGCCTGACGCACATAAGGTGGCATCGCCTTTACAGGCTGCTCAGCTTTAGGAATTTGTAGAAGTGCTTCTGAAGATAAATTTCTGAAACTTAATGCATAAATATAGTTATAGTAAAATCGGCGTCGAATATCGATATCATCCGGCAGTTGAGTTTCATAAGCTCTCATCTCCTGCAAGATTTCGTCCAGTTTCAGATTGGCCTGATATCCTCGATCCTGCTGATGAGCCACCTGATAATACTGAATTGCTTGTTGCGTATATTGAGAAAACTCATTCAGCTTAAGGACATGCTTTAATTGAGGCTGATTAATATCTAACCGTTGATTTTTAATATATTGATCAGCAGTAAAATAATCACTATTGGCTAGCAGAGCCAATACATATTGTGAGTGTGATTCGTTATTAGCATTGGCCTGAACAGCACGCTTTGCAATTGCTAAAGATTCAACCGGCATCTCCAGTAATCGGTAAGCATATGCCGTGAGACTCAAATAATCTGCCGAAAGTCCATCAATAGAGACTAGAGAAAGTGCATGTTTGGCACGATCCTTTTGTTGAGACTCTGCATAAATTACCCCTGACCAGACATTCCAATAGGATGCCGGTCTTTGTTTGGCAAACTGCTGAATATAAGACTGAGCCAACCCAAATTCTTTTTGGTCTCGCAAAGCCTTAATCAAATTAATCTGGGCATATTCAGGAAATTCTGCCGGTTTAATCTGTTGCAGATATTTTAGATCTGTTTTGCTAAAACGTGCATTGTTATAACTCAATACAATATAGTCAGCCAAAAGTTTCTGGTCGGATGGATTTTCCTTAAGCATATTTTTTAGTTTTTCTAAACCATCTTCTATTTTCCCCTGATAAATTAGACTAGTAGCTTGCTCACGTTTATGACTTATATCTTGGGCCAAGAGAGTATTAAACGGTTGTGAAATAAGAATCGTAAAACAACTTAGAGGAATGATCATTGTTCTATTGATCATGTTATTTTTCTCAAATTAGTATAATTATTAACCCTATAATAAGATAAATGTGATTTAATTCACAATATCTATTACAAAAATCTTTTTAATTTTTTAAATAGGATCATCAAGAATGGTTTATTTCTATTTTATTTTTAAGCTACTTTAAAAATAAAATGCCCACAATATTGAGGGCATTTTATTAACTTTAAATTTACAATTATACTAAACCTTTATCTTTTAACACTTGTAGCATGGTTGAACCGAGTTCGGCAGGACTACGTGTATACGCCATACCCGCACGCTCAAAGGCAGCAAACTTTTCTTCTGCTGTGCCCTTACCACCTGAAATAATCGCACCTGCGTGACCCATACGCTTGCCCTTAGGTGCAGTCACACCCGCAATATAACCAACAACTGGCTTGGTCACATTCGATTGAATATATTCCGCAGCTTCTTCTTCCGCAGTACCGCCAATCTCACCAATCATAATGATAGCTTCAGTTTGTGGATCTTCCTGGAACAGTTTCAAGCAGTCAATCTGGTTCATGCCCGGAATCGGGTCACCACCAATCCCGATACAGGTCGACTGACCTAAACCGAGTTTTGTAGTTTGCGCCACAGCCTCATAAGTCAATGTGCCTGAACGCGAGATAATCCCGATTTTACCCGGCTGATGAATATGTCCCGGCATGATCCCGATCTTACATTCACCTGGCGTAATAATACCCGGACAGTTTGGTCCGATGAGACGTGTGCCATTACCATTGGTTTCCAGATAACGCTTGGCTTTAAGCATGTCGATGGTCGGTACACCTTCAGTGATCACCACAATTAACTCAATGCCAGAATCAACCGCTTCAACAATAGAATCCAGTACAAAGGGGGCCGGAACATAAATCACCGAAGCATCTGCACCTGTTTCTTTCACCGCTTCACGCATGGTATTAAATACAGGCAATTCTAGATGGGTTTGACCACCTTTACCTGGGGTTACACCACCCACAACTTTGGTACCATAGGCCAAAGCCTGTTCAGAATGGAATGTACCGTTTTTACCTGTAAAGCCCTGTACCAATACTTTAGTGTCTTTATTAACTAATACGCTCATGTTAGATACTCCTTAAGCTTTTACAGCAGCAACGATTTTTTCTGCAGCGTCAGCAAGACCGTCTGCAGAAATCAATTTCAAACCTGATTCATCCAGTAATTTCGCGCCCAGTTCCGCATTGTTGCCTTCAAGGCGAACAACCACTGGAACAGTCACATTTACTTCCTGAACCGCTGCAATAATTGCTTCAGCAATCATGTCACAACGTACAATTCCACCAAAAATATTGATTAATACGCCCTGTACAGAGCTATCTGCAAGGATAATTTTAAAGGCTTCAATCACGCGCTCTTTGGTTGCACCACCACCAACATCCAGGAAGTTGGCTGGTTGACCGCCATACAGCTTAATAATATCCATGGTTGCCATGGCAAGACCGGCACCATTGACCATACAACCAATGTTACCCTCTAAAGCCACATAGTTCAGATCAAACTCAGAGGCTTTTAACTCACGTTCATTTTCTTGAGACTTATCACGCAAAGCAGCCACTTCAGGCAAACGGTACAGCGCATTTGAATCAATTCCGATTTTGGCATCGACACACAGAATGTCGCCGTTTTCACGCACAGACAGCGGATTGATTTCGAAAAGTGCAAAATCATTCTCTATAAATGCCTGATAAGCAGCCGTCATGACTTTAACAAACTGATTAATTTGTCCATCTTTGAGTTTAAGTGCAAAAGCAACTTCACGCGCCTGAAATGGCATTAGACCAACTAAAGGATTAACTTCAACTTTAATAATTTTTTCAGGGGTTTCTTCGGCCACTTTCTCAATTTCAACACCGCCTTCAGTCGATGCCATAAAAGTGATGCGGCGAGTCGAGCGATCTACAACAGCGCCCAAGTACAGCTCGCGCTCAACCGGATAAACATCTTCCGAAACTAAAATGCTATTGACTGGCTGACCATTGGCATCCGTTTGATAAGTCACCAAGCGTGAACCAATAATCTGGTTGGCATATTCAGCAGCCTCGGCAGCCGATTTCACCACTTTTACCCCACCAGCCTTACCCCGGCCACCCGCATGCACCTGTGCTTTCAATACTGCGAACTTTCCACCCAGCTGCTCGAAAGCATGCACCGTTTCATCGGCATTGGTGGCAAGTATCCCTTCCTGCACAGGCATACCATATTTTTTTAATAGCGCTTTTGCTTGATACTCATGTAAATTCATTGAATAACCTTTTATTACTTCTTTGCCTTGTTATAACCCACTAGCACCCAGACGTCCGTCAAAGCAGCACCAGCATTTCTTAAAATCGTTATCTTTATTTTTAGATGATTGTTCCAATAAAAACAACCATGAAATGTAAAAAGAGCGACCTAAGTCGCTCTTTTTTCGAATTACTTACGCTTACGTTGGATCGCGTGAATCGCACGCCCATCAACTGCAAGTGCAGCTTCATGTACCACTTCAGAGAATGTCGGGTGACCGAAAGTCATCAACTGAAGATCTTCAACTGAAGATACAAACTCAAGCGCGATCATACCTTGGTGAACGATATCAGACGCAGCAGGTCCAATCACGTGCATACCGAGTAAACGATCCGTTTTTGCATCAGCAACAAACTTCACGAAACCGGCACCTTCACCCGCAGCTAAAGCACGACCGTTCACAGCAAAACCGAATTGACCCGTTTTAACTTCGTGACCTTTTTCAGTCGCTTGCTGTTCTGTTAAACCTACCCACGCCGCTTCCGGATGTGTGTAAATTACAGAAATAATGGTGTCATAGTTCACTTGTGCAGCATGGCCGTGAATACGCTCAACCGCCATTACGCCTTCTTCCATTGCTTTATGCGCAAGCATTGGACCACGTACCAAGTCACCAATTGCGTATACGCCTTCAACTGAAGTTGCACACCAATCGTTGACTTCAACCAAACCGCGTTCAGTCAATTTAATGCCTGAATCATCAGCCAATAAACCTTCAGCATATGCGCGACGACCGACACAAACGATCAATTTATCGAAAGTTTCAGTTTTGTCTTCACCAGCTTGGTTATATTTAACCGTTACTTCACGACCATTGATTTCAGTACCTGCAACTTTTGCACCGATACGGATATCCATACCTTGCTTAGTCAACAGTTTTTGGAAGTCTTTTGCCAATGCTTTATCAGCCATTGGTAAGAATGCATCCATTGCTTCAAATACAACAACTTCAGCACCAAGACGACGCCATACAGAACCAAGCTCAAGACCGATCACGCCCGCACCAATTACACCTAAACGCTTAGGTACTTCTGGGAATTCAAGCGCGCCAGTAGAATCAACAATTAAGTCTTGATCTACAGGAGCCACTGGAATATTTACTGGTACAGAACCCGTCGCAAGAATCACATATTTAGGCTCTAAAACTTGAGTTTCACCTTCGTGAGAAACAAATTCTACTTTTTTACCTGCAAGCAGTTTACCCGTACCTTTTAACCACTCGATGCCATTACCTTTAAGTAACTGATCGATACCGCCAGTCAATTGATCTACAACTTTGTCTTTACGAGCCAGCATTTTAGAAAGATCGAATTTAACTTCACCAGTCGTAATACCATGGTCATCTAGATGTTGAACTGTATCTTCATAACGATGTGAAGAATCAAGTAAAGCTTTAGACGGGATACAACCGACGTTTAAGCAAGTACCACCTAAAGATGGTTTACCTTTATGAATACGTTTTTCGATACACGCAACTTTAAAACCAAGTTGAGCTGCACGAATTGCTGCTTCGTAGCCGCCCGGGCCACCACCAATTACGACTAAATCGAATTGAGACATGTTTATCTCCAACTAATCCCCCTTATTAATCCCCCTTTTCCAAAGGGGGATCTTCCCCTCTTTTTAAAGAGGGGGTTAGGGGAGATTTTTAATGAATAAATTACAGATCAAGGATCAGACGCGCTGGCTCTTCTAACAATTCTTTGATTGTTACAAGGAAACCGACTGCTTCTTTACCATCGATTAAACGGTGGTCATAAGACAGTGCAAGGTACATCATTGGCAAGATTTCTACTTGACCATTCACCGCCATCGGACGTTCCTGGATTTTGTGCATACCCAGAATCGCAGTTTGTGGCGTATTTAGAATTGGTGTAGAAAGCAATGAACCGAAAGTACCACCATTAGTAATGGTGAATGTACCGCCAGTCATATCTTCGATACCCAGTTTACCGTCACGTGCCTTGCCAGCATATGCACGGATGCCATTTTCAACTTCAGCATAGTTCATGCGGTCTGTATCACGAAGTACAGGAACCACTAGACCACGCTCAGATGAAACCGCAACACCGATGTCGTAATAACCGTGATACACGATATCATCGCCATCAATTGAAGCATTTACCGCTGGATAGCGTTTAAGTGCTTCAGTTGCTGCTTTAACGAAAAATGACATGAAGCCAAGACGCGCACCATGACGCTTCTCAAATGCATCTTTGTATTGAGCACGCATTTCCATGATTGGTTTCATGTTCACTTCGTTGAACGTGGTCAACATTGCAGTTTCTTGAGTCGCTGCAAGTAAACGTTCAGCAACACGCTTACGAAGGCGAGTCATAGGAACACGTTTTTCGATACGCTCGCCCACTGCAACGCTTAATGGTTGCGCTGCAGGTGCTGCCGGTTTCGCCTGATGATTTGCCACATCTTCTTTCGTGATGCGACCGCCACGGCCTGTACCTGCAACGTCAGCAGCTGCAACACCAGATTCAGTCAATGCTTTACGCACTGCTGGAGCCTGATCCTGTACTTGTTGACGTTCAACGATCGGTGCATTACCCGCTTCAGTTTGCGCAGCAGCTTGTTCAACTTTCTCTTCAGACTGAACTGCTTGAGTTTGCGTAGCGCCAGAAACAGCACCTTCTTCAAACTGTGCAATGACTTCAGCTGAAAGAACAGTATCGCCTTCACCTTTAATAATAGATGCAAGTGTACCGTCTGCAGGAGCAACAACTTCTAAAACAACTTTATCAGTCTCAATATCGCAGATCACTTCATCACGTGACACTGCTTCACCTGGTTGTTTGTGCCAAGTTGCGATCGTACCGTCCGCAACTGACTCTGGGAATACCGGTGCTTTAATTTCGGTTGCCATTACTTAGAATCTCCTGGATTATTCAGCGTCGATCGCAAGCGCGTCGTTGATGA
This sequence comes from Acinetobacter sp. CIP A162, assembly GCF_000367905.1. Lineage (GTDB taxonomy): Bacteria > Pseudomonadota > Gammaproteobacteria > Pseudomonadales > Moraxellaceae > Acinetobacter > Acinetobacter lwoffii. Next base: position 318,453 of record NZ_KB849159.1, on the reverse strand, counting down.
GCTGAGCTTGTTGTTTTGCATGCAAATATGGTGAACCACATGCCGGTGCAGCAGAAGCTTCACGGCCTGCATAGCTAATACGTACTTGTTTACCCGCTTTCATCACGTCGTCATATAGACGCGGTGCGATGAACAACCAAGCGCCTTGGTTCTTCGGTTCTTCTTGCGCCCAAACAAGTTCTTTAACGTTTGGATATTGCGCAAGCACTTCTGCCAGGCGTTTTTCTGGGTATGGATATAATTGTTCAATACGTACAATTGCAGTGTTGTTCAATTCTTTTTCACGACGTTTTTCAACTAGGTCGTAATACACCTTACCACCACACAGAACCAGACGGGTTACATCTGACTTGTTGATGTTGTCTACTTCATCAATCACGGTTTGGAATGTACCGTTTGCAAGCTCTTCAAGGCTAGATACAGCAAGCTTGTGACGAAGTAAAGATTTCGGCGAAGTAACAATCAATGGCTTACGGATTGGACGAATCGCTTGACGACGTAATGCGTGGAAAATCTGCGCAGGCGTAGTCGGTGTGATGACTTGCATGTTGTCTTCAGCACATAGCTGCAAGAAACGTTCCAAACGTGCAGATGAATGTTCTGGACCTTGACCTTCAAAACCGTGTGGAAGAAGCATAGTTAAGCCACATACACGCTCCCATTTGGTTTCACCAGATGAGATGAACTGGTCAATGACAACCTGTGCACAGTTTGCGAAGTCACCGAATTGTGCTTCCCAGATGATCAAACTCTTAGGAAGAGTCGTCGCATAACCATATTCAAATGCCAATACAGCCATTTCTGACAACAAAGAGTCATAGATTGCAGTACGCGGCTGGTTTTCTTTCAGGTTACACAGTGGAAGATAAGTTGAACCATCTACCTGATTATGCAGTTTTGCATGACGGTGTGAGAAAGTACCACGACCTACGTCTTCACCCGTTAAACGAAGCAAGTAACCATCATCTAGTACAGTTGCATACGCCAGAGTTTCAGCAGCACCCCAGTTCAGAGGCATTTCACCCGTTTGCATTTTCAGACGGTCATCAATTACTTTTGCAACTTGACGCTGCATCACGAAGCCTTCAGGAAGCTCACGCATTTTCTTGCCAAGCTCTTTTAGACGTTCGATTGGGAAAGTTGTATCCCACTCGTCTGTGTACTCATGACCTAAGTAAGGAGTCCAATCCACAAACATTTTTTTGTTTGGTTCAAGTACCAGTGCATTGGCAACGTGATTACCCGCTTCCAGGTCTGCACGGTAGTTTTCAACCATTTGATCTGCACTTGCGCGATCAAGAACACCCTGTTGTACCAATTGATCCGCATAAAGCGTACGCGTAGTCGCTTTCTTGTTAATCACTTGATACATCATTGGTTGAGTTGCAGCTGGCTCATCCGCTTCGTTATGACCACGACGACGGTAGCAGAACATGTCAATCACAACGTCTTTACGGAAGGTATGACGGAAGTCATGTGCCAATTGTGAAATGAACACCACAGCTTCAGGATCATCACCATTCACATGGAAGATCGGTGCCTGAATCATTTTTGCGATGTCAGTACAGTATTCTGTAGAACGTGCGTCACGTGGATCAGACGTCGTGAAACCAACCTGGTTGTTAATTACAATGTGCACTGTACCACCCACGGTATAACCGCGAGTTTGTGACATCTGGAAAGTTTCCTGGTTAACGCCCTGACCTGCAAATGCAGCATCACCGTGTACGATTAATGGCAATACGTCATCGCCGCCAATGTCTTTACGACGTACTTGACGTGCACGTACTGAACCTTCAACCACAGGGCCAACGATTTCAAGGTGTGACGGGTTAAACGCCAATGCCAAGTGAACTTCGCCACCTGGAGTCATCACGTTTGAAGAGAAGCCTTGGTGATACTTAACGTCACCAGAACCTTTCTTGTGAATAGACTTACCTTCGAACTCACCAAACAGGTCAGCCGGGTTCTTACCCATGATGTTAACAAGAAGGTTTAAACGGCCGCGGTGAGGCATACCGATCACAACTTCTTTACAGCCTACAGAACCTGCACGCTGAATAATTTCGTTGACCATCGGGATGAATGCTTCACCACCTTCAACGCCGAAACGTTTGGCACCAACGAATTTATTACCAAGATATTTTTCTAGGCCTTCAGCCGCAGTTAAACGCTCAAGGACATGTTTCTTTTGATCAGCATTGAAGCCATATTGACCGCGTGCACTTTCTAGACGTTGTTGAATCCAACGTTTTTCTTTGGTGTCCACGATGTGCATGTATTCAGCACCGATTGAACCACAGTAAGTGGCTTCCATTGACTGAACCATTTCAGCCAAAGTCGCTTCTTCTTTACCGATCGCCAGGTTACCAGTATTGAATACTGTGTCTAAGTCAGACTGAGTCAAACCATGCGCAGCAAGATCTAGATCAGGCACAACTTCACGCTTCGCCAAACCTAATGGATCCAGTTTTGCTTTCTGGTGGCCACGGTTACGGTAAGCAGCAATCAGCTGTAGCACGCCAATTTGACGACGTTCATGCTCTGAGCTGACTGTCGACTGAACAATAGGCTGAATACGGCTTGAATTGCGACCTAAAAGTAGGAATTGCTCACGTACATTACTGTGTGGTTGATCACCTTTTGGGAATTTATCGAAGTACGCTCTCCAGTCAGCACCCACTGAGTCTGGAGCAGTCAGATACTGCTCATAAAGTTCTTCAATATACGCTGCACTATCAGCGGAAAGTTCAGTGTCAAGACGCAGAGCGTCAGCAACTTCTTGCATTTGTGGACCCATTTCCTATTGCAAAAACATTTTCAGGATGCTTTTTAAGCAAAACCCAGGATTATTAGCATCAAATTGGTAATATGATACTAGTCCCCCATAAGGCATAAGCCATGAGGCGTTATCACCACACCAAGAAAATCTTGATATGTTTAATGAACAATAACGCCCCTCAGCGGCATCATCACTCATTGAATACCCGATCGAAACCGGGCAATTTTTTGCAAATCGACTTAGAAAAAAGCAAGCATTAACAAAGATTTTTTCTAAAGCGACTCGGGTCTACCTTTATATACCAGTCCCTGATTATGCAGTGTTTAAAAAATGTACCTGGCGTGGCATTTTTTAAACATAGTCATGAGCTAAATGCTAACATAATCTCAACTTTTCAATTGATTTTTTTGACACATACCTTCCATAAATTGGCTAAATACAGTTCAGATATTTTACTCTAATATATGGTGCTTTATCTCAAAAATAGATTCAATGTAGACTTAAGTCCTAAGCATTTCCGATAAATAAAAAGAGAGCAAACCTTTCAATCCACTCCCTCCTTAAATTTCCGTTATATAATAACATCGTTCTTGCTATTTTTCAGGTCAGTTTTACATCTAAAAATCATAAATACCCAAAATAATCACATGTTCTTCTTATATGGCGCTCAAAGCCATTACCCTTTTCCTGACTGTTTCACTCAACTTTATACATTTTAAGTATAGTATCTTTATTTTTATCCTATGATTTTTTAATTTTTCCAATAGTTTGCATAAAAAAAGCACACCTGAAGGTGTGCTTTTTTCTAAACTGCGAAGAGCAGCCTATTAGCCTGCCATATCTAAAAGCATATTACGGATGTGACCGATTGCTTTAGTTGGGTTCAAGCCTTTAGGACATACAGATACACAGTTCATAATGCCTTTACAACGGAACAATGAGAACGGGTCGTCTAGACGAGCCAAACGCTCTTGTGTTCCCGTATCACGCGAGTCAATAATGAAGCGGTAAGCGTTCAACAATGCTGAAGGACCCAAGAACTTGTCCGGGTTCCACCAGAATGACGGGCATGAAGTTGAACAGCATGCACATAGAATACATTCATATAGACCATCAAGATGCTCACGCTCTTCAGGAGACTGTAAACGTTCCTTAGGAGGCGCAGGCTGGTTGTTGATCAAGAATGGATGGATCTTGTTGTACTGATCATAGAACTGGTTCATGTCAACCACCAAGTCTTTCACTACAGGAAGACCAGGCAATGGACGAACAGTAATTTCATTTGGTAAATCGTTCAGGTTCCAAAGACACGCCAAACCGTTTTTACCATTGATGTTCACGCCATCAGAACCACAAATACCTTCACGACATGAACGACGGAACGTTAAAGTCTCGTCCTGTACTTTCAATGCAAGAAGTGCGTCAAGCAACATACGGTGCTTATCAGTCAGTTCAAGTTTGAAAGTTTGCATGTACGGTGCTTTATCCTTGTCAGGATCGTAGCGGTAGATATGAAATGTACGAGTACCTCTACTCATCTGAATTCTCCTGATTAGAATGTACGTGGTTTAGGTGGAATCGCGTCAACCGACAATGGACGGTAACGAACTGGCTTGTACTCTAGACGGTTATCCGCAGAGAACCATAAAGTGTGCTTCATCCACTCATCATCACGACGACCATATGGGTATTCAGCATGGTCTGGAGACTCTTCAAAGTCTACAACCGTATGTGCACCACGGCATTCTTTACGAGCAGCAGCTGAAATAAGCGTTGCTTTCGCAACTTCATACAAGTTTTCAACTTCAAGTGCTTCAATACGTGCAGTGTTGAATACTTTAGATTTGTCTTTCAAGTGAATATTGCGTACGCGCGGTTCAATTGCAAGAATCTGCTTCACACCTTCGTCTAGAAGCGCAGATGTACGGAATACACCAGCGTGGTCTTGAACGATGTCACGGATTGCATCAGCAACGTCTTGAGCATTCTCACCTGTAGTCGATTCGTCAAGTTTACGAATACGTTCAACAGTTTCTTGAAGCACAGTTGTTGGAAGTGGCTCATATTCGCCATCGTGCTGTTTAGTCACATATTCAATGATATGTTGACCAGCAGCCTTACCAAATACAACCAAGTCAAGCAATGAGTTCGTACCTAGACGGTTCGCACCGTGTACAGATACACATGAACACTCACCGATTGCATAGAAGCCTTTTACTGGCTTAGCAAAGTCACGACCTTCGGCATTTGTAGAGTAAACGTCGGTGTCTTTATTGTAGTTAGCAACAAGCGCTTCAGTTTCACGAGACTCAGGAACAACCACTTGACCATGAATATTCGTTGGAATACCACCCATTTGGTAATGAATTGTTGGTACTACAGGAATTGGCTCTTTAGTGATGTCAACGTTCGCGAATTTCTTACCAATCTCAAATACAGATGGAAGACGTTTCATGATCGTGTCAGCACCCAAGTGCGTCATATCAAGCAGGATGTAATCGCCTTTAGGACCACAACCACGACCTTCTTTGATCTCTTGGTCCATAGAACGTGATACGAAGTCACGTGGCGCCAAGTCTTTCAAAGTTGGTGCATAACGTTCCATGAACGGTTCGCCGTCTTTGTTACGAAGGATTGCACCTTCACCACGACAACCTTCAGTCAACAATACGCCTGCGCCCGCAACACCCGTTGGGTGGAATTGCCAGAATTCCATATCTTGTAATGGAATACCTGCACGAGCAGCCATACCAAGACCGTCACCAGTGTTGATATAAGCATTTGTAGATGCACGGTACACACGACCAGCACCACCAGTAGCGAACAAAGTCGCTTTTGCTTGGAATACTGCAATTTTACCAGTTTCCTGATCAATTGCTGTAACACCAAGAACGTCGCCTTTTTCGTTACGGATCAGGTCAAGCGCAATCCATTCAACGAAGAATTGAGTGCCCATTTTCACGTTGCTTTGATAAAGCGTGTGAAGAAGTGCGTGACCGGTACGATCGGCAGCAGCGCATGCACGTGGCACAGCTTTCTCACCGTAGTTTGCCGAGTGACCACCGAATGGACGCTGGTAAATTGTACCATCAGCGTTACGGTCGAATGGCATACCTAGGTGTTCAAGCTCATAAACCACTTGAGGCGCTTCACGAGTCATGAACTCGATCGCGTCTTGGTCACCCAACCAGTCCGAACCTTTAACGGTGTCATAGAAATGGTAGTGCCAGTTATCTTCTTGCATGTTACCAAGAGATGCACCAATACCACCCTGCGCTGCAACAGTGTGCGAACGGGTTGGGAATACTTTAGTCAGAACCGCAACTTTCAAACCAGCTTGAGCAAGTTGGTAAGACGCACGCATACCTGAACCACCACCACCAACGATGACAGCATCGAAAGTTTCGTGTGGAATATTTGTGTAATCTTCTTTAGGGTTTATAGCGCCCATGATTGTTTCCTATCAATTCGCCCAAAAAATCTGGATCGCCCAGATTGCATATGCAAGTACAGCAATGATCACTGCTGAAGTCAGTACAAGGCGTAAACCTGAAGCTGAAGGACCCATTTGACGAGTAGTCACATAATCCGTGAATACCTGCCACATCCCGATCCATGCGTGTGCAACAAGAGATAAGACCGCCAATAAAGACATAATCTTCATTGGAACTGTCATCATAAAGCCGTACCACTGTTCAAAGTTGAAACCACCATTCAGTAGAATCCAACCCAGTACAACAACGGTATAAACAGCTAGAACTACAGCACTGACACGTTGGAGAAACCAATCGCGAGAACCTGAACCTGTTAAACCAGTAGCGCTTTTCATTAGAGTACGATCCATACAAATGCTGCAACAATACCGATTGCAGACAAGATTAATGCGATAGTAGATGCAACACGGCCACTTTCTAGTTCTTCAGCAACGCCAATGTCAGCAAGTAAATGCTTAACACCCGCAATAAAGTGAAAAATCATGCCGGCGACAAATACCCATACAATAAAGCGAACAATGAAACCGTTAAAGATTTCTTGAACTTGCGCAAAACCTTCAGGCGAAGACAATGACTTGTCTAAAATCCATAGAAGGACCGGTACGAGTAAGAATACGATAACACCTGAAAGACGGTGTAGAATTGATGCAATAGCCACGGGTGATTTTAAGTTTACTTCTAAAACTTGACCCATGGACAAATTGACAGGTCTGTTGCTTTTCACAGCGGGCATCCTGTAAGTAAAAACTCCATCCGGAGTTTGTTGGAATTAATTCGAAGGAAAGCTGGCATTCTCAGGCAAATACATGCCTAAAATCAAAACGACACTGAATTATAAAACGTGAACTATTAAAATACAAACGGCTGAATTTGGCTTTTTGGATAAAAAACCATTAAATAAGAATCATTAACAACAATAAGTCAGACTTTATATATTATTCCACCCTTTCAATTCCTATCTATATGATTGTTTTTAAATAATTAAGATGATTAATTTACTCGGTTTTCAGCCTACAGGATCATGTTTGAGTTTTAGACTAAAGATGCACAGTTCCATCACAAATATTATTTAAATCTCTTTTTAATTCAGATTTAAATCAAGTGTCTAGATTTAACAGACCAATTGCCCCAATTCATCAGCAGCGCAGTGATTCAGATAACCTGATGTTAAATAGCGACTTAGTACACCACACGATGGGTTTTTCAATCGATTTGAAGCATTTAGATTCAAAAAATCATTCATTTATTTTTATACTGCTTACCTTTGCTGCCAAACTGGCCATTTATTAAGCTACTTTTTAATCAATTGAACCATATTCAAAATTCAATTAATTGCTTTTATTTATAATTCTACCTGTTAAATTCAGCTTGGCAAAAACGATGTAAGTTATGAGATTTATATAGTTTTAAGCATGCTCACCTTAATCTTTCACTATTTTCGCCCGCATTTCTTGCTAGGAAAAAACGCTTACAAATGCCCCAAGCAGTCTATTTTTTTCTGCACCTCTGCATCAATTTGACTTATTATAGAGGTTTGATGCTGTGATTTTACTGAACTTTTTATACTGAGCGAATGTGACTAAACTGCTGTGCGGCCGTCATTTTTCATCCATAAGTATAATTGACAAAATTTCAGTACTCACTAATCTTATAGCAAATTTTTGATCCGTCCGTTTTGTGCATTAAAAGATTGATAGACAAAGCGGATATACATTCACCAGGACAGGAGATCTATTGAATGTCTGAAGCAACTGGCAAGAAAGCCGTTTTACAGCTTGATGGCAAAGAAATTGAACTACCAATTTACAGCGGCACATTGGGCCCAGATGTAATCGACGTTAAAGATGTGTTGGCTGCAGGTCACTTTACTTTTGATCCTGGTTTTATGGCGACAGCTGCGTGCGAGTCTAAAATCACGTTCATCGATGGTAACAAAGGTGTACTTTTACACCGCGGCTACCCAATCGATCAATTGGCGACTAAAGCTGATTACTTGGAAACTTGCTATTTATTGTTAAATGGCGAACTTCCAACTGCTGAGCAAAAAGAAGAATTTGACGCTAAAGTACGTAACCATACAATGGTTCACGATCAAGTTAGCCGTTTCTACAATGGTTTCCGTCGTGATGCGCATCCTATGGCGATCATGGTAGGTGTGGTTGGTGCGTTGTCTGCGTTCTATCACAACAACCTTGACATCGAAGATGTGAACCACCGTGAAATCACTGCAATTCGTTTAATCGCGAAGATTCCTACGCTGGCGGCTTGGAGCTACAAGTACACCATCGGTCAACCATTCGTTTACCCACGTAACGACCTTGGTTATGCAGAAAACTTCCTGCACATGATGTTTGCTACTCCTGCAGACCGTGATTATAAAGTTGATCCAATTCTTGCAAAAGCAATGGACCGTATTTTCACGCTTCATGCTGACCACGAACAAAATGCGTCTACGTCTACAGTACGTTTAGCTGGTTCTACCGGTGCGAATCCGTATGCATGTATCGCTGCTGGTATCTCTGCACTTTGGGGTCCTGCTCACGGCGGCGCGAACGAAGCTGTTCTTAAGATGCTTGACGAAATCGGCACTGTAGAAAACGTTGCTGGCTTCATGGAAAAAGTAAAAACTAAAGAAGTTAAACTAATGGGCTTCGGTCACCGAGTTTACAAAAACTTCGATCCACGTGCGAAAGTAATGAAAGAAACTTGTGACGAAGTTCTTGGTGCACTTGGCATCAATGATCCACAGCTTGCATTGGCTATGGAACTTGAACGTATCGCGCTTTCTGACGAATACTTCATCAAGCGTAACCTATACCCGAACGTAGACTTCTACTCAGGTATCATCCTTAAAGCGATTGGTATCCCGACAGAAATGTTTACTGTGATCTTCGCGCTTGCACGTACTGTTGGCTGGATCAGCCACTGGTTAGAAATGCACAGCGGTCCTTACAAGATCGGTCGTCCTCGTCAGCTTTATACTGGCGAAGTTCAACGCGATATCGTTCGTTAATTCGAACCGCGTCGAAAGACTCAAGAAAACCACCCACCCGGGTGGTTTTTTTAGCACTGACAAAAGCCTACAAAAAATTGACCTGAAACGTTTTAAAATGAATATATCAAAATCATATTCACGGATTAAGTCACCTAAAAACAGGACGTATATTGAATGCTGTTGTATTTTCTGCCCTTTATTTTGAGACTGGTTCGTTTTGAACAGTTTAAGTGCCGCAGTTTAACGTCTGGTGAAATCAAAATTTCCCAACGAGTATTTGGCAACCTGATCGATTATTCCCGCGTTAAAATCATGAATCACCCCTACCTGCCCTGGCAATCCAAACATGTCATTATGGCGCCCAGTGGCTACATACATGTACGCAATTTAAATTATCGGGAAGATTATTCACGCGAGAGTTTATCTTATCAAGCGCTCTTTATTCATGAGATGGCGCATATTTATCAACACCAATGCCGCATCAATGTGCTTTTAAAAGGCGCATTTTTACAAAGTGCTTATTTTCTTAGCTTGGGAAAATATAATCCGTACAAATATCAATTTAATCCCAACAAATCATTTTCAACCTACAATATTGAACAGCAAGGCGATATTGCCCGGGATATTTTTCTAAAAAAAATTCCGAATATTATTTTAAACTCACAAATAAACAGATGATATTTAATCAGTTTAATTCCAAAGAAAATAGATAAGGCATATTTTAAAAGCCAAAATTTCGACTTCAATCTTTAAATCTATATAAGCCTAGATGCATAAAAAATCAGCATATTTTCTAATTTTATATAATAACTTTTTCACTCAATGCCTGTTCTGCTAAATCAGCTCTAGCTTATCGATAAAATTTCGATAAAATAAGCCGGTATGATTATTTTGCATCGCAGATTAAGATTCAATGATCATGCGATAAAAAGTTTTTTTATTTAAGCCATTTGGCATTTTATGAATATCGATGTGCACTCAACTGGATAATTAGAATTATAAAAATCAGTAATTTAGTGTATCAACCTATAGGAATAGGATTTACTTGGAATGAAAAGTTTTAAAATTGCAATTGCTCAATTCTCTCCACATGTGGGCAATCTGGATGCAAATACGCAAAAAATGATTGATCTGGCGAATCAGGCTAAAAAAGATAAAGCGGATCTGATTATCTTTCCTGAACTTTCAACGCTGGGCTACCCTGCAGAAGACTTATTAATTCGCCCGAGCCTGGTGAAACGCACCAAAGCGGCTTTTGAAAAACTGACTGAAGTAAAAGATATTGTCATGGTCTTTGGTTTTGTTAATCAAACTGAAGATGGTCAGCGTTATAACTCGGCTGCTGTCATGAAAGATGGCGAAGTACTGGGTGTTTATAACAAGCAAGTGTTGCCAAACTATGGCGTATTTGATGAAAAGCGTTATTTTGGCGAAGGTCATCAGCATCTGGTTTTTGAGTATCTTGGACATAAATTTGGCGTACTGATCTGTGAAGATGTCTGGTCTTTAGCCACTGTTCAGCAACTGGCAAAATTGAATATCGACACAGCTTTGGTACTGAATGCATCGCCATATGAAGTGGGTAAACCACAACATCGCATTGAAACCATGGCGGCCTTGGTCAAACAGCTAAATATCAATCTGGTGTACTGTAACCAGGTCGGTGGCCAAGATGATCTGATCTTTGACGGTACCAGTTTTGTGCTCAACAAATCTGGCGAGGTGGCTTTACAGGCACCAACTTTCCAGGAAAATCTGGCAATTGCAGAATTTAATGCTGAACAGCTGCAATTCAGCAAAGGCGCAATTGCACCTGCTTTAGACACCATGGCTGAGATTTATCAAAGCCTGGTCATGGCCACACGTGATTATGTACAACGCTCTGGCTTCCCAGGTGTGATTCTGGGCCTGTCTGGCGGGATTGACTCTGCCCTGACCCTGGCGATTGCTGTAGATGCGCTTGGTGCAGACAAAGTTCAAGCCGTGATGATGCCTTATACCTATACCGCACAAATCAGTGTAGAAGATGCAGCGGCTCAAGCCAAAAATATGGGCGTGACTTTCGGTATTGCCGAAATCAATCCAGTGGTAAGCGGCTTTATGCAGGTGCTATTCCCATTCTTTGGCAATGCTCCAGTCGATGCCACCGAGGAAAACCTGCAAGCACGTTCACGTGGCACCTTATTGATGGCCCTGTCTAATAAATTCGGTAATCTGGTGCTGGCAACCGGTAATAAATCTGAACTAGCTGTCGGTTATTGCACCCTGTATGGCGATATGGTCGGTGGTTATGCAGTTCTGAAAGATGTATATAAAACCATTGTGTTTGAACTGGCGAAGTATCGTAACAGCATTTCAGAAATTCCAGTGATTCCGGAACGTGTGATTACCCGCCCACCTTCAGCAGAACTGCGTCCGGATCAGGTCGATCAAGACTCTTTGCCTGCTTATGACATTCTAGATGCGATCTTGTACTCTTATATTGAAGAAGATATGAGTCAAGACGATATCATTGCCAAAGGCTTTGATGCTGAAGTCGTGAAAAAAGTGATTCGTCTGGTTGATATCAATGAGTACAAGCGCCGCCAAGGTGCCATTGGACCACGTATCAGTTCACGTTCTTATGGTCGTGAGCGTCGTTATCCAATCGTCAATGGATGGAAAGCAGGTAGCTAAATTCTGCTCTCAATGATGTAAATCAGAATCGTCCAAGTGAATGCTTGGGCGATTTTTTTATGCGACAGTAAAATGAAGATCAGACTCAACATTAAGGAAAAATGATGTTTTGAGAAATCTGAAAAAATTAGTGGATGCTTCAAATATTTTTTATAGTTTGCAGTACTTTTTAAAAGACAAAAAAAGAGACCAAGCTGAGAGCTTGGTCTTTTAAAATGGTGGCTATGACGAGACTTGAACTTGTGACCCCCGCATTATGAGTGCGGTGCTCTAACCAACTGAGCTACATAGCCGTAAACTGTGTGCGCATTATCGTAATTTCAGCTTCTATCGTCAAGCATTTTAAAACACAAATGTTCAGTCTTTATGCAAATACGGAATAAACTTTTAAATTTTAAACAAAAAAGGGTTTTTTAGTATGTAATTCACGCATTCATAGCACCATTTAATTCTTCGAGGAATCATTAGATGTATAAAATCAAAATATTTATTTTACTCATTGGCCTTTCAAGTCTGAGTGCCTGCCAGACCATCTCGCCTATTTTCGTAGATTATAATGGCGTCAGACGTGATGTGGCACAGTGGATTAATCAGCAGCAACTGATGAGCATGCAGCAGAAAAGGTCTTTGGCACAACTCAGCAGAGCACAGCAGAAAATCGAGCGCTATCCGGAATATGATCAGAGCCAACGACTGGCGGTAACCCGGGAAAATCAGATTGCATTACATTGTGCGCGTTTACATGTGACAGAACATAAAATCCGGCAGCTACAGCAAAAAATTTATGCAGGTGAAGCTCAAACAATTTTAAATCGCTATGAACAGCTGTCACCGCAAATAAAATTAGACCCGACCTCTATTCGATGTGATTAATCACTGTCTTAGGCTATCACATTAATTACATATAAATTATTAACTTAGGCTAAATAAATCACCCAATTAAATAGCTCTAAACAGGTGCTTCATTTTTTAATCTATTAGACATTATACCTATGTATTTACTTGGTTTTATTTTTATACAATACAGGCTATGATCAAAGTATAAACAACTATTCGTACCCGGTTTAACGCGTCATAATTTTATAACTCTAAATTCCCCTCAGGAGAATTCTAATGCCTTTTGAACATATTTTAGTACCTGTTGACGGTTCAGAAACATCGTATGCTGCAGTGGATAAAGCTGTAGAAATTGCCAAAGCATTTAACAGTAAAGTCACAGTGGTTCAAGTGCTGGCACTGGACCCTTATATCGCTGCGGAATATATCTCTGCGGCACAAACCAATGACCTGATTGAACGTGCCCGTACTTCCATCCTGAAAACGCTGGATGAAGCCAAAGCAAAATTCTCTGGTGCCGGTGTTGAAGTGGATACACAGCTCCTTGAGGGTCAGGTAATTTATAGCGAGATTGTCAAAGCAGCTAAAGATTTAAATTCTGACCTGATCGTGATTGGTTCCCATGGTCGCACGGGCTTCAAAAAGCTGTTCCTTGGCAGCGTAGCGCAAAGCATTCTCGGCCAAGCGGATATCCCAGTAATGGTGATTCGCAACTAAGTTATGTTTAAAATCCCCACTTTTCACCAAGTGGGGATTTCTTTTATATCTTGACCAGACAATCCCATTGATAGCGTTTTAAATCCAAGCGATCACCTTTAAGAAAAATTCCTTCCTGCATGAGTTTTTGCTGCTGGATATTCTGGCCATGTTCGTCCAGTTGCTTCACACTGATTTTCGCCTGGGCATTGATCACCCGATACCAAGGAATATCAGTGTCCGAATCTAGATGACTTAATACCCGTCCGACCAATCGCGCATGTTTGGGTAAACCTGCCAGTCTAGCAATCTGTCCGTAGGTGGCGACTTTGGCATACGGAATCTGATTGACCACAGCCAAAATCATTTCTGCCATTTCCTGACTGGCTGAACTTGTCTGGGTCATTTTCATCTCATTAATAGCTTATTTAAATCAAAAATCACAATCCACCCCCAGTAAAAAAGCTATAGGAGAGTGATTAAGCCTGATGAAATACGCTGATTCAAGCTCTCATCTCACTATAAAAACCAATCTAACAGTCTCTTGATCTTCTAAGTTTTATCTTTAGAAATTATCCGGATTTTCTAAGCGTTTTACTTCCTGAACCTTATCTGGATGATGCACCGTGGCAACGCCATCTGCATCTTTCTGATCAATCAGAATTTCTGGCTGAAAGATAGTAATAGTCTCATTTCCTTTGGCATCTTCTCCGACAATATAGCGAAAACCCTTACGATTCATTTTATGGCACATGCGTTGATACCAACCTTTAAAGCCCTGTGTCTCTTCATTGGGATTATAATAAAAGGCATTCATGACCGCAGGTAGGCCCAAGCCGCACACCACACCGGACAACAGCACCACAATAAAGGTATAACCCACCAGAATACTGCTATAGGCTTCCAGCTGAGGAATATTGGCGACCGCCAGAATTAAGGCCAAAGAAATCCCGCCACGTACCCCGCCCCAAGACAGGATGGTCAAACTACCGTTATAGCTTTTCTTGCTGACTTTTGGGAACATAGCAAAGGCCAGATAGTTGGCTGCAAAACGGGCCAGATGCAGAATCACAAAGGCCACCATCCCGCCCAGAACCAGACTGGTACTCAAGTCCAGAATAAACAATTCCAGACCGATCAGAGTAAACAGGAATGAATTGATAATTCCCTCAACCGTATGCCAGAAATGATTAACGTCACCAATTTCGGCATCTGCTAGGATTTCTTTCCATTTATTGCCAACAATCAAACCACCAATCACACAGGCAATTGGCGCGGAAGCATGTGCCAGCAAAGCCACCAGATAGGAACCACAAGCTAGCAAGGCCGTGGTCAAAATCAGAGATTCCATTTCATGCTTACCGCGCAAAATCCGCAAGATCGCAAAACCGAATCCGAGACCAATCAGCACTGCCACGACAATCTCATAAAGCAAGGTTTGCAGTACTGCCAGTATCGTAAAGTTTTCACCTTGCAGGACATTAAGTAAGGTCATAAATAAGGCAATACACATTGCATCATTAAATAACGACTCACCTTCCAATTTAACGATCAAATGATGCGGTGCGCGAACCGAACTCAATACGCCTTTGATACCGATCGGATCTGTAGCGCCTAAAGCCGCCCCTAGCAAAAGCAAAACCAGCAAGTCAACATGCTTACCAATCAGGAACTGATAACCATACAACACTACGCCAAAGAACACTGCACAGAACACCAAAGCCAGACCGGCCAGAATACTGATCGGCCGCCAGTGATTACGTAAATCCGAAACTTTAAATTTCAGCGCAGATGAGGTCAGGATAAAACAGATCACACCATTGATCAGAAAATCATAGAAATCGACGTGACGAACAGCCTGCTCGATATTGTCAATATTGATGCTAAAGAATGGATTGCCATGCAGTAAACTGGCGCCCCACTGCAAAATGAAAACAAAGATTGCCGAGACAATAGGGACACCAATCGCTTGCGGAAAACCCAAAACACGCTTATTAAACATCGTCGTAGCAATGGACAGGGCAAATACGACTGTGAGTAGCTGAAGAAAAAAGAAATTTCCCATTCGGTTTCCTAAAATCGGGCGATATGGAGCACTATGCGCCGAGAGGCGTTGTTAAAATAGAGATTTGAATAGCAAGGTATTCTGGCAAAACAAGTTTAGTCCGTTTTTTATCGAATTGAGTTAAGTTTCTTTTCAGTATTTTCGAATGATGATTTAACATACAGATCAGCACTCGGCTTTTGCTTTCCCATCATTCTATTTTGAATTTTTCTCCCATGCATCAAACTGTCAAAACCATTTTTCGTCTCTGTTTTGCCAGCGTGATTTTTCTGATCACGTTGTCCTTATGTTTTACCTGCTTTGCTAAAATTCAGGAAATTCTGCAAGCAGAACAGCATTATCAGCAAGCCACCAGCATTCCCTTACAAAGTTCAACCGGGGAGCAGTATGTATTGGTGTCCAATAACCAGCGACCGGACAATGCCATTTTTATTCTGATTGCAGGAAATGGTTATGTGGCCAAAATCAACTGTGAACATTACAGCGCTTTATGTAGCGATGAAGACAATCAATCGCATACCCGTCAAATCCAGACTGTTGACTTAATCAAAGCGGGAAATCTGTTCTATATTGAAAAAATCGGTGGTGTTTCAAAAAGTATGCTGAAAAAAAGCAGGTTGGATTTTGATAAAATAGAGAAATGCGAATAACTCTAGAAATCAAGTGTCCAGCCTGCCTAAGTGACAGTATAAAGAAAAATGGCACAAAAGTAGATGGTAAGCAAAATTACCAATGTAAAATATGCAGACGTCAATTTATTGGTGATCATGCTCTCAGTTATCAAGGCTGTCACTCAGGTATCAAAACCAAAATATTACACCTCATGGTGCGAGGCAGTGGTGTCAGGGATATAGCAGAAATTGAAAGAGTAAGTATCGGTAAAGTTCTACGGACACTTAGCCAATCAAAATATCAACTTCGAGCACAGCAAAGTCATTATGAAACCCTTGAAGTAGATGAGTTTTGGACTTTTGTTGGTCATAAGCAAAATAAACAATGGCTAATTTATGCCTATCATCGAGAAACAGGTGAAATTGTTGCTTATGTATGGGGTAACCGAGATTTAGCCACTGCAAAACGACTTAAATTAAAATTGAAGCAGTTAGGTGTAAGCTATACATGTATATCAAGTGACCATTGGGATAGCTTTGTTACGACCTTTAAAGAATGCAAACAGTTGATTGGTAAATTTTTCACTGTGGGTATAGAAGGCAATAATTGTCGATTACGGCATCGAATCAGGCGAGGCTTTAGGAGAAGCTGCAACTTCTCCAAAAAGCTTGAAAATCATTTCAAAGCCTTTGATTTAGTGTTCTTTTATATCAATAATGGATTCGTTTAATGCCAGCATACTTTTTGAAACACCACCAAAAAATCCAGTTCAGAGATAGCCGGACTGGCAAAGCAACTGCTTTAGAATATAACAAACAAGATATTCAGCAGTTTTATCAAAATGACATGAGCAACCTCAAATATACGGTCTTTGCAATTGCACTGTTTGCTTTGGCTGCATTATTCGTCAGTATCAAGATATTAAGAAATTTCCGGCGTTTTCTGCATAAATAAAAAAAGGAGCATCTGCTCCTTTTTTTATCGAAGTCATTTAAATATTTTGATTAAAGGTATCACAATTCGCAACCTGACCGGATTTCAAGCCGGTATTAAACCATTGTACCCGCTGCGCGCTGCTGCCATGAGTAAAGCTGTCCGGCACCACCTGCCCGCGGGCACGTTTCTGCAAATAGTCATCGCCAATTTTATGAGCGGCATCCATCGCTTCCTGCACATCGCCCTGTTCCAAAAATTGGGTTCGCTCATGATTATGGTAAGCCCAGACGCCGGCCAGACAGTCTGCCTGCAATTCCTGACGCACTGAAAGCTGGTTACTTTGCACTTCGCTTGCTTGCTGACGCGCCTGTTGTACTTGAGAAGAAATACCTAAAATCGTCTGAATATGATGCCCCACTTCATGGGCCACAACATAGGCCAGCGCAAAATCCCCCGCCTGATCATTGCGGGAAAGTTCGGTGGCATTCTGTTCTCCGGTAATGCCCATTTGACTGCGCATATCTTTAAAGAATGCCGTATCGATATACACTTTCTGGTCTGTCGGACAGTAGAAAGGTCCCATGGCCGCCTGAGCCGTACCACAACCAGAATTCACGATGCCGTTAAACAACACTAGTTTCGGTGGAACATACTGCTGATTTAACTGCTGCTGAAACACCTGATTCCAGGTATCTTCAGTATCTGCCAATACGGTGCCGACAAAATCAATCGACTCCTGCTGTTCTGGCGTGGGATTTTCCAGGCCACGTGTTTCTGCTGCACCCGATACACCCTGAGTGACCTGCTTGGTGGTTTGATAAGCCTGCTGTGGATCGACACCAAAAAACTTCCAGGCCACAAAGGCTACAATCAACCCAACAATACTGATTCCGCCAGCTTTGGCACCACCACCGCGACGGTCTTCTACATTGCTACTGACACGACGACCTTTCCAACGCATAGTCTTTTCCTTTTCTTAATCTGCTTAATATCCAGATATTTCCACACCTTAAGCTTTTGATGATTTAGGCCAGATTTTCTTAATCAGGCTGATGACCAGCATGACCAGCAGACCCGCTAAAATTCCTACTGCGAAATTAATCAAGGTCGGTGTTACGGCACCGACAATGTTGCCAATGCTGGGAATATCCTGCACATAAGCAACACTGTCTTCAGTAAAGTGATGAATAAAAGGAATTGCATGGTTAATAATTCCACCGCCCACCAGAAACATCGCAGCGGTCCCAACAATGGAGAGAATTTTCATTAAGATCGGGGCAAATGCCAACAAGCCACGTCCTATTTTTTGTTTAAAATCGGACTGCTGTTCAGTCAGATGCAGACCGATATCATCCAGTTTGACAATCAGCGCAACAAAACCATAAACACCAATGGTCATCACCACCGCGATCAGGCTTAAAACAGTCACTTTGGTCAGCATCGAGGCTGCGGCGACCGTTCCCAAAGTAATCACGATAATTTCAGCAGACAGGATAAAGTCAGTGCGAATAGCACCTTTGACTTTTTCATTTTCAAACTGGTGCAAATCCATTTCTGTATGAATCAATTGCTCACGCGCCTGTTCCGCGTCCTTGGCCTTCGGTGTATGCAAGGTATGAATAATTTTTTCCACGCCTTCATAACATAGGAACAAACCACCCAGCACCAACAAGGGATTAATCAGCCAGCCTGCAATAAAGCTGATTAATAATGCCAGCGGCACCAAAATCAGTTTATTAACAAAAGAACCTTTGGCAACTTTCCAGACCACCGGTAATTCACGATCAGCCCGCACACCTGTCACTTGCTGCGCATTTAAAGCCAGATCATCACCAAGGACGCCTGCTGTTTTTTTTGCTGCCATTTTGCTCATGACAGCGACATCATCCAGAACAGTAGCAATATCATCTAATAATAGTAATAAACTGCTCGCCATACTTATTATCCTTATCTTCTTTCCAGATAGTTTAATCAAAATTCTTAAAAATATTGTATTCACTTGTTTAATTTATAAGATTTTTTTACGACAGCTTTTTTTCTGGCTGACAATCAAAAACAGAATGCCGTACAATGTTGCCATTCGTTAAAATACAGCTGTAGTACTGACTACCCTTTGGAATAGATAATGAGTAATCAAGATAATCGTCCAGTGATCTTGACGGGCGACCGTCCTACCGGACAACTCCACCTCGGCCACTTTGTCGGTTCATTACGCTCTCGTGTAGGTCTGCAAGATTCTCACCATCAACACTTGTTACTCGCCGATGCTCAAGCCCTAACTGATAATGCGGACAATTTTGAAAAAGTACGTCGTAACATTATTGAAGTGGCGACGGATTATCTGGCTGTCGGTATTGATCCAACTAAAACCACAATTTGTGTGCAGTCATGCCTGCCAGCACTAAATGAACTGACCATGCTTTACCTCAATTTCGTGACGGTTTCACGTCTTGAGCGTAACCCGACCATTAAATCTGAAATCCAGATGCGTGGTTTTGAGCGTGATATTCCAGCCGGTTTCTTGTGCTACCCGGTGGCTCAAGCTGCTGACATTACGGCATTCAAGGCCACTGTAGTTCCTGTGGGTGAAGATCAGATTCCAATGATCGAACAGACCAACGAAATCGTGCGTCGTTTAAACCGTCAAATTGGTCATGACCTGTTACCAGAATGTAAGGCACTACTTTCCAATGTTGGTCGCCTACCTGGTTTTGATGGTAAAGCAAAAATGTCGAAATCTTTGGGCAATACCATTGTGCTAGATGCAACAGATAAAGATATTAAGAAAGCCGTCAATGCCATGTATACCGATCCGAATCACTTACGTATTGAAGATCCAGGTCAGGTCGAAGGCAACGTGGTATTCACCTATCTAGATGCCTTCGATCCAAATAAAGAAGAGCTGGAAGAACTTAAAGCCCATTATCGTCGTGGTGGTTTAGGCGATGGTACAGTGAAAAAACGTCTGGAAAGCATTTTAAAAGAATTGATCGGTCCAATTCGTGAGCGTCGTATTGAACTGGCTAAAGATCCGGATTACATCATGGATATTCTAAAAACTGGTACGGATAAATGTCGCGATATTACCCAGGCGACACTGGATGAAGTTAAATCTGGCCTCGGCGTATTCCATTTCTAAATATAAAATTGCTCTTAAAAGCTCTTCTGATGAAGAGCTTTTTTATTTAAGCTAAAATTGCGCAAAAATGATGCAAATGCCCCCACATAATCTTCATAGTTTTAACCTTATTTAACATGTATTAACATGAATACTGATGAGTCATATGAGAATGCGTCCTATTATGGTCATATTCAGTAAGGAATCAGATTTAACTCTCTCCACAGTTAATTTTGAAATAGTTTGAAAAAACATTCCTTTTTCTACGCAATGACAACCCCAATCATTGCGTTTTTTTTGTCTTTAATTTTTGAATCTATTTTATTTCAAGTATAAAAAAACCCGCCAGAGCGGGTTATTTTGAATTCAGCATTTAAGCATTTTTATGACGCATATGCGGGAACAAGATCACATCGCGGATACTTGCTGCATTGGCAAAGATCATCACCAGACGGTCAATACCAATACCCTCACCTGCTGTTGGAGGAAGACCGTATTCCAATGCTTCTACAAAGTCAGCATCGTAATGCATAGCTTCATCATCACCAGCATCTTTTTCAGCAACCTGTGCCTGGAATCGTTCAGCCTGATCGATTGGATCATTTAATTCCGAGAAGCCATTTGCCAACTCACGGCCACCGATGAAGAATTCAAAACGGTCGGTAATGTGTGGATTGTGATCATTACGGCGCGCCAATGGAGAAGTTTCCGCTGGATATTCAGTAATGAACGTCGGTTGACGCAATTTGGTTTCTACGGTTTCTTCAAATACCATGGTTTGCAGTTTGCCCAGACCAAAACCTGGTTTCACCGGCTCTTTCAATTCTTCCTGAAGGAATTTTGCCAGGAACTCACGGTCATTGACATTTTCAGGGGTAAATTGCGGGTTATTTTCCAGAATTGCATCGAACATTGAAATTTTCTTGAATGGCCCTTTGAAGCTATACACTTCATCGCCATAAGGCACATCAGTGGTACCCAAGATATCAATCGCCAGACGCTCCAGCATTTGCTCGGTCAATTCCATCAAGTCTTTGTAATCTGCATAAGCCTGATAGAATTCGATCATGGTGAATTCAGGGTTGTGACGGGTAGAAACACCTTCGTTACGGAAGTTACGGTTAATTTCAAACACACGTTCAAAACCGCCGACCACCAAACGCTTTAAGTAAAGCTCTGGCGCAATACGCAAGAACAGCGACATGTCCAGTGCATTATGATGTGTTTCGAAAGGACGTGCCGATGCACCGCCTGGAATCACATGCATCATTGGCGTTTCAACTTCCATATAGCGCTTTTCAGTCAGGAAGGCACGGATACCCGCCACAACTTTGGCACGAATTTCAAAAGTTTTACGTGTTTCTTCGTTAACGATCAGATCAAGATAACGTTTACGATACTTTACTTCAGTATCGTTCAAACCATGGAACTTGTCTGGAAGCGGACGTAATGATTTGGTCAGTAATTCAAAATGTTCGATGTGTACATACAAATCGCCTTTACCTGAACGACCGATATAACCTTCGACTGCGATGATATCGCCAAGGTCCAGACCTTTAATGGTAGCCAGGACATCTTCAGCGAGTTCTTTACGCGCCACATATAGCTGGATACGACCTGTCATGTCCTGGATCACAATAAATGAACCACGGTTCAACATCACTCGACCGGCAACTTTGACGTAGACCTTTTCGCCTGCTTCAATTTCTTCTTTAGATTTATCAGCGAACTGGTCTTGTAAATCTTGGGCATAATGCTCACGCTTAAAGGTATTCGGCCATGGGCTCTTACCTGTTTCTTGTGCCTGAGCTTCGATTTGCTTTAACTTGACATGACGCTGTGCAATTAAATCGTTTTCGGAAATGATTTGTTCAGAAGTCGATTGAGCGTTAGTTTGCGTCATCTCTGCCTCGAATAAGATTAGTTAAAAAATAGAAGTTGCATAGAATAGCAGAAATCCTTCTCAAATCGTAGCGCAAACACTCTCAGGAACCGGCTTTTCTTTGGAAAAATCCACTATCCTGCTATTTACACCATTCGGTTGAGCCCTTCTGTCACTCTTTTAAATTCCCTTTCTTCAACCTTTTGCAGCACCCCGCTGCTCTCAGTTGGGATTAAAGTTTAAATCAGACAGGGGTTATACAAAATCATTGCACTGCAAAATTGTGGCTTAGACCAATAGCTAACTGCCTTGTACACCCAGACGTTCTACAATGACGCTCAGATTGAAGATGATATGCCAATCAACAAATAACCAATATGGCATGTCCCATAAAAATGAGTAATGAACTATGTCTAAGATTTTGTTTTTACATGGCTTAGATTCCTCCAGAGAATCCACCAAGTTCCATGCCATTGATGTGGTACATAAATACTGTATCGATGTCGATTATCGAAATCTGAGTTATAGTTCGGTCACCGAGTTTTATCATGAGATGATTGAAACCATCAAACCGGATATTCTGGTCGGCCACAGTCTTGGCGGTTATTGGGCACTGAAAATGTCACAAGCGTATCAAATTCCATGTGTAGTGGCCAATCCCATTTTGCAGCCTAACTTCCGCGATGATTATCCGCCGATTGGGCATCACGATTTACAGCATGATATTCCTCAGTTTGCCTATCTGGAGCTGGGCGATGAAATTCTGGATATGCATGCGGTTCAGACACAACTTGAAGACTATATGCAAATTCAGGCAGTTGATGGCGGCCATCATCGTCTGGAACATCCTGAGCAAATTAATACACTGATTCAGGAAATCGAAGATCATTTTATCAGGCAATAAAAAAGCCCCACAATTTTGGGGCTTTTTTTAAATGTATAACTTAAGCAACTGCCGCTTCAGGCTGAGATTTGTCATCCAGCACTGACCAGATATCCAGGCCTAATTCAGCATGCAGGTCAGGAAGATCAAGGAAGATACTTGCGCCAAGTACTTCATGTTGACATTTTTGAGCCAGTTCATTCACTGCTTTTAAGGTTCCGCCAGTTGCCAGAACATCATCCACAATAATTACTTTCTGGGACTGAACTTCCGCAGACATTTCTAAACGATCCATACCATATTCCAGGCTATAACCCACACCGACCACTGGAGGTGGCAATTTGCCTGCTTTACGCACCAACAATAAGCCTTTGCCTGTACGTTGTGCCAACAAGCTTGCCAACACAAAACCACGCGCTTCGACCGCAATAAAGCTTTCTACTTCTGCCAGTTTGTCAGCAGGAATGCTGGCAATCAAAGCGTCAGTCAAAGGACCAATATTGCTCATGAAAAGTGGGGTCAAATCAAAGAAGCAAATTCCTGGTTTTGGAAAATCTTGGACCGTACGAATGTGAGACCACAAAGAAGTAGACAAATTGCTCATGGGAGATCTTAAAAAAAGAAAAGGAATATGGGAATTTTAAACCTATTTGAGTAGAGCGGACAAGCCAAGCTGCCTAATAAAAACCCGACGTTTAATTACAAGATATTGATTTTATTATATTGATTTATTTTAAAAATATTTAATCCGGACTTTACTGATTTTAAATTACCTAAAAACTCAAGTTTTTACTGCACGACTTTGGTCTATCCCACAAGATAAACACTCATTTTTGCCATCGTCAGCTTTTTATCCTTTAACCGCCTACGCCAGAAAAGCTGATTGGCGTGATTTTTAGATAAATGAGGAATGTGTCGTCTATTCTGCTGCTAATTTCGCTGATTAAGCTTTTATTCACTTTACTTTATGAATAGAACTGCGTAAAAATTTAGCCAAATATGTTCACTGTTAAAAAGTCATATTCTTTTAGAGTCTTGCCTTTTATGGATTTTAAGCTGACGCCTACAGTTGCTCAGTTTTGGAGAGTTACATGAGAAAGTTTCAATGCATCGTATGTGGATGGATTTATGACGAGGCAGAAGGTTGGCCTCAAGACGGGATCGTAGCAGGCACCAAATGGGAAGATATCCCAGATGACTGGACCTGTCCAGATTGCGGCGTGTCTAAAATTGATTTCGAAATGATCGAAGTCTAATCACGTCCAGTTAAAGGCCATATCCATATGGTCTTTTTTTATGCCTTTCAATCATTTATACAGCATGGAGCTCTACCATATGGAAACAACTATGCATCCTATCGTCATTATTGGTTCAGGTATGGCGGGTTATGCCGTAGCACGTGAATTTCGTAAACTCAATCCAGAACATGAATTGCTGATGATCTGTGCGGATGATGCGGTCAATTACGCCAAACCGACGCTCTCCAATGCTTTGGCTGGCAATAAAGCGCCTGAACAAATTCCACTAGGCGATGCGGCTAAAATGTCAGCACAGCTGAATATGCGCATTGAACAGCATACCTGGGTCAAAGCCATTCATCCGGAAGATCATCAGCTGGTTCTGGAAAAAGATGGTCAGGAAAGTACGCAAAATTATAGCAAACTGGTATTAGCCATCGGTGCCAATCCGGTACGTCTGGCGATTGCCGGTGATGCCAGCGATGACATTCATGTCGTCAACAATTTGAGTGACTATAAAGCTTTCCGTAACAATCTGGCAGCACGTGAAGACAAACGTGTAGTAATTTTAGGTGCAGGCCTGATTGGCTGTGAATTTGCCAACGACCTACAAAATACCGATCATCAGGTTACAGTCATTGATTTAGCCCCTCGGCCACTTGGCCGCTTATTGCCAGAACATGTTGCTACTGCATTCCAGAAGAATCTTGAAGAAACCGGCATTCACTTTGTCTTGGGCACAACGGTCGAAAAAGTCTCTCGTGCGGGCAATGGTGATTATCTGGTCACGCTGGCCAACGGTCAGTCTTTGGTCGCTGATGTAGTGTTATCTGCGGTGGGCTTACAGCCGAATATTTCTTTGGCGAAACAGGCAGACGTACATACCAGTCGCGGAGTGTTAACCACGGCACAACTGGAAACCAACCAGGTCGATATTTATGCTGTGGGCGACTGTGCCGAGGTCAATGGAACTTTATTGCCTTATGTTATGCCGATCATGCAACAAGCCCGCGCTTTGGCAAAAACCTTAAATGGTGAACATACTGCCGTGCATTATCCGGCTATGCCAGTGGCAGTTAAAACGCCTGCTGCTCCTTTAACGGTATTGCCTGCACCGGTTGATGTTGATGTCACCTGGGAAACTGAAGAGTTTGACGATGGCATGCTGGCTAAAGCGTTCGATGCTAACGGCACCTTACGCGGTTTCGTGCTTTTGGGCGCCACTGCAGCCAAACAGCGTCTGGCCTTGACCAAGCAGGTTCCTGACTTGATTCCTGCTGCGGTTTAGAGGTTTAATAGCAAGGATATTTTTTAAACGAAATATCCTTTAATTAGGACAGCGACTATGTACAGCGCAGCACAGTTTAATCTTTCCCCATATACCTCGTTTATGCATGAAACCAAGGTTGATCTTGGTAATGGGATCCAGCTACATGTCGAGGTTGGCGGAAATCCGGAACATCCCACCATTTTGCTGATTATGGGTCTGGGTGGGCAAATGCTGTACTGGCCTGACTTTTTCTGCAAGTCACTGATAGACAATGGCTATCACATCATCCGTTTTGATAATCGTGATATTGGTCTGTCTTCAAAAGTCCATCACAAAGGTCCACGCCTGAATACCCTGAAAATGATGAGCCGTTTTGTGCTGGGTCTGGGTAATCAGGGTGCACCTTATGATCTATATGATATGGCCGAAGATGTCAGTCTGCTGATTGAAAAAATGCAGCTGGAACAGGTCTATGTGCTGGGTGCTTCGATGGGCGGTATGATTGCCCAGATTCTGGCCGCGCGTTATCCGGACAAAGTCAAAAAACTGGGCTTACTGTTTACCAGCAATAACCAGCCGATGTTGCCACCGCCCTTCCCTAAGCAACTCTTTAGTTTGATTGACAAACCGGCTTCAACAGATGAAGATGGCATTGTTGATCATAGTTTGAAACTGTTTAAGATCATCGGCTCGCCAGGTTATGTCAATCATCTGGAAGCGGTACAGACCGCCCGTAAATTATATAAGCGAAGTTACTATCCTGCTGGTGTACTTCAACAGTTTTTAGCAATATTATGTACAGGCTCATTGCTGCAACTGGACAAGCAAATCAAACAAGAAACCCTGGTAGTCCATGGTTCTCGAGATCGATTGCTGCCTCCTAGCCATGGCAAGGCCGTTGCGAAAGCAATTTCAGGGGCTAAATTTGAATTAATTGATGGAATGGGGCATGATATCCCACCGCATTTTATTCCATATCTTAGCGAATTATTTGCTGATCATTTTAAATCATAAACATTAGGACACTATGGCTGCATTACCATCCCTAAGACAGCTGTCATACCTCGTAACACTGTCAGAGACGCTACACTTTACAGAAGCTGCTCGCCGCTCCTTTGTCACCCAGTCAACCTTGTCTGGCGGCATCATGGAGCTGGAGCGTTTACTCGGTGGCGTACTTGTTGAACGCGACCGCCAGAATGTTCGTTTAACGCCTCTTGGTGAACAAGTGGTTGCACGCGCACGTGTTCTACTGGCCGATGCTCAGGACCTAATGCGTTTAAGTCGTGAGATGAGTGAACCTTTAACCGGTGATCTACATCTCGGCGTCATTCCAACAATTGCACCTTTCCTATTGTCCCAGCTGCTGGATGAAGTGCATAAGCAATTACCAAAAATCCAGTTGCATCTGCATGAAGCGCAAAGTGAAAAGATTGTAGAAAAGCTGGAACATGGCAACCTGGATATGGTGGCTTTGGCATTGCCTTTCGACACCCGTGGTCTGAAAGTTGCTGAAATTGCCAAAGAGAATCTGTATCTGGTTTACCAAAAATCTGATCAGCATGCTGCACAAGCAAACTCTTTAGAAGATCTGGATCTGTCTCGCCTGATGTTACTTGAAGAAGGTCATTGCCTGCGTGATCATGCCTTGAGTGCCTGCCCGATTGGTGAGCGTAAAAATGATCACCGTTTAAAAGCCAGCTCACTGCCGACTTTAATCGAAATGGTGTCTGCAAATCTGGGCTTTACCCTGCTGCCTGAAATTGCGATCCATACCAATATGATTAAAGGCAATCCTGAGATTCAGGTAAAAGCGATCGATTCAGCCCCAAGTCGTACCCTGGCATTGGTAACCCGTAAAAGCACACCGCTGCAAAGCGAGTTTGATGTGCTATTACAGATTTTCCAGAAAATCACTCAGCACGATGCTGCCTGATCTATAGATAATAAAAAGGAGCACATGTTGCTCCTTTTTTATATCTTGAATTGAATGCATCCAGTCCGCCTAGAAACTTAGAATCTCTACATTTCAGCTAAATCACTATTCTTTGGGATAGGCATTTGCATCTGCCTGATTCACAGTATAGCTCTCTATCGCATCTACAGGATCGCGTTTTATTGGCTAGCCTTTTGCCTGCACCGGTTTTAGTGATTCGTTCACCGACTGGACTCGACCTGTCAAAAATCCAAACCGTGCTACTGCAACTGGGCTATCAGCCAGATATGCTGCTGTATGCGGACAATATACTGTCTGCACAGTCCATGATTACTGAACATCTGCCCAATCTGATTCTTTATCATGCAGCAACAACTTCAGAGATCAGTTTGATCCGTCAGCTGAAACAGCAAAACCCGTACCCGCCTGTTATTACCATATTCAATACGGATGCCATAGTAACGATCTATTCTGCTTTATTATCCGGAGCAGATAGCTATATGCAGCATCATGATTCATTACCGCAGTTCGCTGAGAGTCTAAAAATTGTCTTACGCGGCGGAGCCTACATTCATACTGAACTGGCAGACTATATCCTGCACCAGCCCATTGCCAAAACCTGTCTTAACCTCGCTGAATTGCAGTTATTAAAAGTATTGAGTCAACATCAATCGCAAGCCGAACGACAAAACCAGCTCCAGATGAAGGACTATCAGATGTATAGTCGGGTCAAACATATCTATCGAAAACTGGTTCAACTCAGCTTGAACAGTTAAATTCTATCTTCGGAATAAAAAGAGGCTGAATATTCAGCCTCTTTAAATGCTTAAACTTATTTAAACAGCTCTAACAGAATACGTTGTGCATTATGCGGTTTGTCACCTTCTTTTGGCTGTGCCCGCAGCCAGGTGCCATCACCTTGCAATAACCAGGATTGCTGGTTGTCTTTCAGGTAATTCAACAGACCCTGTTGATAGATGCGTTTTTTCAAAGCTTCATCTTCGACCGGGAAACAGGCTTCGACCCGATTAAACAGGTTACGATCCATCCAGTCTGCACTTGAGCAGTAAATACGTGAATTGCCATTATTGCTGAAATAATACACGCGGGTATGTTCCAGGAAACGTCCGACAATTGAACGCACCCGGATATTTTCTGACAGCCCCGGCAACCCCGGACGCAAACTGCAAATTGAGCGAATAATCAGGTCAATTTGTACCCCGGCCTGAGAAGCTTCATAGAGTTTGTTAATCAACTGCATTTCGGTCAGCGCATTGACTTTGACAATAATCTGCGCCGGTTTCCCTGCCTGAGCATAGGCAATTTCATTATCAATATAGTTCAGTAACTGGGCATGTAAGGTAAACGGCGCATGCAGCAGCTTTTTCAGCTTGGCCATTTTCCCCATACCGGTCAGTTCCTGAAAAATACGATGCACATCTTCACACAGATCTTTATCCGTCGTTAACAGGCCGTAATCGGTATAGATTCGCGCATTGCCGGCATGATAATTACCGGTGCCCAGATGCACATAGCGCACCAGTTTGTTATTTTCCCGGCGCACCACCAGAATCATCTTGGCGTGAGTCTTGTAACCGACAATGCCGTAGACCACGACCGCACCCGCTTCTTGGAGGACATTGGCCACCGCAATATTGGATTCTTCATCAAAACGCGCACGTAATTCAATGACTGCGGTCACTTCCTTGCCATTGCGGGCAGCCTCTGCCAACACTTGGACAATTTCAGAATCTGGTCCACTACGGTACAAGGTCTGCTTGATCGCCAGTACTTGTGGATCGCGTGCCGCTTCACGTAATAATGAAATGACCGGCGCAAAAGATTCAAAGGGATGATGTAGCAAAATATCCTGTTTCTGCATCGCACTAAAAATATTTTCAGATTTTTTCAGTACTTTAGGAATGATGGGAGTATGCGAGTCATAACGTAAATGCGGACGTTTAAAATTAGATAGTAAACGTGCCAGATTGACCGGGCCAGCAACTTTATAAAGCTGCTCGTCGTCCAGATCAAATTCATTCAGCAGATATTCATAAATATGCTGTGGGCAGTTTTCCGTTACTTCCAGACGTACCGCACGACCAAACCGGCGTGAACTGAGTTCACCTTTGAGTGCCTTGGCCAGATCTTCCACATCTTCATTCAAGGCCAAATCGGCATTTCGGGTGACACGGAACTGATAACAGCCAGTCGCTGTCATCCCCGGGAACAGGTCAGAAACATGCTCATGAATAATCGCCGACAGCATTACATGATGTTCTTTTCCATCGGTCAGTTCATCCGGTAAACGTACCACGCGTGGCAGAGAACGCGGTGCAGGTACCACAGCCAGATCAATCTGACGGCCAAAAGCATCTTTCCCTTCCAGCGTGACAATAAAGTTCAGTGATTTATTCACCAGCCGCGGGAATGGATGCGCTGGGTCTAGGCTGATCGGCGTGAGGACGGGAGCCACCTGCTCCTGAAAATATTTTTTCACCCAGGCAGATTGAGCTGGGGTCAATTCACCACGGCGCAAGAAGCAAATATCTTCCTCACGCAGTTTTGGCAAAATTTCTTCATTTAAAATACGGTATTGACGTTCAATGGCGGCATGTGCCGTTTTAGAAATCTGTTCTAAAACCTGCTTTGGAGTCAAGCCATCCGGACTCCGACTTTCATTGTCCAGATCCAGCTGTTCCATCATCCCGGCGACCCGGATTTCAAAAAATTCGTCCAGATTACGCGAGAAAATCAACAGAAAATTCATGCGTTCGAGCAATGGATGTAAAGGATCGACAGCCTGTTCCAGAACGCGTAAATGGAAGTCTAGGATAGACAGTTCACGATTAATATAACGATCATTATATGTATATTCGGGCTGTGCTGAAGTTGTGCTGGCTGCCGTATTCATATCAAACCTATGCGGATTTAAAATTGTGCTTATCGCTCCAAGTATGCTTCAAATTGATGACAATTTCATAAAAAAAAGCCCAAATAATTGGGCTTTCTCTTCAAATCATCAATTAAGGTAATTCTGCATAGCGCATATAGCGCTGAATCATCCGTTTACGCGCATTTAATGCAGAGGAATTGCGATGATCCTGAAAGTATTTCGGATTGGTGAGAATGGCCGCGAGAAAGATGGCTTGATCCCGGGTCAGACTTTGCGCGGTTTTACCAAAATAATGCTTGGCCGCCGCTTCAACGCCGTAAATATTGTCCCCGAACTCGATCGAGTTTAAATAGACTTCCAGAATCCGTTCTTTCGACCACATGCGTTCCATCATCCAGGTTGCGACTGCTTCCTGACCTTTACGCACAAAGGAACGCTTGTTGACGAGGAACAGGTTTTTCGCCAATTGCTGGGAGATTGTCGAACCACCGGCCACTACACGGCCCTGATTTCTGTTTTTATTCAGCGCAGTTTGAATTCCGTCCCAGTCAAAACCATGGTGATGAATAAATTTTCCATCTTCCGCAGTGACGATGGCACGTTTCAGATTCAGGCTGATTTCGTCATAGGGACGCCACTGATGCTGAATCGCTTTGGAAGGTTCTGTCCAGTAATCAATCCGCATCATCATGGTGGTGTTCACCGGATTGGTTCGCCACCAGGCCAGACTGGCAAAGATCCACAATTGAACCAGCAGAATCACACTGACGATGACGAGCATCGTGCGGATCAGAAAGGCTTTCATGTCAGTGCGTTACTCCTGAAAATTTAATTTTTCGTGTTAAGCTTATTCGAAATATACAATCACAGCAAAAAAATAGCATGTCTGAATACTCTCCCCCTGTCGAACATCACAAACTTGAAATGCATCTCTGGTGGATCACCGCCATTTTAATCGGGATCAATGTTGGATTATTTGGCTGGCAAGCCATGCATGGCATGGATGTTAACCAGCCGAGTACCCGAGACGCTATTCTCTGGGGTGCCGATTATGCACCTTTAACCTATTTAGCGGAACCCATGCGCTTGTTTAGCAGCATATTTTTTCATTTTGGCCTGATTCACCTGATGTTGAATATGTGGGCCTTGTATATTTTTGGTAGTGTTGCCGAACAGCTGTTTGGCCGGATGTATTTTATTGGCCTGTATGTGTGTGCCGGATTAATGGGCAGCCTGCTCAGTGGCTATATGAACATTCAGGACAGCTATAGCCTGATCGAAGGCGGTGTGGCCAATCCCGATTTATTGCCTGCGGTCAGTGCCGGCGCATCTGGTGCCGTGATGGGACTCGGTGCTTCACTCACGGTGCTGGCTTTATTGCCAATGCTGCCACAGCAACGTTTTATTCTGGATAAAAAAACCCTGGTGATGGTGATGGGTCTAAACCTCACGCTGGGCTTTATGATCAGTGGAATCAACAATGCCGCACATATTGGCGGCATGCTGATGGGGGCTTTTCTCACCTTGCTCTGGTACATCGGGCAAAAAATGCAGCGTAGCCACCTGTTCAATCTGATTGCCTTGATTGTCGGGTTCGGCCTTTGTGTGCTGCTTTATCAACATAACTTGGCCTTACTCGAACCCATTCGCCCACTGTGGCAAGAGATTCTGGAAATGATGCAACAGCAACTAAAACTTTAACTCTCAGCCAGTTTAAAAATCACGGAGATGAATCTTATTGATTCATCTCACGCAAGCTTTGTAAGGGTGGAATCTCTGACAGATAACTCAGGCGATAACGGCCAATCAGCGCACATAAAGAGGTCATAAAGATCGGCAGGATAATCCAGATTTCCCAATGCGGCTGAATCATTAAATCCATTTTATAACTGGCAATCGCACTGATCACTTCGGCAAACAGGCAGGAAACTATTCCGGCAAACAGCCCAATAAAACCAATTTCCAGACTCATCATGGTTTTCAGTTTCTGCTTGGAACTACCGAATGATCGTAGCAAAGCCACTTCACGTTTGCGTTCATCCATCAACAGGTTCAGACAGGCCATCAGCACCAGAAAACCGGAAATGCTGACCAGTACCGCCAGAATCGTCACGATTTGCACCAGCACATTCACAATGCGTTTGATCTCTTCCAGAATCAGGCTGACATCAATAAAGACCGTGTTGGAAAATTGCTGGATCACAGGGACCAGTTTGCCTTTATCTGTTTCCGGGACATAAAAACTGCCCAGATAACTGCCGGCATTGGCATCCATGCTATTCGGTGCAAAGATAAAGAAGAAATTCGGGCTAAAACTTTCCCATTCGACGGTTCTTAGATTAACGACTTTAGCTTCCAGTATCCCTTCTGGCAGACTGAAACTGAGTTTATCTCCGATCTTGATCCCTAGCTCTTCCGCAGTATTGGCTTCGACCGATACGGTGCCGACTTGTTTTAATACCGCGTCACCACTGACAATCACATTATCTTGTGGATAGCTATTTGACTGGGTCAGATTCAGCTCACGTCTTAAAGTATTGCTACTTTTAACCAACTCTTCGGCAAATGGCTGATCATTTTTGGCGACCAGACGCCCACGGACATTTGGATATAGCGGTGTGCTTTTCCAGCCATTCTGCTCAAGTTGGGCTTTGAGATCCGGCATATCAAAAGGCGGTAAGCCATAAACAAACTGGTTCGGCGTACCTTCCGGTAACTGTTGCTGCCAACGATCTAGCAGATCGGTACGCAAGACGGCCAATACTGTAATCAGGCTCAAGCCCAAGGCTAAAGCCGTAATCTGCAAGGCGGTCTGAGAAGGCGTGCGTACATAGGCTGACAGATTCAGCTTCATATTCCGCAGCAGTTTCAACACCCCCCATACCGTCAGATACAGCACTGCACATAACACAATAATCGCGCCAATCACCCAGGCGGTCAGCAACAGATTTTCAGTCAAAATCACACTAAAAACAATCAGGCTGAGCGTTCCGGTCAGCAGCATCCACAGCATGGATTGTACTGATTTTTCCTGCTGGCGAATGACCCGAATCGGTGGCGTATTTAGCAATTGCAACAAGCTTGGCATGACAAAACCGAGTAGCACTACGGCACTGGTCAGCATGGCGACCGGCAAAGGCCCGAGCAACATCGCGATGGCCGAAAACTCAATCTGCAAATTTGGAATCAGCTGCAACATCAATTGCAACAGTCCATAACCCAGACTGATCCCGACCACGGTACCAATTAGCATCGCAATTAACAGCACCATCCCGAGTAAAGCCAGATAAGCCGACAGAATCTGCTGCTTGGTGGCGCCAATACAACGCATCAAGGCAATATGATCCTGATTCTGCTGTACATAACGCTGCGCGGTTAAAGCAATGGCAATCCCACATAATAGAATGGTCAGAATATTGGCCAGTTGCAGGAAAGTGTCCAGATTAGCAATCGGCTTCATCAAGCGGGTATTGCCTTCACTGGCATTGCGTAACCTGAGACTGCTTTGCTCCTCAAACTCCTGCCCTTGTACTTCCGCTGGCGTTTCAGCTGAGGCGTTTGCTGACTTGACCTGCTGCTTGAACAGGGCTTCATATTGTTGGGTATCATCCGGACGGCCAGCCATAAGTAGGCGATATTCAATCCGGCTCCCCACCTGAATGGCATTGGTTCGTGCGACATCTGCCTGAGAAATAATTACGGTCGGTGAAAAACCGGAAAATCCAAGCTCCTGATTGGAGTCTTGTTCAATCTTGGCAGTAACTTTAAATGCTGCATCGGCAATATTGAGCTGATCGCCCAGTTTGACTTTGAGCAAATCCATGGCTCGTGGACTAAGCCAGATTTCACCAGACTGAATCGACTTTTTTGCCGGTTGCACCCGCAGTTCACCACGCAAAGGAAAAGCCTGATCGATGGCTTTGACATTGACCATGACAAACTGCGCATCGGTATAGGCCATACTGCTAAAGAAAGTGACTTCTGACTGCTTTAAATCCAGCTGCTTGGCCTGATCACGCCACTGCTTTGGCAAAAGCTCATTATCTGAAAGCACCAGATCACCGGCCAGCATTTCTGCTGCCTGCAAGGCAACTGCATTTTGGATCTGTTCATTGCTAAATTTGAGTGCAGTGGTCGCACTGATCGCCAGTGTTAAGGCAATAATCAGTAGATAAATCCCGGTCGTTTTAAAGCTTTGCGTCAGTAAAGGACGAAATAATGGATTCATTTCATCCTCCATTCGGATGTTCAATCAGCTCGCCATTCAGCAGTTCAAAATGCCGCTGACACTGCTGCGCCAATTTGCGGTCATGCGTGACCAGCACCAAAGTTGTTCCCAGTTCCCGGTTCAGTTGAAATAGCAGTTGTTCAATTTCTCTGGCTGTTTCACCATCGAGATTGCCCGTAGGTTCATCGGCAAAAATGATTTTTGGTTCACTGACCAGTGCGCGTGCAATCGCCACACGTTGCTGTTCTCCCCCGGACAATACTTTTGGGGTTTGCTGCGCCTGTCGATCCAGACCGACCTTATGTAGTAATGCCAACGCCTTTTGCTCAGCTTCTGCATATTTAAAGCCGGGCTGCAGGCGCAGTGGCAGCATTACATTTTCAAGTGCAGTCAGGTGCGGTAAGAGCTGAAAAGACTGAAAGACAAATCCGATATTTCTTAAACGTACCAGCGCACGTTGTTCTTCATTCAAGTTAGACACTGATTCGCCACAGACCAGAAGCTGACCTGAACTTGCCTGATCCAGTGTCGCCAGAATACCCAGTAATGTGGATTTTCCGGAACCGGAACGACCGGTAATAGCCACTTGTTCTCCGGCCTGAATATCCAGATCAAGATCCTCAAAAATGGTGAGTTGTTTTTGTGAAAGTTGTATCTTTTGTGTCAATTTCTGGGCAGAAATAATAGCCTGTGGCATGATGGTCGAATCGTTGCTGCTTTGAATCATACGTGTCCTATATGAAAGATCTTAATCAGAAAACTCGGCTATTGCCTTACTTTTTTTTTCTCAGTCTGTGCCTATTACCTCTTGGGGTTTCAGCAAAGACGATTATGATTTTAGGTGATAGTTTAAGTGCAGGTTATGGTATCCAGCCCCAGCAAGGTTGGGTACATTTATTACAAAAGCGTTTAGAGCAACAGTATCCGAAACAGCATAAAGTGGTCAATGCAAGTGTCAGTGGCGAAACCACCAGCGGAGCACTGGCCAGACTGCCTAAACTGTTACAGACGCATCGTCCAGACCTTGTGGTGATTGAGTTAGGTGGCAATGATGGCTTACGTGGACAACCACCGCAAATGATTCAAAAAAATTTAGCCAGCCTGATTCAGCAGAGCCAGAAAGCCAAAGCCAAGGTTATTGTATTTGGTATGAAAATGCCGCCTAACTACGGTCAGGCCTATAGCAAAGCTTTTGAAAATAATTATAAAGTGGTCAGTCAGCAATATAAGGTGAAGTTATTGCCCTTCTTTATGCAAGGTGTAGCCGGCAACAAAACCCTGATGCAAAAGGATCTGATTCATCCAAATGCTAAAGCACAGACGATCCTGTTAAATAATGCTTATCCATATATTAAAGGCGCTTTATAAAGCGCCTTTAACTTATTTTAGAATGTATTTAGATGAATCGTGATTAGAAATCGAAGAATGTCACTTCACCAGTTTCCAGTGAATATTCAGCACCGACGACTTTTAATTTTCCTTGTCCAATCAGGTTTTCCAGAACGGCTGAACCATGACGCAACTGATTCACCGAAGCAAATACATTGGAACGTACCGCATGCTTGGATAATTTTGCCAAGTCGTTTTTCAGTTCAGTTTGCATTAAGGTTTCAACTGAAGGACGTACGCGGTTCACAATCGACATCAGGTTTGCCGATGGCGGGCAATCCGGACACATTAAAGTATCAATAGTGGCTTTAATCGCACCACAGTGACTGTGACCTAACACCACCACAATCGCGCAATCATAACGTGCCGCGGCAAATTCAACACTGCCGACCTGTGAAGGTGCAACAATATTACCTGCAACACGAATCACAAAAAGGTCACCGAGACCCTGATCAAAAACCATTTCGGCTGGAACGCGCGAATCTGAACATCCCAAAACAATCGCAAACGGATTCTGATCCTCTGCCATTTCTGCGCGCTGTTGGTGGCTAAGTTGTTTTGGATGCGTGGTATCGCCACTGACAAAACGTTGGTTACCCTGTCTAAGACGTTCTAAAGCTTCTTGAGCTGTGAGCATTCTTTTCTATCACCGATGGTTTTAGTTGCAATATCTTACTGCCAGTTTTTTTGAATGTCACTTGCAAAAAATCTTAGCTGATTAAATTTTTAGCATTTATCTAATTTCATTTCTGCAGGGAATTTATGCGCAATACATCACATTTTCCAGTCATTTAATGCAATCTAGCAAAAAACTAATGGGTGACAAGCGCAAGGATTGATTTAAAATAGGGTGAAGAATAATGTTTTTATTTGAATGAAAATTGCAAATTTATAACATGGAAGTATTTTAATTGAGCAATTTGCTCACTGGGTTTGTTTTGGGGAATGGCCAATGAAGAAAATAATAAAATTGCGCTCGAAAATGATTTGTTCAGCCGTGGTTGCCTTAAGCATGGCATTACCGGGCCTGACACATGCTCAAATACTGTTTAGCCAGAAAAATGAAACATCTGCCAAAGTCTTGCAGCAGCATCTGTTGCAGGAACGCAGCCTTGCCGGTCTCAAATCCAAGACCCTCAAAATTGGCGAGGTCACCTGGAGCTATAGCGAAGGCGGCGCCAAGAACAAACCATCCATTCTACTGATTCATGGTCTGGCCGGCACGCGCGACAACTGGAACCGGGTTGCCCAGTTTCTGACGCCCTATTATCATGTCATTATTCCGGATCTGCCGAGCAACGGCGACACCAAAGTTCCGGACAATTTTGATGTTTCTGTGCCCAATGTGACCTCGCAACTGCGTCTATTTATTGAAACCTTAAATGTGGATGAGAATTTACATATTGCCGGACATTCCTTGGGCGGCTCGATTGCTACGGTGTATGCCTCTCAATACCCTTTCGATACGCAAAGCCTGTTTTTAATCAATAGCGCTGGCCTCTACAAAATGGGGAATACGTCCTATACCAAAGACCCACAGGCCTTAAAAGATCTCATCGTCAGCAAGCCCGGTGATCTGCAAGATGTTTCCAAACAGCTGATGCAGAACCCGCCGGTGATTCCTTATCAGTTACGACATGCACAGGAAAAACTGCTGATTTCACGCGCTGAACAAACCAGTAAATCGATTGATCAGGTGGTGATGCTAAACCGGATTTATACACCGGAAACCTTTGCTCGCCTGACCCGCACGGTAGAAGCACCGACCTTGATTTTGTGGGGCAGACAGGATCGGATCATTAATGTCGAAGTAGTTAAAGAACTGCATGCCCTGCTGAAACGTGCCGAAAAACCGGTGATTTTAAACAATGTCGGGCATATGCCGATTCTGGAAGCAGAAAAACAGGTCGCACAACATTATTTGCCTTTTCTGGCCAAGACGCAGACCCTAAAAAACCCGCTTGCTGATAAACTCATTCCTTTAAATTAAGTTTCAGAGATGCTATGCAGAAACACCCGATGATTGAGCAGTTGATCGATGCTCAACTTGATTTTCTCGATCAGGCATTTTCTCAATCTGAAACGATTCAAAGCGAGTTTCATGCATTTTATTTGTGGCTGCGTAAACAGACGCTAAAAGAGCTGTGGAGCTGTGAACTGATCAATCAGCTTTTACAAAAACAGATTCTGGGTACTGTAGCCAGCAGCTTTCTGATTGAACAGATTGCCGAGCATATCCGTTTTGCATTGGTGCATCCGGCCAATGATACCACCACGATTGCCGATCTGATTCCAGTCCTGACCGTCGATAAAATCGCCCAGTATGTGGCCAGCAAAAGTGGCCATCGTCAGCGT
Source organism: Acinetobacter sp. CIP A162 (assembly GCF_000367905.1). Classification (GTDB taxonomy): domain Bacteria; phylum Pseudomonadota; class Gammaproteobacteria; order Pseudomonadales; family Moraxellaceae; genus Acinetobacter; species Acinetobacter lwoffii. The sequence goes on along the minus strand of NZ_KB849159.1, from coordinate 280,165 downwards.
CTGATTAAAACCGTCGTGAATAATCCGGCATTTTCAGCCATGATTACCCAATTGATCCAGCATTCCATTCAGGATTATATGGATAACTCCATGATTGCCAAAAGCGTGCCCGGGGTTTCCCGCTTTATGAAAATGGGCAAATCCGTTCTGGAAAATGTCACCGATACCAACCTCGATAGCACCATTGCACGTTATCTGCAAAAAAACATTCTAAAGCTCAGCCAGATGAGTGAGCATGTGCTGAACCAGCATTTTGACGACGAGAAACTCTATCATTTTCAGGCCAATCTCTGGCATAAAATCAAAGATATGCCAGTATCAGTCTTAAAGAATTATATTGAACTTCAGGATCTGAATCAGACGGTCGGCTTAGGTCATGACATCTGGGATCACATACGCCAGACTGACTATCTGTGGCAGCAGTTACATGACGGAATTCATACCTGGTATGTCCGCAATCAGGAACATACTTTTGATCAGTTATTACGTGATCTGAATATTGATGAAGCTTTAATTCAGAATGAATTGCAGCATCTGCTCAGCCCGGTAATCCAGCAGATGGTTTCTCAAGGCCATTTACGTGAACGCGCACGCAAATATCTGGAACAATTTTATTACCATGCAGATACTTTAAAAATTCTTAAGATTTAAATAAAAAGCCGCTTAAAGCGGCTTTTTTATATTGTCATTTGCTTAGAATTTTGCATTCAGGCTGATACCGTAACGACGGCCATCTAACAATTGATCACCATCAATATCTTCAGCTTTTTCATCCAGTAGGTTATAGACACCAAATTTACCTGTTAGATTCGGACTGAATTTATAGTTAAAGCCGACATCTACAAATTGGTAACCTGGATTTGGCTGAGCGATAGAAGTACGGCTCAGGTATGCAGAGGTTTCAGAACGATGGTGCAAGCGGCTCCAGACGTTTAATGCATCATTTAGCTCATAATTCACGCCAATATTAAACATGTGTTCTGGCATCTGGTTCAGTGGCTGTCCTTTAAAAGCACCTGACTTAAACTCTGAATCAGTATAGGTATAGTTTGCCGTCAATGTTGTGTAGTCATTCAGACTGGCTTCTACGGTTGCTTCTACACCACGAATTTCTGCTTCATCCACGTTGATCCGTTCACTAATAAAGTAGAATGGAATATCTCCTTCGAAGCATTTCCAATTCTGCCAGTTATTACGGTTTGTTGTGGTGCCATCAGTATCGGTTTCACAGGCACGAACTTCCGTAATACGATCTTCATATTTAGTGATAAAGCCAGTCAGCGATGTATTGATATAATCATTTTTCCAGTTGAAACCCAATTCAGTAGATACACTTGATTCAGGTTCTAAATCTGGATTAGCACGGATGATGCCACGACCTGTTGCTAAGGGTGCACCACCACCACCTGTAACACTATAGAATCCATCTGTTGCTGCACGAATATCAGGCTGCTTATACCCTGTGGCCACACCGCCTTTTACCACAAAGTTATCATTTATAGAATAGACTCCATAGAGGCGTGGCGATAAATGACCGCTATAGTTTTCATCATGGTCATAACGTAGACCGGCGGTTAAATCGAAGCGATCCGTAATACTCCAGGTGTCTTCAAAGAAAGCGGCAGCAGACCAACGTGTTAATTCACTAAATTCAGGTGCATTAGGATTACGGTTAGTCGCTTTATCGACCAGTTTTTCATCTTTAAGATATCCCCCGAATGACAGCGTATGATCACCTAAGGCTAAGTTCCATTGACTATTGGCTGTCCAAGTATCCAGGGTAATCCCTTTGGTGCCGAGTTCCGTATTTCCACGATCCGGATTTTTTGAATTTTCATATTGAATATAAGATGAACTGTCCAAGTTATCGCTATAACGGCCATTATGGGTTAATGAATAAACATTACGATAATTACGCGAGAATGAATCTGCAGCACCTTGAGCAGGTGCTACCGTTTCCCCTACAGACGTAGTTGATTCCTGCTGCACGAAATTGGCTTCAACTTGTACATCATGATCATCATTAATGGCATAGGTCAGACGTGAATTTAAGCTTTCACGTTCTGTGCCACGAAAACCGCCCACATAACGGTCTTCATTACGTTCCTGCTTATTGACTGCCAGCTGCAAGCCCAGCTTGTCTGCAATCAAAGGACCCGCAAGATATGCAGAAGCATTTTTGATATCACCTGAACGGCTACTGTCCTGAATGATGGTTCCTAATTCAACATTGCCAGACCATTCATCAGACACTTTTTTGGTAATGATATTGACTACCCCGCCCATAGCATCCGTACCATACAGTGTAGAAGCTGGACCACGAATAATTTCAATACGTTCGATGGCGGCAAGTGGTGGCAGAATATTTTTCTCAAAACCGCCATCATCCCCATTCGGGTTCACATCCTTGCCATATTGACGCTTACCATCGACCAGAAACAAGGTGTAGTTTGAACTCATGCCTCGAATACTGATGGTCTGTGCAGAACCCGAACCCGAAACCACGACCCCAGGCGTATTACGCAGCACATCAGTAATGTCGTTATATTCACGTTTATCCAATTCTCCACGATCAATCACAGTAATGGAAGCAGGTGCTTTAGCCAAATCTTGCTCATAACCTGTTGCAGTCACCACAATCGTTTGTAACTTGGTCGTCTCAGACTGCAATACGCCTTCTTTTTCTTCAGTAACTTGGTCTTGTGCTTGTACTGAAACAGTCATTGCTGTGAATACGGCAAAAGCTAAAGTTGTTTTTAAGAATGGCTTATTCATACCTTGTGCGCCCCAATATTTATGAAGAGATCATGTTTATTCGGTTGCGAAGTGTAACAGCTTTCCACTTAAATACAATTGCTATTGATAATTATTATCATTAATATTCAATATATTTTAAGCCAGATATAAAAAAACCTCGAACTGTCGAGGTTTTTTAAAATGCGATAAATAAACTGTTATATGGAACAGCTTATTTCATATACGCACCTTCAGACTGACTATGATCCGTTTCATCAACGACATGCATTAATTCAGGTACATGCTGTTTTAATGTGGTTTCTACGCCTTGTTTCAAGGTGATATCAATCGCTGAACAACCCTGGCAACCACCACCAAATTTAAGTACAGCGGTTAAACCTTTTTCAGGGTCTTCTTTGACTTCAACCAGTGCACAGTTACCGCCATGGCCTGCTAGGCCCGGGTTAATTTCAGACTGCAATACATAGGTAATACGCTCTTCTACCGATGCATCTGGCCCTACGCGTGGCACTTTAGAGTTCGGCGCACGGAAAGTCAACTGACCACCAAAACGGTCTTTGTTGTAGTCAATCACGGCATCGAGTAAATACGGAATAGATGGCGAGTCGATAAAAGCAGGGAAATCAGGATATTCCTGCTTATAATCTGTCGGTACAACTTCATCAGGTGCACTATAGGCCATGCAACATTCAGCGCGAGGAGTACCCGGATGCTCTACAAAAACACGCACACCAATACCCGGGGTGTTCTGTTTATCCAGTAGATCCTTTAAATACTCTTGTGCTGTTGGTGTAATCAATAAGTTGGGAATTTCACCAACAACTGGAGTGCTGCTGTTCTCAGTCGACATAACAATAATTTCCTCAAGCTCAAGCGGCCATTTTAACTGAAGATGCGGGGTAATTTTTAAAAATCAACTAAAATTGTCGGATTTATTATAAAAGTACAACTTTAGCTCAATTTTAATGGCATGATAATTGGCAAATAGGCACCATTAGAATCATTTATATGCTTGATTTACCTTTTAATCATACCGTGACCATTATTCTGATCACCTGTATTGTGTCATTTATTGCTTTCTCCAAAGAGACGGTGATGAATCGCCTGATTTTCTGGCCGCCGGCACTGCAACGTGGACAATACGACCGCTTTATTACGCATGGCTTTATCCATGCGGATGGTGCACATCTGTTGTTCAACATGATTACCCTGTTCTTTTTTGGCAGCGTGATTGAAAGCTTTTATCGTCAATATCTGTATGACCTGGGTTTTATCCTGTTTTACCTTGGTGGTCTGATCGCAGCCATTCTGCCAAGTTACCTAAAGCATAAAAATGATGCGCGCTGGGCCAGTTTAGGTGCTTCCGGTGCAGTGTCGGCTGTGCTGTTTGCCTATATTCTGTTTGAACCTTGGAAGTTGATCTTTGTGTTCTTCATTCCGGTTCCTGCCATTATTTTTGCTGTGCTGTACGTAGCCTATAGCATCTGGTCAGGCAAAAAAGGCAATAGCAATATTAATCACAGCGCGCATTTATGGGGAGCGGCTTACGGGGTAGTCATGACGATTATTCTGGAGCCACGCCTGATTCCGCATTTCCTGAATAAACTGATGCAGGTTCCGTTTTAATCAGTTTTTTAAATACTGAAGGAATAAAGCTACATATGAGTTAAGCCTCATATTTCTGCTGAAAACGAATAAGAGAGCTGCTGCTCCCTTATTAGTTTGAAACATCTGGTAATATATTAGAAAGTGATGATGTCACTTAATGCCAATCTTGGACTGAATTTTGCAGCGATAATATATACATCTGTATATTAATTACTATCATTCTCGAGATATTTTGCATGTCCACTACACCAGACGGTCTTCAATTTCCTCTTCAGTCTCAGCAACAAAAACCAAGTAGCTCTAAAGCAGGGCGCGCAATCATCGCGGCAGCGCTAGCCAATGTCGATTCACGCAGTTCTCAACAGGCACAATCAGAAAAAAACTGGCGCAAACAATATACTGTGCATTTTAAGCAGCTGGTCGAGCAAGGATTAAGTTCCCCTGAATCCAGCTTGAAAATTGCCGAAGATGGATTGGCAAAAGCACATCAGACTTTTGAATTTTACCGTGATGGTCAAAAGTATGTATTACAAGATGCTTTAACTCTGCCCGCGGGTCAGTTGCATACCTTCAAGCTGACAGGTAATAGCAAATCGGCACCAGAATGGTATGTGCCTTACCACGGTCAAAAGCTGCAAGGTGACGCCTTATTGGAGCAGATTGAGCACTGGGAAAGCCAAGGCATCGTGGAAACCAGTCATGCCAATGCCCTGCGTGAATGTGTGGTGCATCCTGAATGGTTTGATCTTTCCGATCGGACCACGGTGCTGTTTGGTGCCGCATCGGAAGCCGGCCCTTTGACCTGGCTGGCGAAATGGAAAGCCAATATTGTAGCGATTGATCTGCCGAATACCAGGGTATGGGGCAAGATTGTTGATACCATCAGCCAAGGCAATGCCACGCTGTATGCACCTTGTACTGAAGACCTGCCTGCTGATACTTCACTTGATATTTTAAAAGAAAAACTGGGCGCGAATTTGCTAACCCAGATTCCTGAAATTGCCAAATGGTTATTACAGTTCAAGCAGGATCTGGATCTGGCTGCAATTGCTTATCTTGATGGTGAAAAGCATGTCCGCGTCTCTATGGCGATGGATGCCATCATGCAGCATGTCAGCCAGCAAAAAGCCAATACCAGCCTGATGTACATGTGTACGCCGACCGATGTGTATGCGGTGCCGAGTGAAGTGATTGAAGCGTCAAAAGTAAAATATACTGAACGCTCCAAGGCACAGGCAATCATCTCCAAAGGTGTTTCCACTTTAAGCCGCAAACATTTTTTCCAGAAAAATGCGCATGAACTGATTCAGTCTGGTGATCAGGCATATGGCATTTGTGACTGTCTAGTAGTTGAACAAGGCCCGAACTATGCGCTGGCAAAACGTATCCAGCAATGGCGTGCCACCTTGGCTCGCGCTCAAGGCCAACGGGTCAGTATCAATATTGCGCCTTCGACGACCACCTATTCCGTGACCAAGAATCCGCTATTAAAAGCCGCATTTAACGGTGCCAGCCTGTTTGATGTTGAAGCTTTCGCGCCTGAAACCACCAATGCGATTATGGCGGCACTATGGATTCATGATCTGCGTAATCCGGAATCGGTGGCCAATCCTGAAGTAAAACTCAACCATCCGCTTGAATTGATGATGCATGGCGCGAATCATGGTGGTTTGTGGCGGGTTGCTTATCTGGCGCGTACTGCATTGCCTTTTGCTGCGCTGTATGGTTTTGCAACGGAGAAGTTGCCAAAAGGATTATTAAGTAAGTTGAAGAAGTAATTTAGTTCCTTCTTTCGAGACTTCTTCTACGTTAGATAAACTTTTATTTAATGTTTATCCCCTCACCCCAGCCCTCTCCCAAAGGGAGAGGGAGCTTCCCCAATGGATTCAAATGAGTATTAAGCATCTAAAGAAACGTTTTTTAATAAAATGAATACTATTCAAATTAAACTCGCTTTATTTGAATAAATAATGTAATTCCCTCTCCTGAGCAAGTTTTAAAGCACCGCTTTTAAATCGAAGCGCAAGTGAGGGTTAGAGAGAGGTAAAAATCACCTATAAAAAAAACGCTGCCGAAGCAGCGTTTTTTATTGTCTATCTCTTAGAACACTTTTAACAGTACCCAGTACAAACCGCCTGACAGACAGATCGTTGCTGGCAAGGTAAAGACCCAGGCAGACAGAATGGTTTTCACCATCTGGAAGTTCAGACCTGACTTGTTCGCCACCATGGTACCTGCTACTGCAGAGTTCAATACATGGGTAGTGGATACCGGCATACCAAAGCCATCTGCTGCCGCAATGGTTGACATCGCAACAAGTTCGGCAGACATACCCTGACCATAAGTCATATGCTGTTTACCAATACGCTCCCCGACAGTAACGACAATACGCTTCCAGCCGACCATCGTACCCAGACCAAGTGCCAAGGCTGTCGCCACTTTCACCCAGGTCGGGATGTATTGCAGGAATGAATCCAGATTGTCACGGTATTCATCTACTGTTTTTTCCTGTGCAGCACTCATTGTTGGTAAAGCTTCTGCTTTATCCAGACGTTTAAATGCTGTGGTGCTCAGGTACATGTCGTTGCGAAATTCAGAAACTTGAGCTTCAGGAACATCCTTAATGCTAGTATAGCTACCAACTTTTTCACCCAGATGATCCGTCAAGCTTGCCAATGCAGGCACGACTTCAGGGGTAATTTCCTTGGTCTGAATGTACTTGGTGATCACATCACGGGCTTGTTCATCCGGAATATCCTGATGATTTGGATAGATCACATCCGCTGTTTGTGCAGATAACTGACCAAAAGACTGAATATGTTGTACATCCAGATTTTTGTTCAGCGAGTACGCCAACGGCACACAGCCGATCAGGATTAACATGATCAGACCCATACCTTTTTGACCGTCATTTGAACCATGGGCAAAGCTCACCCCAGTACAGGTAAAGATCAGCATGGCACGAATCAATGGTGGTGGTGGCTTGTTACCTTCAGGTGGCTGAAACAGTTCCAGTTGACGCTTGAAGATTTTTTTCACCAGCAGGAACACAATCGCAGCAAATGCAAAACCGATTAAAGGCGAGAATAACAGCGCCTTACCGACTTTCATCACCTGCTCCATGTCTATACCTGAAGCGCCAGTACCGGCATTCAGAATATAGTTCATGATGCCCACACCCAGAATCGAACCGATCAGGGTATGTGAACTGGATGCTGGAATACCGAGGAACCAGGTTCCCAGATTCCAGAGAATAGCCGCGATCAGCATGGCAAAGACCATGGCAAAGCCTGCTCCGGAGCCGACATTCATGATCAGCTCGACCGGCAATAACGCAATAATGCCGTAAGCGACCGCACCACTGGCCACCATAACCCCAAGGAAGTTACAGAAGCCGGCCCACATCACTGCGACAGGAGCAGAAAGTGCATTGGTATAGATGACCGTGGCAACTGCATTGGCGGTATCGTGGAAGCCATTGACAAACTCAAAGCTCAACGCAATAAAAAGTGCTGTCGCTAACAAAATAACTGAATACAAGCCCAAGGCCGGTACATGCGCTAAATCTGCAGACAACTGGAAGCCGATATAAATCAGCGTAGTGATAATAAGAGTCAGGAACACCGGCATAAAGAATTTCGGTGTTGGCACATGAACATTGGTCGACTTTTGGAAAGCCGACCCGTGTGCTGAATCTACGGGAGTTTGATTAGGATTCATGCAAGCAGGAATAGAGGATTCAAGAATCCCCATATTGTTCAGTTAAATTGTGACAATTATATGACAAACTGCTGTCATATGAAGCAATTATTTGGATTTTCTTGCTGCTATTCGTCCTGTTTAATTCCGACTAAAACACTAGATTTTGATTTTATAAATCATTTACTTAAGATAAGATTCCAGCTTATTTAAGCTTAGCAACCGCACATATTTTGCTACCAAAACGATTCAAACCCTGCCTGTCATCAAGCTGAGCAAAAGTTTCATTTGCACAGCATAAGCCATCAATATGACAATTTCATGAATGAAAGCATCAGCTTAATTTTTTGATTTTGTTTACTGCCTGAAAGGCATCGAATCAGATGTGAGATTGCAATATTTTCTGATCCGGATGTTAAAACTTGTTGTTTTTCTAGATGACTTATCAAATTTTCATATCATGCTTATCCATCATTCTGAGCAATCTCAGCAGAAATCAGCCAACTAATCTGCTAAGATTAGCGTCGTTTTTTTTGATTTCTGCTGAGAAAGTTTGAATGTCTACACTTACCACTTTAAAAGAACTTCTTGCCAAAAGAATTTTAATTATCGATGGTGCGATGGGTACCATGATCCAGCGCCATAAACTGGAAGAAGCCGATTATCGTGGTGAGCGTTTTGCTGACTGGGCCTATGATCTCAAAGGTAATAATGATTTGCTGGTACTGACTCAGCCACAAATCATTCAAGGCATTCATGAAGCTTACTTGGAAGCTGGTGCCGACATTATTGAAACCAACACCTTTAACGGTACCCGCGTTTCAATGTCGGATTACCACATGGAAGATCTGGTTCCTGAAATTAACCGTGAAGCAGCGCGTCTGGCCAAAGAAGCCTGTGCCAAATATTCAACGCCTGAAAAACCACGCTTTGTGGCAGGTGTGATTGGTCCGACATCGCGTACCACTTCTATTTCTCCAAACGTGAATGACCCGGCGTTCCGTAACATCACCTTTGATGCTTTAAAAGTTGATTATATTGAATCAACCAAAGCTTTGATCGAAGGTGGTGCAGACATCATCCTGATCGAAACCGTGTTCGATACTTTAAATGCCAAAGCTGCCATCTTTGCAGTGAAAGAAGTCTTTAAAGAATTGGGCTATGAACTGCCAATCATGATTTCAGGTACGATCACGGATGCATCAGGTCGTACTTTAACCGGTCAAACCGCTGAAGCCTTCTGGAACTCGATGCGCCATGCAGAGCCACTTTCTATCGGCTTTAACTGTGCGCTGGGTGCAGATGCGATGCGTCCACACGTGAAAACCGTGTCTGATGTTGCCGATACCTTTGTTTCAGCGCATCCAAACGCTGGTTTGCCAAATGCCTTCGGTGGATATGATGAAACGCCGGAAGAAACTGCAGCATTTATTAAAGAATTTGCTGAAAGTGGCTTAATTAATATTACCGGTGGTTGCTGTGGCACTACGCCGGATCATATCCGCGCGATTGCAAATGCTGTTGCAGGCATTACCCCTCGCCAAATTCCTGAAATTGAACCGGCTTGTCGTTTAAGTGGTTTAGAGCCATTTAACATCACCAAAGATTCACTGTTTGTGAACGTCGGTGAACGTACCAACGTCACCGGTTCGAAAAAATTCCTGCGTCTGATTCGTGAAGAAAACTTCGCCGAAGCACTTGATGTTGCCCGTCAACAGGTTGAAGCCGGTGCGCAGATCATCGACATCAACATGGATGAAGGCATGCTCGATTCGCAAGGTGCGATGGTGCACTTCCTGAATCTGATTGCTTCTGAGCCAGATATTTCACGCGTACCCATCATGCTGGATTCTTCTAAATGGGAGATTATCGAAGCGGGCCTGAAATGTGTGCAAGGTAAAGCCGTGGTGAACTCGATTTCCCTGAAAGAAGGTCATGACGAGTTTGTCGAACGTGCCCGCCTCTGCCGTCAATATGGTGCTGCGGTCATCGTGATGGCATTTGATGAAGATGGTCAGGCCGATACAGCTGCGCGTAAAAAAGAAATCTGTAAGCGTTCATATGATGTTCTGGTGAATGAAATAGGCTTCCCGTCCGAAGATATTATCTTTGACCCGAACGTCTTTGCGATTGCAACCGGTATTGAAGAACACAACAACTATGGTGTGGACTTTATTGAAGCGACTGGCTGGATTAAACAGAACCTGCCAAATGCGATGATTTCTGGTGGTGTGTCGAACGTATCGTTCTCGTTCCGTGGTAACGAACCGGTACGTGAAGCGATTCACTCGGTGTTCCTGTACTATGCCATTCAGCAAGGCATGACTATGGGTATTGTAAATGCCGGTCAGATGGCGATTTACGATGACATCGATAAAGAATTGAAAGAAGCGGTTGAAGATGTTGTTTTAAACCAGAACCAGGGTGAAAGCGGTCAGGAAGCAACCGAAAAACTACTTGCGGTTGCTGAAAAATACCGTGGTCAAAGTGGTACGCAAAAAGCCGAAGAAAATCTTGAGTGGCGTAATGAGTCTGTTGAAAAACGTCTTGAATATGCGTTGGTAAAAGGCATCACGACTTATATCGACCAAGATACTGAAGAAGCTCGTTTAAACTCTACACGCCCACTCGATGTGATCGAAGGCCCATTGATGGCAGGTATGAATGTGGTCGGCGACCTGTTCGGTGCCGGTAAAATGTTCTTGCCGCAAGTAGTAAAATCAGCACGTGTGATGAAACAGGCTGTGGCGTGGTTGAACCCGTTCATTGAGGCCGAGAAAACCCAAGCTGAAGCTAAAGGTAAAATCCTGCTGGCTACGGTGAAAGGTGACGTACACGACATCGGTAAGAACATCGTTGGTGTAGTATTAGGCTGTAATGGTTATGACATCGTGGATCTGGGCGTGATGGTGCCATGCGAGAAGATTCTGCAAACTGCGATTGATGAAAAAGTCGATATCATCGGTTTGTCTGGTCTAATCACGCCGTCATTGGATGAAATGGTGTTTGTTGCCAAAGAAATGCAGCGCAAAGGCTTTAATATTCCCTTAATGATTGGTGGTGCGACGACTTCTAAAGCGCATACCGCAGTGAAAATCTCACCGCAATATCATAATGATGGCGTGCTTTATACCGCGGATGCTTCACGTGCCGTGGGTGTAGCCACGCAGTTGCTCTCTCCTGAGATGAAACCTAAGCTTTTGGCTGACTATGCAGCGGATTATGAAAAAATTCGTACCCGTCTTGCCAACAAGCAACCGAAAGCGGCGAAATTGTCTTATCAAGAATCTGTTGAAAATGGCTTCAAGATCGACTTCGACAAGAATGCACCGGTTAAACCAAACTTCATTGGATCTGAAACTTTCACAAATTATCCGCTTGAAGCTTTGGTGGAATATTTTGACTGGACGCCGTTCTTTATTTCATGGAGCTTGGCGGGTAAATTCCCGAAAATCCTTGAAGATGAAGTGGTGGGTGAAGCTGCACGTGACTTGTATGAACAAGCTCAAGCCATGCTGAAAGACATCATCGAGAATAAACGCTTTGATGCGCGTGCAACGTTCAGCATTTACCCTGCAAACCGTGTAGCCGCAGATACAGTTGCGGTTGCTGATGAATCAGGCAATATAACGCACAGCTTCGAACACTTACGTCAGCAGTCTGACAAAGTCACTGGCAAAGCAAACTACTCTCTGGCTGACTTTATTGCGCCAAAAGATGTAGCTCAGGATTACTTGGGTGGCTTTGCCGTGTCAATCTTCGGTGCGGAAGAGTTATCTCAAGAATACAAAGCCAAAGGCGATGACTATAACGCAATTATGGTTCAAGCCTTGGGTGACCGTTTTGCAGAAGCATTTGCGGAGCACTTACATGAGCGTGTTCGTAAAGAGTTCTGGGGCTACCAAGCAGATGAGCAGCTTTCAAATGAAGAATTGATCAAAGAGAAGTATGTCGGTATTCGTCCTGCACCGGGCTACCCTGCTTGTCCTGAGCATTCTGAAAAAGCACCACTCTTTGATTGGTTAGGTACAACCGACAAGATTGGTACGTACTTGACGACGAGCTTTGCGATGTGGCCACCTTCATCAGTGAGCGGTTTCTATTATGCAAACCCTGAAACTGAATACTTTAACGTGGGTAAAATCTCTGGCGACCAGTTGGAAGATTATGCGAAGCGTAAAGGTTGGACGTTAGATGAAGCGAAACGTTGGTTAGCGCCGAATTTGGATGATTCGATTTCTTAAGACATCACCAAGCTTTGATATAAAAATCCCCTCGAGTGAGGGGATTTTTTTAACTTACTTTTTTTCTTGCTTGATTAGTAAAGTATCCAATAAACGCTGCTTGTCTAATTAACGCAATGTAATTCCAAAAAACCTTCGAATCAGCAAAATAATTTGGATAAGCTTCTTTAATCCCACCAACAGCATTCGATGAAACTAATGCGACAACCCAACTTTTATTAGCAGCTAGAGTAGTTTCATAAAAACTGTATCGTTTAGACGCTTCAGAATATTGAGATTTATCATAGTATTCTGTATCCAACCGCCCTGTAAAAACATTTAACCTTAGTAAAACATAGCCTTGCTTAGATTTCCCCTTAAGAATTTTCTCATCAATTGAATGCAATGATCTCGCATATTCTTGAAATAAGGACTCAATAGTATAACTACTACCTGGTATTAATTTCGTCACAAAGTTATGTATATATACAGCTTCATTCATCGAATTTAATTTCTCTTCTTTTTTTATAAACTCTATATACTCTGTAACCATTGATCGTTGATCATTTCTTTTAAATCCTTTTAAACTTTCGATAATTTCGAACTGATTACTTACATACTTGAAGAATAGACGCCACTCTGTTGTGCCTTCATTCAACTTCAAATTTTGATTCGTAAATAAATCTATAATTTCTAAACTAGTAGCCCAACAATGTTGTAATGCTGTTCTTAATTGAACTTCTATATTTTTGAGTTCCTGATCATCATTTAAAAATTTTCCAATTATATGGATACTTCTATATCCATCAGCTTTAGGTTCTAGAATATAGTCTTTGAATTTAACATTGCCATCATCGTTCATAAAATTTGGTTCTTTACACAATTCATCAAATAATTTTTTTACTTTTTTATTATTTGCCAAGACAATTCTAATACCTCCAATGTCCTGCATATTTTTCAGGCTCATTTTATTAAATCTTTTTAATTTCTTTACGATAGATTCAGTTCTTTTTATTCTTTTAGCAATAAAAGCAGCGCTATCAGTTGAATAGACTTTACTCTTTAGAAAATTTTCGCATGTATCCAATGCAGTAATATGACTATCTCTCCAATCAGTCAAAACACTCATCGTTTCAGACAACAATTTTTTATCAAATTCAATAGCTGAACCAATTAAGTCAAATCCAGCTTTTTCGATTTGTTTTTTCGAATACTTCATAGCACTAATTTTCTTATTTTTTAAATTTTATAATAGTTTACAGAAAAAATGTAGTTCATTTAATTAACTAACCTAAGTTGTGCCAAAGCTTCATCTCAGTTTCGATCTGCTTCTAATCCATCATCAGTGAAGTATTGACTACAATCATACTCAATCACTGTTTCCACCCTCACCCCGACCCTCTCCCAATGGGAGAGGGAGCATTCATTACTATTTGAATGCTGACATGAATTTATGAATAGACATTCCCTCTCCTTTTAGGAGAGGGTTAGGGAGAGGTAAAATTTAACAACCAATAAAAAATCTGAAACTGCCCCTTTTCTAACCGCTCACCCCAAAATCATCTGTTTTTACACTTTTGAGTCTGCAAATTTCAAACATTTCCATAATAATAAGACTTTACACATCTCCCAGAATACGTGAAGGCCTTCCTCCATGAAAAAACTCATCAACAACCCTGAAAATCTGGTTGTCGAAATGTGCAAAGGCTTTGTCCTTGCTCACCCTGAACTGACATTTACCGAATCGCATAAAATCATTTCACGTAAACAAAAACACAATAACGTGGCACTGATTAGTGGCGGTGGTAGTGGTCACGAACCTGCACATGCGGGCTTTGTCGGTACAGGCATGTTAGACGCGGCTGTATGTGGTGACGTGTTTGCATCACCTTCTCAAATTCAGGTCTACAAAGCCCTGCAACATGTGGCAACAGACAAAGGCGTTTTGATGATCATCAAAAACTATTCTGGCGATATGATGAATTTCCAGAATGGTGCAGCACTTGCTCAGGAAGATGGCATTAAAGTCGATTATGTAAAAGTAGCAGATGATATCGCGGTAAAAGATAGCCTTTATACGGTCGGTCGTCGTGGCGTTGCTGGTACCATCTTCGTACATAAGATTGCAGGTGCAGCAGCATCAAAAGGTTTAGAGCTGGCGGAAGTTAAAGCCGTCGCACAAAAAGCGGCAGATAACGTGATTAGCTTAGGTTTTGCTTATAGCTCATGTACCGTTCCTGCGAAAGGTACACCCACCTTCACCTTGGCGAATGATGAAATGGAATACGGCGTCGGTATCCACGGTGAACCCGGCATCCGTCGTGAAAAAATCTTGCCATCGAAAGAAATGGCACAACGTATGGTCGATGACTTATTTCTTGACCGTCCTGACATGCAAGAAGTTGCGTTGTTGGTGAATGGCTTTGGTTCAACACCAATGCAAGAACTGTATGTGTTTAACAATGATGTATGCGAACATCTGGCACGTAAAGGCATCAAGATTTACCGTACATTTGTTGGCAACTACATGACCAGTATCGACATGAACGGTGCATCGGTTTCATTGCTTGCTGTGGATGATGAACTGAAAACCTATCTGGATGCGGAAGCCAATACTCCAGCATTTAAACTGGATGGCTCGCCTGCACTACCATTTGAATTTGCAGCACAAGACGCAGCAGCAAAACAAACCGCCAATACAGAAGTCGAAACTCAGCCTGAACATGCTGAAATTCAAAATGAACAATTCACGATTGAAAACATGCGTTATGTGGTCGATGTCATGGCGGCCTGCATCATCAAAAATGAAGTGCCATTCTGCGAACTAGATGCGCATGCAGGCGATGGCGATTTTGGTATGAGCGTCGCCAAAGGCTTTAAACAACTGAAACGTGAATGGCAAAGCCTGATTCAAGCACAGCACATGGATGAATTCTTGCTAAACAGTTCCATGATTATTATGGAACACTGTGGTGGTGCGTCAGGTCCAATTTGGGGTTCAGCATTCCGTTCGGCCAGTAAAGCTATTCAAGGGAAACAAACTCTAAGCGTGGCAGATTTTGCCGAGATGCTTCAAGCAGCAGTCAAAGGCATTCAAGTGACAGGTGAGCGTTCATTTGGTCGTGGCGCTGTAGTGGGCGACAAAACCCTGATTGATGCTTTGGTTCCTTGTGCAGATTCATGGTCTACCAATACAGACAAACCTTTTAAAGAGAACTTTATACTTGGTGCAAAGGCTGCGGTAAAAGGTGCAGAATCGACCAAAGAGATCGTGGCGCGTATGGGCCGTGCCGGTACGGTGGGTGATCGTAGCTTAGGCTATCCAGATGCTGGTGCACATGGCTTAGGCGTGATCTTTACGGACATTACCCAGCATATTAAATAAGCTTTACAATATTTTAAAAAAGCCTCGACACTGGTCGGGGCTTTTTTATATTTCATTTCTAGGCTGTACATCTTAAAGCATCAGTCAAGTAAGGTAAGACATTGCTCATCCCCATCAACATGGTCTAACTAAACTTCTCTAAATAGCGCTCTAACTCTTCTGTCACCACTACCCGCTTATTGCCTTTCACCTGTTCCTCACCCAATACGCCTTCTGAGTCAATGACCACCACTTTGTGCCCATTCGCTTGTAAACGTTTGACACCTTCAAATAACATGCGTGCACCCACATCATGAATCAAAGTCAAATTGGTCAGGTCTATGACTATACGTGTTTGAGCGTCTGGCTCATCCTGCAAAATTCGCAGCAACATTTCGGATTCTGTAAATTGCAATACACCGCGCAGCTCATACACGACAATGTCATTGTTCTTACCTGCCGTATAACGACTTTGCAAAATGGTCTGTGCCGATGGCGTCCCTTCCATCAGATGCAAGCCCATGTCCCGCGACAAACGCTCAAAAATATCCACGCCACGTACACTATGCCCATGCTCATCAATTTTAGGAGAAAAAACCACAATTCCCACCTGCCCAGGCAATACCCCGATAATTCCGCCCGATACACCACTTTTGGCAGGAATGCCCACCGTCGTCAGCCAGTCACCCGCCGCATCATACATGCCACAGGTCATCATCACGCTGAGCACTTGGCGCACCACATCACGCTCTAGCAGCTGTTTGCCCGTTTTGGCCTGAACACCGCCATTGGCGAGCACACTACAGATATTTGCCAGATCTTTGACCGTCACTTTAATCGCACATTGCTTGATGTATCCATTGACGATTTCTACCGGATCCGAATCCAGCACACCTACGGTACGTAGCATATAGCCAATCGACAGGTTCCGGAATGCAGTTTTGACTTCCGACTTATACACCTGCTTGTCGAATTCCAGTTGACGTCCTGCCAGCTCACTTAAAAAACGGCGTAAGCATTCCGCACGTGAAATGCCTTTTTGTACCGGAATCAAAGAATGCGTAATGATCGCACCCGAGTTAATCATTGGATTTTTAGGAAGATTGGTTTCTTTATCTAGCGAAATCTGATTAAAAGCCTCTCCTGAAGGTTCAACGCCGACCTTTTCCAGTACTGCTGGAATTCCCAAATGCTGCAATGCCAAGGCATAGGCAAAAGGCTTGGACATCGACTGCATGGTAAATTCGGTTTCATCATCTCCCGTGGAATAAATCGTGCCATCCACCGTGGTCAGCGCCAAAGCGAACTTGTTTGGATCTACCGCTGCCAGTTCAGGGATATAGTCAGCCAAAGCGCCCTGATCATTATCATGACAGACCGTTAATACATGCTGGAGATAATCGGGCACCGGGGTTTTCATTCAGATAGATCCTTTATATTTTCATCCTGTTTACACCTTAAATTTTCAGGATAAAACTACAAGTCCAAATTGGTAGCATTTTATAAATACGTCCATTGATTTGGACTAAAACAAATGCCTTTTCAGCTCAATGATCATCAGGAGTAAGGGGCATTTTGATATTATTTTTTTGAGTTTTTATAAAATATCGAGCGGTTCAACAGGTCATTTCGATTAGTTTGATTATCCATTTTATTTATATTTTTCATCGCAATAAATGATATTATTCACCCACCTGCTCACATTATAATCTAACACGCTGATCCCGGATTTGAATTTTTACAGTCTACTCGTGCCCAGCATCATGTCGAGCCTGGGGATCATCACGCTGAGTATTTCCTATTATAAAGGCTTACCTAATTATTTAAGATCTTATGCTTATGCACTGATTCTGATTGGCGTGACGATATTACTCAATACCGTTTTATCTGCATCAGTTTTAGTTGAAATATCTAGTTTCATTGCTGCTCTTTACTTCTTGTCCTGTACCTTTCACAGCAAAGCCATTTATGAGCGTTTAAAAATCGACTATGCATGGCCAAACTATATTTACCTGATTGCCTTGGGTGCGTTTGGTATTTACTACTTTACCCAAGTGACTGCTGACCAGACTGCCCGTTTGCTGATTATTGGTAGCATTACTGCGGCAATTTATTTGCACCGCCCAATTGCCTTTATTCGGACGAGCACAGGCTTACGTATCGACAGTTACCTGAAAATTTTTACCCTCGCGACCGTGTTCATCATTATGGGTCGTGCCTTGCTATTCTCTGTTTTACTTAAGGATCAGGGATTTGTCGCCCATTACGAACCAGCGTGGGCATTTACACAGCTGCTCCTGCTGCTGATTGATTTGATCTTTTTAGGTTTATTCATTGGCTGTGCAATTTTGGATCTGGTGCGAAAGTTGCAACGGGAGCGCCATCACGACCCACTAACCGGATTATTAAACCGCCGTGGATTTGAAGCCTATATTCAAAAAATAGATCCTAATCCTGCCTTACAGCATGCAGTTTTGATGGCAGATTTAGATCATTTCAAAGCAGTTAATGATCGTTATGGACATCAGGTCGGTGATCTGATTTTACAACATATCAGTCAGATATTTAAAGCCAATATTCGCAGTAAAGACCAGGTGTCACGGATTGGCGGTGAAGAGTTTCTGCTCGTCTTGCATGACATTCAAAAAGATGCCGCCTTTAAAATTGCTGAACGGATCCGGTTACAGCTTAAAGAAACTCCATTACATCATGAACAGCAGCATATTTACCTGACTATCAGTATCGGAGTCAGCTTCTTCAATCATCCTAATCAGATTAAAGAAGCCACTTTAGCGGCCGATCATGCCATATATCAGGCCAAACAGATGGGCCGTAATCAGGTTCAATTCGCTCAAGAGAAAATTGCCTGAATTTGATAAAACTTTAAATCTCTTATTTCACCTTGGTCTTGCGAATCATTTTGTACAGCACCTTGGGGGAAATACGTGAAACTAGCACACCAAGTTTTTCTTTCTTTCCGCCAATCACGATATATTCTTCGCCGCACTGCAAGGCTTGTACGCTTTGACGGGCAAAATCTTCTGCCGACAGACCATTTTCAATCGCTTCATCCTGCTTGGCTTGTGGCTTGCCTTCCCCATTTAAAGCATTAAACGACACATTGGTTTGAACAAAGCCCGGGAATATCACTGAGACCTGAACGCCCTGATCAGCAACTTCAGCACGTAAACTATTGGCCCACATATGAATCGCTGCTTTGGCTGCTGAATAGGAGGCGCGATACGATACTGGGTGCCAAGCAAACCTGCCACACTGGAAATAAACACGATACGACCTGATTTTTGTGCCAGAAAGGTCGGCAATACCATTTTGGTAAGAAATACCTGCGAGAAATAATCGACTTCCATAATAGCGCGTTCAGTCTGCATGGTGGTGTGCTGAATCAGGGCACGTTGACTGAGTCCTGCATTATTAATCAGCCAGTCAATCCGGCCTTTTTGTTGCAAAACCTGTTCATAGGCATGACGAACCTGGCTTTCATCCGTGATATCGGCAATGACTGAAATATGCTGATCTGGATTAGTGAGACTTTGGCGAACATTTTCCAGTTCTTCATGCCGACGTGCAGTCAGTACCACCTGTGCCCCAAGTGCAGCACATTGCTGGGCAATCGCCTTGCCAATCCCTGAAGATGCGCCGGTAATCCAGACCACTTTTCCATTTAAGTCTTCAACTTTCGCCATGAAATCCTCTTTCCCTTGTTTTAATGAATATGGTGCTGCATTTCATCTTCCAGAAATGCCAGCAAATGCTCAAAATAATAACTCATCGTATCGGCATCATAGATGCTACCGAGCTTGTCAAAACGTTTATAGCCTAACTGGGTGGTTAAATGAATCACCCCATTCAAGGTTTTATCGACCACCACATTAAATTTCAACATTTTTTTCGGTTCACGGATCAGATGTGTCACCCCTTGATCGACCACCTGAGTAAAGGCTTTTAAAGCGGGTGATACATATTGATGATTACCATTTTTCATCTGGTCAATACAGCCGAGCAACTCCATCACCAGCAATTTTTCCACCGGATATCGAACAAAAGCATCACCTTGATGCTCATAGGTCATGCGATGCAAATAGTTCACCATAGGCATCAGACGCTCATTGCCAAACAACGAAACCGACCACGGCATATATTTACGGGTGTTATGCATAATCTGCTGAATCACTTTTTCGGACTCGCTGTCCGGTGAATTGGCCAACTGCACCACCTGACCAAAAATCTGGTCAATAATTTCACAGGCCATATCGGCCAGATTTTCACCTAAGGGTCTGGCAAGACTGTCTCGCTCGCCGGCATTTAATCTGGAATGAAGGTCTTTAAAGCGCTGATGGGTTTCGGGTTGAAGCTTCAGGGAAATGTTATAGCTCATCTTATTATCCTTTTTGATATGCTGCGATGAGTCGCGTTTTTTTATCAATCTATCATACGATGAGTTGCTATACATGCCAATTGGCTAAAGTTTGCATTTGGTTAAGCTGCCGCATGCACTATTTTTTTTGCTACAATAGATCCAATTTTTCATTCACTTTTGATCTGTTTAGACTATGACTGACTCAGCGCAAAATATCGCGACAACCTACGATCCGAACGAGATCGAGAAAAAATGGTACCAAACTTGGGAAGAGCGTGGTTACTTTAAGCCGTCTGAAAAAGGCGAATCTTTCTGTATCATGATTCCGCCACCAAACGTCACTGGTAGCCTGCACATGGGTCATGGTTTCAACAATGCCATCATGGATGCCTTGACGCGTTTCAACCGTATGTCTGGTAAAAATACGCTTTGGCAACCGGGTACTGACCACGCAGGTATTGCAACGCAAATGGTGGTTGAGCGTCAGCTGGGTGCACAAGGGATTAGCCGTCATGACCTGGGTCGTGAAAAGTTCATCGAAAAAGTCTGGGAATGGAAAGAACAGTCTGGCGGTAACATTACCCGTCAAATCCGTCGCTTAGGTTCTTCGGTTGACTGGTCACGTGAACGCTTCACGATGGATGATGGTTTATCAAACGCAGTAAAAGAAGTGTTTGTAAAACTTCACGAAGAAGGCCTGATCTACCGCGGCAAACGTCTGGTGAACTGGGATCCAAAACTGCAAACTGCCCTTTCTGACCTGGAAGTTGAGTCTGATAAAGAAGAAGCAGGTTCATTGTGGCACTTCAAATATTTCTTTGAAGATAAGTCACTCCGCACCCACGATGGTAAAGATCACATCGTGGTTGCAACGACGCGTCCTGAAACATTATTGGGTGATACTGCGGTTGCGGTTGCACTGGATGATGAACGTTATGCTGATCTAGTAGGTAAAAATATAATCTTACCAATCACAGGTCGTGCAGTTCCAATCGTAAAAGACGAATATGTAGACAAAGAATTCGGTACAGGCTGTGTAAAAATCACCCCTGCACACGACTTCAATGACTATGAAGTGGGTAAACGTTGCGAATTGCCAATCATCAACATTTTCAACAAAAATGCTGAAGTGTTGGCTGAGTTTGAATACATCGCGAAAGCGGGCGAGCAAATTTCTAAAACCATTCCTGCGCCTGCAGATTACATTGGTTTAGAACGTTTTGAGGCACGTAAGAAGATCGTTGAACAGGCTGAAGCTGAAGGCTGGTTAGACCAGATTCAACCTTATACATTAAAACCACCTCGCGGTGACCGTTCAGGCGTGATCGTTGAGCCATTACTGACTGACCAATGGTATGTAAAAATTGCGCCACTTGCGAAACCTGCGATTGAAGCAGTTCAAGACGGCCGTATCAAGTTCGTTCCTGAGCAGTACAGCAACATGTACATGGCTTGGATGAACAATATCCAAGACTGGTGTATCTCACGTCAATTGTGGTGGGGTCACCGCATTCCGGCCTGGTACGATGCCCAAGGCAACGTTTATGTAGGTCGTAACGAGGAAGAAGTTCGTGCGAAAAACAATATTCCTGCCGATGTTGAGTTGAACCAGGATGAAGATGTACTGGACACATGGTTCTCTTCAGGTCTTTGGACATTCTCAACTTTAGGTTGGACTGGCGACGAAGCAAAAGACAAAGCCAACTACTTCTTAAATACATTCCATCCAACAGATGTACTGGTGACAGGTTTTGACATCATCTTCTTCTGGGTTGCCCGCATGATCATGCTGACCATGCACTTCATGAAGAATGAAGATGGTACGCCACAAGTGCCATTTAAAACTGTGTACGTTCACGGTTTGGTACGTGATGGCGAAGGTCAGAAGATGTCTAAATCTAAAGGTAACGTGCTTGACCCATTAGACTTGATTGACGGTGTGGATTTAGAAACTTTGGTACAAAAACGTACTACAGGTTTGATGAACCCGAAACAGGCAGCGAAGATTGAAAAATCGACCCGTAAAGAATTCCCTGAAGGGATTCAGTCTTACGGTACTGACGCAGTTCGTTTCACATTCTGTGCACTTGCCAATACTGGTCGTGACATCAAGTTCGACATGAAGCGTGTTGAAGGTTACCGTAACTTTGCCAATAAAATCTGGAACGCAACGCGTTTCGTGATGATGAATATTGAAGGTCAAACGGTTGGTCAAACAGCGCGTCCTGATCTTTGGGAATTGCCTGAACAATGGATCGTAAGCCGTCTGCAAAAAGCGACTGCTGCGGTACAAACTGCATTTGCAACCTACCGTTTAGACTTGGCTGCGCAAGCGATTTACGAGTTCATCTGGAATGAATACTGTGACTGGTATGTAGAACTGACCAAACCTGTATTGAACGATGAAAACGTTTCTGAAGAGCGTAAAGCTGAAGTTCGTCGTGTATTGCTCGCGGTCATGGAAGCGTCTTTACGTCTTGCTCATCCGTTAATGCCGTATTTGACAGAAGAAATTTGGCAAACGCTTGCGCCTAAATTGGGTATCTCTGGCGAAACCATCATGCTTGCACAGTACCCAACTGCTGACGAAGCATTGATGAATGACCAAGCTGAAGCAGATATGCAATGGCTGCAAGGTTTGATTGGTGCGGTACGTAACATCCGTGGTGAGATGGGTCTAGGCAATGCGCGTTTATTGCCTGTACTTTTACAGAACACCACTGAAGCTGAAACTGCCCAAATTTCTCGTATTGAGCCGTTGTTTAAAGCATTGGCAAAAGTTGAAAGCATCACCTTCTTGGCGGATGGCGAACAACCACCATTGTCTTCTTCTTCTGTAGTCGGTCACGTATCTGTGTTCGTTCCAATGAAGGGTTTAATTGACCCTAAAGCGGAATTGGGTCGTCTACAAAAAGACTTAGACAAGGTCCAAAAACAGCATGACCAAATTGCAACTAAACTTGCTAATGAAGGTTTTGTGGCGAAAGCGCCTGCTGCTGTGGTTGAAGGCGAAAAAGCAAAACTTGCTGAGTTTGCGGATCAGTTAGCGACGATTAAAGCGAATATGGAGCAAATTGCAGCGCTTTAATGCTGTAGTTTGATTCAAAAAGATCCCCTCTTAGTGAGGGGATTTTTTTTAAAATCATAATGATATTTGATAGAATTATTTGATTAAAACTTTATAAATACCCCAACATGACAAATATAGATAAATACGCATTTTCTGCTGATAGACCAATTAGAAATTTAGAACAAGACTTATTAGGTCGAGCTGATTTTGCAAAAAACTTAAGTGATGCTATTTCTCAATGGAAAGGTGATGAAAGTCTAGTTATTGCGTTGCATGGAGATTGGGGCTCAGGAAAATCATCAATTAAAAATATGGCATTGTCTTATTCAAAAAAAGCAAGATAACTCACCCACAATTATAGAGTTTTCACCTTGGGAATGGTCAGCTCAGGATAAGATTGTTCAAGCTTTTTTTGATGAAATATCAAAATCTATTGGAAGGAAAGACTCATCTAAAGAAGATCAAAATTTGGCAAATATATTTGCTAAGTATGGTAATCACCTTTCTACAGCTCACACGATTTTTAAAAGTGCTAATCTTTTCGTTCCTTTATTAACTACTGCAATTTTAGGTACAGGACTAGTAAGTAGCTATTTTACTGATAATACACAATTAGTGTTACTCATTACGACCTTAACATCACTCATTCCTATCCTTATGTCAGTTACTGAGAAAGGAAGTGACATACTAGGTAAAATGTCAGAAAATTCTAGTCAAAAGGCTAAACTGAATGAAAAAACCTTAGCAGAAATTCGTGAGGAATTAATTACCGCTTTGAAGAGTAGGACAACTCCTCTTTTGATCGTTATGGATGATATTGATCGCTTAACAACTGTAGAGTTGCGAATGATCTTTCAATTAATTAAAGCAAATACTGATTTTCCTAATGTAATATTTTTACTTTTATTTCAGAAAGATATAGTTGAAAAAAAGCTCACTGATACTACGCAATCTGGCGAGAACTATCTAGAAAAAATTATTCAAATACCTTTTACAATTCCACAAATTCAATTAAAACAAGTCCATGAAGTTCTAGTTAATCTACTAGAAGATGTGATAAATAGTCATACTGATGCAGACAAAAAATTTGATCAAAAAAGATGGGTGGAAATTTATCATAACGGTTTAAAAAACTATTTCAATAATTTAAGAAATGTCTATAGATTCAACTCGACTCTATGCTTTAACTTCAATCTTTTTAAAAATAATGATATTTTCGAAGCAGATCCAATAGATTTGATAGCCATTGAATGCTTAAGAGTGTTTGAGCCGAATGTTTATAGCAAACTCTCCAACTCTAAAGAAGCTTTTACCACTTTACGTTCTGTCTCAAGTAACAATCAAACAGTGAATAGCCACCGATTTTGTAGACACCTTTTAGTTAGATAAAATGGCTAATTAACGAGGTGCTTATGAGCAGTAAACGATACCCTGAAGAATTCAAAATTGAAGCAGTAAAGCAAGTTACTGAGAAAGGTCATAGTGTAGCTGAAGTTGCTGCACGTTTAGGGACGACCACCCATAGTCTGTATACCTGGATTAAACGTTATGATCCACAGCAACCTAGGACAACTGAGTTTAATGACCCAAGTTCAGAGTTAGCAAAGTTAAAAAAAGAGCTTCAAAGGGTTACAGAAGAAAGAGACATCTTAAAAAAGGCCGCGGTGTACTTCGCAAGCCAGTCCAAATGAGGTACGCCTTTATTCAGGACAACCAACATATATGGCCTGTTCGTCGTTTATGTTCAACTTTAGATGTTCATCACAGTGGTTATTACGCATGGTTAAAGCAACCCACCAGTAAAACTGCCAAGAAACGGCAACAGCTTTCAGGACTGATTAAACAGTTCTGGTTGGAATCTGGCGGAGTCTATGGTTATCGCAAGATTCACTGTGATTTGAAAGATGTTGGCGAAAGTTGCGGGATCAATCGGGTATATCGGCTCATGAAGGCGAATGGTCTTAAATCACAGCGTGGCTATCGCAAACCTAGAACTCATGCAGGTACTCCAGCTGTCGTTGCTGCAAACACTTTGGGCCGCCAATTTAATCCAACGCAGCCGAACCAATTATGGGTGACTGACATCACTTATATCCGTACTCATGAAGGGTGGTTATATCTCGCAGTTGTGATTGACCTGTTTTCGCGTCTTGTTATTGGCTGGTCTATGAAATCCAGAATCACAACAGATCTGGTGTTAGATGCATTACTGATGGCTTTGTGGCGAAGAAACCCAAAGAACAAAGTTTTGATCCATTCTGACCAAGGCAGTCAATACACCAGTCATGAATGGCAGACATTTCTCAAACATCATAATCTTGAAAGCAGTATGAGCAGACGAGGAAATTGTCATGATAATGCTGTTGCCGAGAGTTTCTTTCAGTTGTTAAAGCGAGAGAGGATCAAGAAGAAAATATATGTATCGAGAACTGAAGCAAGGTCGGATATCTTTGAATATATTGAGATGTTCTACAATTCAAAACGCAGACATGGTTCCAATGGTCAGTGTTCTCCATTAGATTATGAAAAGGCCCATCAACAGATGGTTATGTGTGTCTAGAATTTTGGTGGCTATTCAACAGATAAAGTAAAGTATTCACGAATAATTGAAGATATTTTCAAGAGCGCATCTGAGAACAATAGAGAATCTGTCGAAGGTATTTTGAAAACCCTCTTTCCTACTACTCAGTGGATCATAAGTAACTATTATCATGATCATAGTTCATATCAAGAATGGTTTACTCAACTCAGAGTATGCCATAAAGACCACTTTGATAAATATTTCAAACTTAGTTTTGATAGCGAAGATTTTTCTACGTCAGACTTTATAAATTTCCTGCAACTAACTGCTAATAGAGAACAGCTTAAAGAGAAAATTCTTGCCCTAGATGCCAGAAATTTACTTGAAGACTTTCTATCCAAATTTGAAGCATATAGTAAACAAGTTCCTCAAGAAAATATTAATTCATACATTTACGCAATGTTAGATGCTGGTGATGAAATTAATCATGAATCTAGTAAATTTTTTGGTTTTTCAGCCCAAACTTATTTATTCAGATTATGCTCTTGGTCCTTAGAAGATATACCCGATATAAAATTTCGGGCTAAAATATTACAGAATTACATTAATCAAAATTCTAATTTTTCAATTATTGATTACATTCTAACCGCAGAACATCAAAACAAAGAAAAGAATAATGAAACAATATTCGAAGAATATGATTTTGAACAACTCAAAAATGATTTTATAAATCAATTAAATCAATTCGCTAATTCAAATCCTGAAAGTCTATTAAAAAATACATCATTCCTTTCACTCATGTATCGTTGGAAAGAATGGGGGAATTCTTCTGATGTACTCACTTGGTTCGAAAAACAAACTCAAGATATAAATGGAGTTTTAAAAATACTCAGCAAGATGATTCAAGTGACTCGATCATCCAATGATTTTTATACAATATCGAATGTTTCAAAAAAAATTAAAGCTGATACTGTAGAAAATTTTTTAGATATTCCACGCATATCAAACATAATTGACTCTGCTGATCATTCTGTTCTTTCAGAAGAGGAAAAAGAATTAATAGAAATGTTTAAGAAAAATATAGAAGCTAAAACTAATGGAAAAGATGATGATTTAGATGATTAACCCTCACCCCCTTGCGAAGCAGTGCTTCTCATCCCAAAGGGAGAGGGAACTTTCATTGTGACTTTAATTTATTGTTATTTAATTCCAATATTGAAATTCTAGCTTAAATTTATTCTGTAATGGATGTTCCCTATCCTGAGCAAGTTTTAAAGTACTGCTTTAAAACGAAGCGCAAGTGAGGGTTAGGGAGAGGTAATTCTAATTAAGTTAAAGCATCCCATGCCTTAAAAACATCTCCAAGCCACTTACCTTTTTGATATACATCAGGCGTTCTTTTTCTACTTTAATCTGCTGTTTGATGGCTGAAGTATCTTCATCGATTTGCTTATACAGGTCAGCAATCTGAACTTTGCCTTTCGCCTTTTTTACTGCAATTCTGGTTTTTTGTGACCAGACTAATCTATGTATCAATACATCGATCTGATCTTGTAATTTCTGACTCTGTGCATCCAAAGCGAGTTGATAAAACTTGAGTTGCTCTGCACTTAAACCTTTTTGTGAAACATCCTGATCTTGTTCAATTTGTAGTTGCATTCTTAGTAACGTAAACAGGTCCTGCTCTGCATACGCCTCGTTGGCACGTTGCAATAATTCAGTTTTCTTGATTTTTTTGACATCATTCACTTCACGGTCAGGGTGAATGATGGCAGCAATTTTTAAATAAACGGTTTTCAATGACTGCTCTGCCATCGCTGCTGCCTGTTCCTGTTTTTCCTGCTGGCGTTTTAATCTGGCCTGCTCACGTGCCTGCTGAAAATGATCTGATTCCCATTCTTCAAATACTTCTACATCTGCAAGATCTGAGGGATGCTCATTCTTAAAAAATGTTTCCAGTTCATTTACTTTCTTTTGGCTTTTTCTGAATTGGGCATGTTCGGCACGTTGCTGATAGTAAGTGAAGATTTCATTCACTTTATGAGCTTGTTGCACCGACATTGCCTGAGAGTCTTTTAGATAATTTGCAAGGTATTGAATCTTTTCATCCAGCACCACCAGTTCTGCCTTGGAAAATGTGGTTTCCTGCAGGTGCTTCCAGAGCTGTTCCAGCTGCTTGAACAGTACGCCATGCAATTCATGGTAAACTGGCATGAAGGTTTTATGGGTATATTGCTGCAGATCTTCTTCAGCCTGTTGCCATTGGTGTAATTCCTGTTTCTGTTGCTCGATTTTATCAATCAGATGATCCAGCTTCTTCTGCTGTGGCGAAAGCGCTGTGAATGGCTGAATCATGGTTTTTAAGTCAAAGAGCATGGCAGGAGAAGGTCAAAGAAGAAATAATATCCATATTAAATCTTTCAGCTTTCGTCACAAAGTCCTTTTCAGTGTGCCCTTTCGAAATTTGTATCAGAATTAAAAAAAGCAGACCAAAGTCTGCTTTTTCGCTCTCATATTGATTATTCCAGCACTACACGGCCATTCAAGGACTGTACCGGACGGTTATTTGGATGCCCCATCAGTTTGGTAAATTCCGAAATCTGCTTGGCAGAAGCCTGCTGAATATCTTTCAGAATCAGCCAGCGTACGCCTTCCGAACACGGAGGTGTGGTCAGCGAGCCGCTAAAGCGATAATAATCCAGATTCTTAGGCAACATCTGATTCACCGCTTGTGGCGTTTTCAAAACCACTTTTTCACCCTGTTTTTTTGGTAGGCGACTCCACATGCGTTTGAGCATCTGACTTTCCTGTCCCTGTTCAAACATCATCCCCACCACAGCCAGCTCACCTTTGGCATTGGAATGGACAAAATGGATTTCCAGTGGATAGCTTTTACCCTTGATCAGGTTTTCACTCGGGCTGTGCAAATGAAACTGCTTCAGTACAAAGGTATCGCCATCCAGTTGCAATTCACCACCTTGCGAAAAATCCACCTGAACAGTATGACCTTTATTTTCGATCGCATGAATCATGGTGTTATAGCTGAACTTGAGCGGTTCCAGTTCTGCTTTCACTGTTCGCTCAATATTGATTGGTGACTGGTTCAGACCATTACAGGCCGAATATTTCTGGCTCAAAGTCGACCATTGCTCAGGCTGAGTATAATCCCAATCCGCATCTGCCCAGACCGCTGTACTTAAACCCATAACCGTTAAAAGCGTGAATATTCTTTTCACAATACATCCCTTGTTGGAAGTCAAAATCACAATTTTTAATTTAAAAACAGTTTATTAACCTGGTGTAATCACTCTATTTTTCAGGCCACAAACTACAGATTTTTATAGAGATGAAGTGATTTGCTTACAAATTTCTAAACACTCCTAGTTCTTCAAAACACATTATTCAGAATATATATTGGTAGATTTCAAATGGATAATACTTTTATAGATTTAAAAATAGACAGCAGAGAATGTGATCTTCTTCAAATTTAATCTGCTGATTTTTTATGCATTATTTACATGAAATCTCTATCTTATTTTGAATAAATTGAATAGCTAGATTTTTAAGCTCAAGCTTCTTTTTTAAATAGAATCTGTCTTGATTCATAAACTTACATAAACACAGCAGCAAATAAAATACTGATATTGCTAGACTCGAGCCAAAGAGCAAAATGAGGATAAAGAATTTAAATGGACTGGGCCACGATATTTATACATGACACCACCTGGGAGTTTACTGCAGAAATTTTGCTGCGTTGTGCCCTGATGTATACGATGATTATCCTGTTTCTGCGCCTGACCGGAAAACGCGGGGTACGTCAGCTTTCCATCTTCGAAGTCGCTATCATTTTGAGCTTGGGTTCGATTGCCGGCGACCCGATGTTTACCGAAGATATTCCTCTGATTCAGGCAGTCCTGGTGATGTCGGTGATTATTATCATGTATCGCCTGACCACCTGGCTCATGATGAAATATCAATGGTTTGAAGACCTATTGGAAGGTAAACCGATTTATATCGTAGAAGATGGCGTGCTGGTCGTTGAAGAGATTAAAAAAGGTAAAATGTCCCATGATGAATTCTTTGCCGAAATGCGCCAGCAAGGCGTAGAACATCTCGGTCAGGTACGCACCGGTTTACTGGAAACTGACGGTAAGTTCAGTATCCTGTTTTTCAAATCGGATGAGGTTCGGCCTGGGCTGCCACTTTTTCCTAAAACCTGCTCTATTGTCCAACAGGTCAAGGCCGGGCAATTATATGCCTGCATTTACTGTGGACAGGTACAAACCCTTTCGCATGCCGACCAGCAATGTCCGCGCTGTGATTCTTCGCAATGGGCCGAAACGATTGACTGTTTAAGAATCACTTAAGCCTGATTCAGTAACTGCAAATGGGCAAAAATTTCCGGCAGTTGCTGAATTTTATATTGGATATGTTCAGCATCTGCATGAAAGCCTTGCA
This sequence comes from Acinetobacter sp. CIP A162, assembly GCF_000367905.1. Taxonomy (GTDB): domain Bacteria; phylum Pseudomonadota; class Gammaproteobacteria; order Pseudomonadales; family Moraxellaceae; genus Acinetobacter; species Acinetobacter lwoffii. The sequence continues at coordinate 250,087 of NZ_KB849159.1, read as the reverse complement.
TCCATAATGCATGCATTCCGGCCTCTGTAGCTCCTTGTACATCATTAATTGGATGGTCGCCAATATACAGGCACTGTGCAGGCTGCACGCCTAAACGCTCTGCAGTGATCTGGAATATTTCTGGCTGTGGTTTGTTAAAGCCTACTAGTCCCGAACTGATGATCTCATCAAAATAAGTTTCAATACCCAAACCCCGAATCGTATTTAAACGGGTGTCATGTCCGCCATTGGAAACAATGGCTAGCTGATAACCCTCATCTTTCAGCTGCGTTAATACTTGCTCTGCTGCCGGCATTTCTACGGCGCAGCGACCAAACTGGCTAAACCAGAACTGTGCCAGCTCATCTATGCTGGGTGGATTTAACCAAGATAGCTCCTGTAATAATGCATAAGCTGCCGAAGCCCCGATGCTGCCATGCGTTAGCAATTCCTTTTTAGGATAACCGCCATTATCGATGCGTCTTACAATCTCGATAATTTTATCAGACTCGACCTGTTTCAATGCTGGCGCATAATATTCTGCCAGATAACGGCTATAGGCCTGTGCAGTCAGATCACGATGGGTCAAGGTATTGTCGAGGTCAAATAAAACAGCTTGAATAGGCATAATTTTCAAAACGAGATGCTGAAACTTTCAATCATGTTAACAGCCCGAAACTCATTAGATCAGACATAAAATTGCTAAGTTTTGTTGTTTTAAGCATAAAAAAAGCGATGCCAAAGCATCGCCTTTTCTTAGAGTACAAAATCTAAATTAGAATTTGTACTCTAAGCCTGTACCAACAACTGGTTGTTTAGTTTCTAAAGAACCACGCTCAAGTGTTAGATAACCGGCATAACCATATGCTTTCACTTGTTTACTAAATGCGTAATCTGCACCAACAAAGATCTGCTGTGCTTCATAATCGGCAGTATTATCTTTGAAGCTTGTAGTGTTTTGGCTGTATTGACCTTTAACTGTCCAAGCTTTTGCATTTGGAAGATTATATTCAGCACCAATTAACCAACCTTGAGCATCATCAATAAGCAAATCAACTGCTTTAGAAGCTGCATCCACATCCGCCACTTCTGAAGTTTGATAAAGAGCTTTAAGCGCTAAACCACCATCTAGATTTACACGGCCAATTGCACGAATGGTATTTGCAGCAGCAAATAAAGTACCGCCCGTTACTTCTGGAGCAGAAGCATTATCAAAACCGCGCCCTAAGAAGTTAGTCGGAATTGCTTTGTCATAAGCAACACCTGCTACAACTACTGGGCTGTCATATACTACAGAAGCAGACCAAGCATCACCTAAACCACGATTTGCAGTTTTAACTACACCTTTATCAGATTTAATTCCTGAATTTTCACCAGTTGCCAATAAAGCATTCACTTTAATAGCACCTTGAGGCAAGGCAATAGCTGGAGCTTCATACACTACAGCATTCGCTACTCGGCTTTCACCAGTGAAAATACCACTTACATCAGCACGGTTACCTACATAATTATTGAAGGTATCTACCGGGCTAGACAATTGTTTTAATGGAGTGTCATGTGCACCAATTTTTAAAGTACCAAGTTTTGCATCTTTTAAACCAACAAAACGGTTACGTTTAGACCAGTCGTCACCCTCACCATCAGAGTTAAAAGCCCATTCAATTGCATAAATTGCGCTTAGGCGATCCGTTAACTTTTCATCCCCTTTTAAACCAACGAATGAGCTATTTGAACTTAGTTCAATTACATCTTTGTCAGATACTGGTGAAGCATTATCTTCAGGTAAATAATCTACTGACGCATCAATCTCACCATAGAAAGTTGGTGCTGCAAAAGTTGTCCCCGCCAAAAGGCTGAATGCAATTGCTGTTGCTAACTTAGTTTTCATCAAAAATATCCTTAATTTATTTTGTAACAAATAATACACACGGCGCTTATATTACAAAATTATTAAATTAATATTTATATATTCTATTTAGTACTTTGGTGGTGTTTCAAAAAGTATGCTGAAAAAAAGCAGGTTGGATTTTGATAAAATAGAGAAATGCGAATAACTCTAGAAATCAAGTGTCCAGCCTGCCTAAGTGACAGTATAAAGAAAAATGGCACAAAAGTAGATGGTAAGCAAAATTACCAATGTAAAATATGCAGACGTCAATTTATTGGTGATCATGCTCTCAGTTATCAAGGCTGTCACTCAGGTATCAAAACCAAAATATTACACCTCATGGTGCGAGGCAGTGGTGTCAGGGATATAGCAGAAATTGAAAGAGTAAGTATCGGTAAAGTTCTACGGACACTTAGCCAATCAAAATATCAACTTCGAGCACAGCAAAGTCATTATGAAACCCTTGAAGTAGATGAGTTTTGGACTTTTGTTGGTCATAAGCAAAATAAACAATGGCTAATTTATGCCTATCATCGAGAAACAGGTGAAATTGTTGCTTATGTATGGGGTAACCGAGATTTAGCCACTGCAAAACGACTTAAATTAAAATTGAAGCAGTTAGGTGTAAGCTATACATGTATATCAAGTGACCATTGGGATAGCTTTGTTACGACCTTTAAAGAATGCAAACAGTTGATTGGTAAATTTTTCACTGTGGGTATAGAAGGCAATAATTGTCGATTACGGCATCGAATCAGGCGAGGCTTTAGGAGAAGCTGCAACTTCTCCAAAAAGCTTGAAAATCATTTCAAAGCCTTTGATTTAGTGTTCTTTTATATCAATAATGGATTCGTTTAATGCCAGCATACTTTTTGAAACACCACCAGTACTTTAGGCTAACATTTAACCAAATAGTTGATTATTTAGAAATTTTATACTTTTTCTGCAACTTTCATCCATCGGAAAATTGGAATTAAACTGAAAATTGCTATGATCACGATCAGGTTTAGATAATTTTGATAGCCTAAAGCATCTCCAAAAATGCCACTCAGGCTATAAAGTCCCCCACTTACCGTGGCCATCAGCGCCACCTGAAAGGTAAAATCAGTACCGGCCAGATACTTGCGACTGTATTGCATGACCAAGGTCAGCATGACCACCAAAAGCATGGCAGAGATCATGTCTTCGGCGGCATTAATCAGATATATCATCCAGTTTTCTACTTTTTTTTGGGTTTCATACTGGGCAGCCAGCCAGGCGTAGGCCATTAAGCCCAATATTTTTAGAATTGAGAAAACGATCAAACTCGAGCTGCGCGACCAGTACTTCAGACACCAACCGGCCAGTCCTGCCCCAATCAAGGCAGCCATGGCTCCCAGCATGGTGACATAAAGACCAATCTGGCTAAAGCTCAGTCCGAGATCTACCATTAACGGTTTTAATAAAGGCCCGGATAAACCATCGGCGATTTTAAAGGTCAGTAAAACCAGAAGCCACCTCGCCAAGCTTAAATCTGACCAGAAGTATTGAAAATAGGTTTTTATATTGCTGAATGCAGGTCGTTTATCAGCTGGCGTGATAATTTTTGAATGCTGAGGTTCTCTAAAAAGTAAAATGGGTAAAGTATTAATAAAGACCAGAGCGGCCAATAATAGAAAGGTGGCTTGCCATTGCAGCAGATCGAGCAACCATAATACTGCTCCACCTCCGACAATAAATCCCAGTCGTGAACCGATGACCTGAAAGGTATTACCCCAATGTTGCTGTTCATTTTTCAGAATATTGACCGCCAGTGCATCGGTGGCAATATCCTGCGTGGCGCCAATACCATTCATCAATAAAAGCGTGATAAAAAACAGTAGTAAATACAGCGGCTGATTCAAGGCCTGAATCGGTAGAAATGAGAGCCCAATCAATACAGCAACTGACAGCCATTGCAAGGGAATAATCCAGCTACGGTAATGACCTTGGGCGCTCGATCCGTGCCGATCAACCCAAGGTGCCCAGAATATTTTAATCGACCAAGGTATCATCAGCAGGCCAAAGCCCCCGATATGCGCCAGCGATACCCCTTCAGCCCGCAGAATGACCGGCAAGGCATGTGTCATAAATCCGACCGGAAGCCCCTGTGCCCAATACAGCGAAAACAGTAAGATATAGATATTCCGCATATGCAGGCCAAGTCCTTTAGGTGAAAATGCATTAACGGCATTTAAGATGCCATACATTTTGCCAATGATCCGGATTTTACAACAGTCTAATATAATCAAAAATAAAGAAAAATTAGTTTCAGGAAGAGACAGAAGCAATGACCCAAACACGTTTCCCTCGGCTATCGCCACATGTCCCGGCCCGCGGCAGCAAGTTGAGCCGGACTTTTTTCAGGCAGCTTTTTTTGGCCCAAGGCTGGCATCTGGAAGGCGAATTTCCAGACTTAGCTAAAGCAGTCGCGATTATTTCTCCGCATACTTCCAATATTGATGCATGGCTGGGTTTTAACGCCCTGCTCGGTCTCGGTATACAGATTACAATTTTTGGTAAAGACAGCCTGTTCCGCACACCACTGAAGCCGGTTCTGGAATGGATTGGCGTCGTTCCGGTGGTGCGCGATAGTCCGCAAGGTCATACCCGACAGATTGTAGACATCATTGAAAAATCAGAACAGATCTGGGTCGGTATGGCACCGGAAGGTTCACGTAAAGCACCAGAAAAAATTCGCAGCGGTTTTTATCATATTGCCAAGGCAGCCCATTTGCCGATTGTGATGTTTTCCTTTGATTACGATATCAAGACCATTCATATCCTGGGCGTGTACCATCTGACTGGTGATTATGAATATGACCTGGAACAGATTTATCAGCATTATCAAGGTAAATTCTCAGCCAAAAATCCTGACTGGGTGGCCAAGCCGTTACAAAAGCTTTTGAAAAAAGACTAGGCAAATACGGCTTTTTTTGATGTGATAGCCTGAATTTTGTTGATTTAATCACCAGTTTTTATAATGAAATTAGCCCGTTATGCCTTGATCGGCTGTCTTGGATTCAGTCTTGCAGCCTGTGACAAAGCCACTAAAACACCCACGCCTGCCACGCCAATAAAAGCCCGTGAACCTGTCGTCGCCATTGCCCTCGGTGGTGGCGGTGCCAAAGGTTTTGCCCATATTGGCGTCATTAAAGTGCTCGAATCACACGGCATCAAACCGAAGATTGTCACCGGAACCAGTGCTGGCAGTTTTGTCGGTAGCTTATATGCCAGTGGTAAATCGCCTTATCAGTTACAGCAGATTGCCCTGAATTTTAAAGAATCGGATATCCGCGATTTAACCTTGAACCGGCAAGGGATTATTGCTGGGCAAAAATTGCAGGATTTCGTCAATAAGAATGTAGCGAACAAACCAATTGAACAATTCCCAATTCGTTTTGCTGCAGTTGCCACTCGCCTGGACAATGGCCGCAAGGCAGATTTTATTAAAGGCAATGCCGGACAGGCAGTTCGTGCTTCCTGTAGCATTCCGAATGTGTTTGTGCCTGCAGTGATTGGTGGAAGCAAATATGTCGATGGCGGTCTGGTCAGTCCGATTCCGGTCAAGACCGCCAAAGATATGGGAGCAGACATTGTGATTGCCGTGGATATTTCTGCCCGTCCGGATGGTAATAAGGCTCTAAATATGTGGGGCGTACTAGACCAGACCCTGAATATTATGGGACAGCAAAGCATTCATGAGGAACTGAGTCAGGCCAATGTGGTGATCCAGCCCAAAGTCGGCCATATTGGTACTTTAGACCTGAAAGCCAGTAATGCGACCATTCTGGAAGGTGAAAAGGCTGCTCAGCTGAAAATCCGTACTATTGAAAAAGCCATTAGCAACTTCAAGCAGTCTCCCGCGGCATTTAAACCGCCACGTCCGGCAAAATTTTGATGCATGAATTTTTTATATTCATCTGCGGCCGCATCTGCTACATTGAAGATCAATCATATAAAGATGATGATTAATTAAATACTTAGCGATATAGGTCACGATATGGAATTAGTTCTTGAACCTTGGCACTGGTTTGTATTAGGCATCCTTCTGATTCTATCGGAATTACTACTGCCCGCATTTGCTGCCCTGTGGTTCGGGATCGGTGCCATCATGGTTGGCGTCCTGTACTGGATGTTCCCGATGATGGGACTGACGACCCAGCTCCTGACCTGGATCGTACTTTCTGTACTGTGTACGCTGCTCTGGTTCAAGTTTATCAAACCGCTTTCCATTGACAAGACCAAAGCCGGTCTGTCGCGTGAGGCGACCATTGGTCAAGTGGGCATGGTGATTCAGATCAATCTGGATCATGGGCAAATCCGGGTGCGTTTTCCGATGCCAGTTTTAGGTTCGGATGAATGGGAATGCCGAACTCTGGACCCAGTTCAAGTCGGAGATCGCGTTCGCGTCGTGGATATTCTGGGTAATGATCTGGTCGTACAACCCCACAGCACGAATTATCAAAATCAATAAGGTGAATAAGCTATGTCTGGTGGTTCTATCATTGTTATCGCGTTTCTGGCCTTTGTTGCGATTACCATTTTTAAAGGTGTGCGGATTGTGCCGCAAGGCTACAAATGGATCGTACAGCGTCTGGGTAAATACCACACCACGCTAAATCCGGGTCTGAATTTTGTCATTCCTTATGTCGATGAAGTCGCCTATAAAGTCACAACCAAAGATATCGTTCTGGATATTCCCTCACAGGAAGTGATTACCCGTGATAACGCGGTTTTGCTGATGAATGCCGTGGCCTATATCAACCTGACCACACCAGAAAAAGCCGTGTACGGGATTGAAAACTATTCCTGGGCGATTCAGAACCTGGTACAAACCTCACTGCGTTCGATTGTCGGTGAAATGGATCTGGATGATGCCCTGTCTTCGCGTGATCATATTAAGGCACGCTTGAAATCCAGTATTTCCGATGATATTTCGGATTGGGGTATTACCTTAAAAACTGTAGAAATTCAAGATATTAAACCTTCAATCACCATGCAGACCGCGATGGAAGAACAGGCCGCTGCTGAACGTCAGCGTCGTGCAACCGTCACCAAAGCTGACGGTGAAAAACAGGCCGCAATTCTGGAAGCGGATGGCCGTCTGGAAGCCTCACGTCGTGATGCCGAAGCGCAAGTGGTTCTGGCTGAGTCTTCACAACGTGCAATTGACATGGTGACTTCTGCCATTGGTGATAATGAAATTCCGGTCGCCTATTTACTGGGTGAACAGTATATTAAAGCCATGCAGGATATGGCCAAGTCGCCAAATGCCAAGACCGTGGTCCTTCCAGCCGATGTGTTAAATACGATCCGCGGTGTCATGGGTCGCCCTAACTAATTTATCTTTTGACTTTATACATAGGCAGCCCGAGGGTTGCCTATTTTTATTCGCGCAAGAAAATCTCAGCAAAAAATGTGAATTTATGGTTAAATTTCGCGTTTATTTTTGAAATCTACTGGATTTGATGTTGCCTGGCTTTCGGATTAAAGCTTTTCGCAGCTATCTTATTCCTTGTTTCGATCTACTGTCCAACTTAAAAATGGATACCGTATGAGCTCCCTAAATCCAACCTTAATTACTTTTCTTTTCTATATTGTCGCAATGGTGGTGATCGGCCTAATGGCTTATCGCGCGACAAGCAACTTTTCCGATTACATCTTAGGGGGCCGACGTTTAGGGAGTTTCGTAACTGCACTTTCTGCAGGGGCTTCCGACATGAGTGGCTGGCTACTGATGGGTCTGCCCGGTGCGATTTATCTTTCTGGTCTGTCTGAGATGTGGATTGCCATCGGTCTGATCATTGGTGCCTGGCTCAATTGGCTACTGGTCGCTGGTCGTCTGCGGGTGCATACCGAAGTCCAGCACAATGCCCTGACCCTGCCGGATTATTTCTCGAATCGTTTTAACGACCAGAAAAAAATCCTGCGTATTGTTTCGGCTTTCGTGATTCTGATTTTCTTTGCGATTTACTGTGCTTCCGGCATGGTTGCAGGTGCGCGTCTGTTCGAAAGCATGTTTGACATGTCTTACAGCACTGCGCTCTGGATCAGTGCCATTGCCACCATCAGCTATGTGTTTATTGGTGGCTTCCTGGCTGTGAGCTGGACCGATACCATTCAGGCCGGTCTGATGATCTTTGCCCTGTTGCTGACGCCAATCGTGACGTTGATGGCGTTCTCGGATATGTCCCAGGTGACTTTGGCACTGGAAGCTGCTCGTCCTCAAGCAATGAATATTCTGGGTAATCTGAGCTTTGTTGCAATTATTTCCCTGCTTGCCTGGGGTTTGGGTTACTTTGGCCAGCCGCATATTCTGGTGCGCTTCATGGCTGCAGATTCAGTCAAATCCATTCCAAATGCACGTCGTATTGGCATGACCTGGATGATTCTGTGTCTGGGCGGTGCAGTCGCAGCCGGCTTCTTCGGTATTGCTTATTTCGAGCAGCATCCAGAACTGGCAAGCGTGGTGAATGCCAATCCTGAAACCGTATTTATGGAACTGACCAAAATCCTGTTTAACCCATGGATTGCAGGTGTAGTTCTGGCGGCGATTCTGGCGGCAGTAATGAGTACTTTAAGCTGTCAGCTCTTGGTCTGTTCAAGCACTTTGACAGAAGACTTCTATAAATCTTTCCTGCGTAAAAATGCCTCGCAAAAAGAACTGGTCTGGGTTGGACGTTTGATGGTACTGCTGATTGCCTTGCTGGCGATCTGGATGGCGGGTAATCCTGAATCTAAAGTGCTGGGTCTGGTGGCTTATGCATGGGCAGGTTTTGGTGCCGCTTTTGGTCCATTGATTATCCTGTCATTGTTCTGGAAACGTATGACCTTGAATGGTGCCTTGGCGGGTATGATCGTTGGTGCAGTCGTGGTTATTTTCTGGAAGAACCTGTTTGCTGACACTGGTCTGTATGAAATCGTTCCTGGCTTTATCTGTTCAATGCTGGCGATTGTGGTGGTGAGTCTGATGGGTAAAGCACCAACAGCAGAAATTACTGACCGTTTTGAAGAAGCTGAACGCCTGTATAACGAAAGTAAATAATTCTGTATCAACTAAAAAGAGGACTTCAAGTCCTCTTTTTTTATGCGGTTCCTTTAAAATTTTTTAGAAAAATAATTTTTCAATCAGCTTTTGCGCGTGAGCAGGAACTGGGTAATTTGCATCAACTCTTCCGCCTGACCTTCAAAATGGTTCAAGGCATTGATCGCCTGATCATGTAATTGCTGGGCATAGGCTTTGGCCTGCTCTAGACCCATCAATGCCGGATAAGTCGATTTTTCTACCTGTTCATCTTTACCTGCGGTTTTCCCCAAGACTTCGGTATCGGAAATAATATCCAGAATATCGTCCTGTACCTGGAAAGCCAGACCAATCGCCTGTCCAAACTCACGTAATTTAGGAATGGCCAGATCGGTGCCTTCAAAGATTGTCACCGCCGCCATCATGATCGCGGCGCTAATCAAAGCACCGGTTTTATTGCGATGAATATTTTCCAGTGCTTGCTGATCGATTTTTTTGCCTTCAGACTGCAAATCTAAAACCTGACCATTCACCATTTTCGAAGAAGCGGTTGCCAGAATCTGCATCTGCTTCAGTACAATGGAAGCTTCTACCGCTGGCCCCTGATCAAACAGACGGCTACCCAAAATTTCAAAAGCCATAGACTGCAGGATATCACCTGCCAACAATGCTGTATCTTCCCCATAAGCCACATGACAGGTCGGTTGGCCACGGCGCAGCAAATCATTGTCCATACATGGTAGATCATCATGGGCCAGTGAATAGCAGTGAATAAACTCGATCGCAACCGCTGCACGGCGCACTGCAGCGCTATTCTGGTTCGGCTTTAATGCGGCGGTGGCATAGCATAGCGCTGGACGTACTCGTTTACCGCCAAGCATCACAGCATGATGGACTGCCGACCTTAACGGTTCCGGAATGGCAAAGGCTTCCAGAGCGGTCAATAAATCCTGTTGAATGCGGTGTTGTGCTTGAGTGAGTGCATGGGTTGATACGTCAGTAATAGATGACACATTCGCCTCGAATACGTAGTCCAGAAAAATAAAATGACAAGCGAATAAATGCCTGTACGCTGATCAGGCATTGTACCTAGAAATGCCTTGAATTTTCAGCCATAAATCGTATTGTTCTGCTGAAATTCGCTATTCAACATCAAATAAGCAAGTCAGAGATTTTAAACAATAAAAAACCACCGCAGAACCGGTGGTTTTATTCAGGCTAAATGTATGCACAGCATTTAAACGAGAACATCTTCTGGTACGCGCACCCAGCCTTCCATCAAGACACGGGCACTACGGCTCATAATCGCTTTCTTCACTTTCCACTCACCATTTTCAAAACTTGCTTGTGCACCCACTCTCAACGTCCCGGAAGGATGACCGAAACGCACTGCTTCACGCTCTACTCCACCTGCGACCCGGTTCACCAATGTTCCGGGAATAGCAGCTGCCGTACCAATGGCCACCGCAGCCGTACCCATCATGGCATGATGGAGTTTACCCATAGACAAGGCACGAACCAGAATATCGGTGTCTGATTCAGTGACAGTTTTGCCACTTGAAGAGGTATAGCTACTCGGTGGTGCAACAAAGGCAATTTTTGGAGTATGTTGTCGGGTTACGGCTTCGGCAATATCCTGAATCAGTCCCATCTGCTTCGCTGCATAGGCACGAATTGTCTCAAATTTTGTCAGGGCTGCCACGTCATTATTGATATGATCCTGAAGCTCGGTACCCTTATAACCGAGATCTCCAGCATTCAAAAATACCGTCGGAATGCCGGCATTAATCATGGTCACTTCGAAACTGCCAATATTGGGAACTTCCAAAGTATCGACCAGATTACCTGTTGGAAACATTGAACCGCCTTCAGCATCGTCATCGGCTGGATCCAGAAACTCGATCTGCACTTCGGCAGCAGGAAAGGTTACGCCATCCAGTTCGAAATCACCCAACTCCTGCACCTGTCCATTCTGTATCGGCACATGTGCAATAATGGTTTTCTGAATATTGGCCTGCCAGATACGTACCGTGCACAGCCCATTTTCAGGAATACGTTCGGCATCGACCAGACCATTGGAAATGGCAAATGCACCTACTGCCGCGGTCAGATTGCCACAGTTGCCACTCCAGTCCACAAAAGGACGGTCAATTGACACCTGACCAAATAAATAATCGACATCATGATCAGCGTGTTGGCTTTTTGACAGGATCACCGTTTTACTGGTACTGGAACTGGCACCACCCATACCGTCGATCTGTTTCCCGTATGGATCGGGGCTACCAATCACGCGCAGCAAAAGCTGATCACGAATCCGGCCCGGCTGTTGTGCTTCTACAGGCAGGTTATCCAGCTTAAAGAAAACACCTTTACTGGTGCCTCCACGCATATAGGTTGCAGGAATCTTGATTTGGGCGGCAAAACTCATGAATTATTTCATCCTTTGACTTGTCTTTGTTTTCGTACGGGTTATTCAATATTTATATTCAAAGTATAGTATGTTGAAAGCAGAACTGCTTGACTGCCAGACCTTAGTATAAAAAAACGGCATTTGTATTTTATCCAAGAAAAAAGAGAACTCATCAGTAACAGTTTCAATAAAATTAATATATTGATTCATTTATATTTTATTTCAGTTATTTATATGAATATTTTTTATTACTCCTCCAACAATATTTCATTCTTAGGATGGACTAGGCTTCTTTAGTCTGATCAATTACAATCAGCCACTTATCATTTTCCATTGTCGGGCTGAACACTTTGAATAACGAGTCTTCACAACTTCAGCGTGGCTTAAAGAACCGTCATATTCAGTTGATCGCCATGGGCGGTGCAATTGGCACAGGCTTATTCTTAGGTTCCGCACAGGTGATCCAATCTGCGGGTCCTTCTATTATTTTGGGCTATGCCATTGGTGGCTTGATTGCATTTTTAATCATGCGTCAATTGGGTGAGATGATTGTTCATGAACCGGTCGCAGGTTCATTCAGCCATTTTGCTTATAAATACTGGGGCAAATTCCCCGGTTTCCTTGCAGGTTGGAACTACTGGATTCTGTATATCCTGGTGGCCATGACCGAACTCACCGCTGTTGCGAAATATATCAACTACTGGTGGCCGCATATTCCAGCCTGGGCATCGGTACTGTTTTTCTTTATCTTGATTACGCTGGTCAACCTCGGCAATGTGAAATTCTACGGTGAATCGGAATTCTGGCTCTCGATCATTAAAGTGACTGCGGTCATCTCGATGATTGTGTTCGGGCTATATCTGATCTTAACCGCAGATGCTTCATCAACTGCATCGTTCAGTAATTTATGGACTGCGGGTGGCTTCTTCCCGAATGGCTTTGAAGGCCTGTTCTTCATGCTGGCCTTCCTGATGTTCGCCTTCGGTGGTATTGAACTGATCGGCATGGCTGCGGCAGAAGCTGAAAATCCAGAAAAAACCATTCCGAAAGCGATTAATCAGGTGGTGTTCCGTATCCTGATTTTCTATGTTGGTGCATTGACGATTCTGTTATCGCTGGTGCCTTGGAATCAGCTGGAACTCGGCGGTCTGGATAAAAGTCCGTTTGTGATGATTTTCAGTCAATTGGGTATTGGCTGGGCAGCACACTTACTGAACTTTATTATCTTAACAGCTGCCTTGTCTGTCTATAACAGCGGGATGTATGCCAATAGCCGCATGCTGTATGGTTTAGCGCAGCAAGGAAATGCCCCGAAAGTCTTCATGAAAGTGAATAAGCAAGGTACGCCAATTCCTGCTGTATTGTTCTCTGCCGTGCTGATTTTCGGCTGTGTACTACTCAACTACTTCGTGCCTGAAGATGCTTTAAGTCATCTGATTTACATCGTAGTCGGTGCATTGGTCTTGAACTGGGCTATGATCACCCTAACTCATTTGAAGTTTATTCAGAGCATGAAAAAGCTCGGACAGAAAACATCGTTCCCTGCTCTGTGGTCACCTGCAAGCAACATCTTGGTACTGGGCTTTATCGCAACTATTCTTTATATCATGTGGACACAAGGTTTCCAGGAATCGGTCTATATGATTCCAGTCTGGATTGTGATTATGTTGGGTCTGTTTAAGTTACTTAAGCCTAAAAATACCTAGACAACTCCTGTAGCTATGAGTCCTTAAAAGTTATTGCTTCGGCAATAACTTTTTTTTGTATTTTTTACAGTACAATAGCCTTCTTTTCGCGCCCTTAGCTTAACTGGATAGAGCAGTTGCCTCCTAAGCGACCGACGTGGGTTCGAGTCCCGCAGGGCGCACCATCCTTTCAAAATGTGATCTATACTTCAAAAAATTAGCGTTAATCTTCATATTTTTAGAATATTTTTTATACAAAAAATCATTTTTTCTTCATTATTTTATTTCTTTTACTTTCAAATACTTATTTCAAAATGAGGCTATTTTTTGGTGTAAAAACTCTATTTTGATGCTTTTTTAGACTAATTAGTTTTTTCTAGAGCATTTACTCTTATTTTAATTGTGCTATTTTTGTCACATGGAGTAACAAATGATTGCGGATAAATACCCGAAATCTCCAAGAATTTAATAAGTGCAAACAACAACGCTAGATATAAATTTGTACCTCAAGGAAAGACGTAAATGAAATTAAAAACATTAACTACTGCAATGATTCTTGCAACTGTACCAATGACGGGTGCTTTTGCAGCAGCTCTAGATCGTTCAGGCCAATCAATGGCGGCCTTCCTGCAACCAGGTAATTATTTTGAAGCAGGTATTTCTGTCCTAGACCCAGATGTATCTGGTAAAGAAGCTGGTACAAGTGAAACACGCCGTAATATTGATGATATGGCTGGTGATTACTATTTCCCAAGTGCAGCATTAAAGTTTCAACCTACTGAAAAATTCTCAGTTGGTATTTTATATGATCAACCATATGGTGCTGATGCTGAATACCAAGGCACTAATGTCTTTACTTCAAACCCAGGTACAGACACTATCTTATCAACTGGTGCAATAAACAATATTGTACGCGCTAGAGCAGTTGCAGCTCTTGAAGCCCTAGGAGCACCAGTAAATGAACAAACGCTAGCAGGTGCTGAAGCACAAGTTAGAAGTAGTCCAGCTTTTCAACAGTTAACTGGAGCACTTGCTGCAGGTAATAATTTCTTAGGCGAAGGCAATACTAAAGTTGAAGTAGATACTCAAAACCTATCTTTAGTTTTTGGTTACCAACCGACTGAAAACTGGAATATCTATGGTGGTGGTGTCTATCAAACCGTTAAAGGGAATCTAAGCTTACGCGGTCAAGCATATAGCCTTTTCAATGGTTATGATGCGACATTTAAAGAAACAAGTGGTACAGGCTGGTTAGCAGGTTTAGCCTTCCAAATCCCAGATATTGCTTTAAAAGCTTCTGTAACTTATCGTTCAGAAATTGACCATGATATTTCAGCTTCTGAAGACTTATCACTTTTAAACTTCCCTTTACTAACAACTGTATTAGGTGGTCTAGGTGTTTCTCCTGCTCAGCTTGCTACTCTAGATGATTCTGGAAAAACCAAAATTACTACACCTCAATCTGTAAACTTGGATTTCCAAACAGGTGTAATGGCAAATACTGTAGCTTTCGCTAATGTACGCTGGGTAGACTGGTCAAACTTTTCTATTCGTCCTTACCAATTTGGCAATGTAAGTGAAGCTGTAGGCCCTCTAATAGGTCGTCCAAATGGCTTTAATCTGGTTGAATATGAAGATGACCAAATTTCAGCAACTGTAGGTGTAGGCCGTAAATTTAATGACCTATGGGCTGGTAACGTATCAGTAGGTTGGGATTCTGGTGCAGGCAACCCTGTATCTACACTTGGTCCAACTGAAGGTTACTGGAATGTTGGCCTAGGTCTTCAATACAGCCCAACCCCAGCCACTTTCATTGCTGGTGGTGTAAAATACTTCATGTTAGGTGATGCAAAAGCACAAACTGGTGCACAAGCTGGTGGTCCTGAGTATGTTGCTGAATTTGAAGATAACGATGCATGGGCATATGGTCTGAAAATCGGCTATCGCTTCTAAGCTCTGATTAAATAAAAACCACTTTCGAGTGGTTTTTATTTTTTAACTCTAATTTTATACACTTGCATATCATTCGATTATTTTAGCACCAATTAAAATTAATAGAACTTCAATCCTTTCACATTATTTAAAGTTAATTTAATCTGATATTTTTCATATATTTATACCAATAAAATTAGTATAAAAACTCTAATCAAGCCCTTTCCTTAACCGCCTTAGTTCATTTCTTCAACAGAGCTGAGTATTTACTCTTTTTAAAATTATGTTACTTTTCCTGCACATTTTTGTTACAGATGGCATCAGGGAACGTACCATGAAGCTCAATAAAATTTATTCTGCTATTGTACTTAGCACTTTACCTCTTTCTGCAGTTCAAGCAGCTGGCTTAGACCGTTCTGGTCAATCTATTTCTGCTTTTTTACAGCCGGGTAACTATGCGGAAGCAGGTATTTCTGTTTTAGATCCAGAAGTTCAAGGTAAAGACAATGCCGGCAATAAAGTCAGCGATATGGCTGAAGATTACTACTTCCCTACTGCTGCTATAAAAATTCAGGCAACTGATAAAATATCTCTGGGTTTACTTTATGACCAGCCATTTGGAGCTGACTCTCAATATGCGCCTGAATCTAATGCTTTTGCTACAGTAAATACCAATACTGGTGTATTGGAAGGCACTTCTGTTGAAGTAAAAACCAATAGCATTACAGCACTTATAGGGTATCAGCCAAATGAGAACTGGAATGTTTATGCCGGACCTGTCTATCAAAGCGTAAAGGCGAAAGTCTCCCTACGTGGTACAGCTTATAGAGGCCCGCAAGTTCTTGGCGGTTATGATATTGACCTTAAAGAAAGTGAAGCTTACGGTTGGTTAGCTGGTTTTGCATATTCTATTCCTGAAATTGCCTTAAAAGCTGCTGTGACTTATCGCTCTGAAATTAAACATGAATTAGATACCACAGAAACCTTCGGTTTTGGTACAGATGGGGCTTTATATATTCCTGGATTAACTGGCACATTATTAGGTAAACCAGTAATTCCAACTTACCATAAAGCGGAAATTACTACACCACAATCAGTCAACATTGACTTACAGTCAGGCATTGCAAAAAATACCTTAGCCTTTGCTAATATTCGCTGGGTACATTGGGATCAGTTTGCAGTAAAACCTGCTTATTTATCTCAGCTAACTGGCGCACTCACCGGAAAACAGCAGAATCTTGTCGATTATTCAGATGATCAATGGTCTGCAAATGTGGGTTTAGGTCATAAATTTAACGTTAAATGGTCAGGCTCTGCTGCTGTAGGTTATGACTCTGGCGCAGGAAACCCGGTAACCACCTTGGGTCCAACTGAAGGTTATTGGAGTGTCGGTCTAGGCGGCCAATACAGCCCTGCAGAAAACTATTTTATCCAGGCTGGGGTTAAATACTTCTGGCTAGGAGATGCACAAGCACAAACAGGTGGTGAAGTAAAAGGTAGCTTTGAAGACAACCATGCAATCGGCTATGGTATGAAAATCGGTTACCGTTTCTAATTGCGTTAAAAAATTAGTATTCAACAAGAAAGGGCGCTATAAGCGCCCTTTCTTTTATTACATACACTTAAATATTAAGCTGGAATATCACGTACTGAAGCATTACGAATCGCTTCTTTTAACGCATCATAACCACGAATTGGCGGGAATTGCGGGAATTCAGCAATCACATTTTCAGGCGCATCAAATAGGAAACCATGATCTGCTTCACCTAGCATCGTGGTATCATTATAAGAATCTCCTGCTGCAATCACACGGAAGTTCAAGCCATGTAATGCTTTTACGGCTTGACGTTTTTGGTCCGGCTGACGAAGTTTATAAGCCGAGATCATGCCTGCTTCATCTGTTTCCAGTTTATGACAGAAAATCGTCGGCCAATCCAGTTGCTTCATCAATGGATGTGCAAATTCATAGAAAGTATCTGAAAGAATAATTAATTGAAAATGCGTACTCACCCATTTCACAAATTCTTTTGCTCCTGGGAACGGCCCCATTTCTGCAATCACTTCCTGAATATCGTTCAAGCCTAAACCGTGCTGTTTTAAAATATTCAGACGTTGGGTCATCAGTACATCATAGTCAGGAATGTCACGAGTCGTCGCTTCAAGCTCTTTAATCCCGGTTTTTTTGGCAAAGTTAATCCAGATTTCTGGAACCAACACGCCTTCTAAATCTAGACATACGACTTCCATGAACATTCCCTCTGAGTTGTATTGAAAAAATTTTGCACTATCATAGCTGAAGAAATAGATTTTGCACTGTACTTTTTTAAATCTATTTTTTTCATAAGTATTTATTTTTTAGTGATAAGTCAACTAAATCAATTCTATTAAAATAGATGTGAAATTAATTAATATAGGCCATGTCCTTTCCAAGCCTATATCGCCAGGACTCTCATGACCATCATTCCTACTATTGATCGTATTGATGCACTTGCATCTGAATATGCAGATAAATCGCCTAATGAAATCTTGGCACTTGCACTGAGCCAGCAAGGTGAAATTGCGATTTCATTTTCTGGGGCCGAAGATGTTGTATTGATTGATATGGCCTCTCATCTGGGTAAACCATTCCGGGTATTCAGTCTGGATACTGGACGTTTACATGCAGAGACCTATCAGTTTATTGAGCGGGTGCGTAAGCATTATAATATCGAGATTGAAATCTGCTTCCCCGAAACTGCAGACGTGCAAAATCTAGTGACGACAAAAGGTTTATTCAGTTTCTTTGAAGATGGCCATCAAGAATGTTGCGGTATACGCAAGGTTCAACCACTGCGTAAAAAACTGGCCACGCTGGATGGCTGGATTACCGGTCAGCGTAAAGACCAAAGCCCGGGTACCCGTAATGAAATTCCTGTGGTTCAGGCAGATCCAGGTTTCTCCGGTCCTGGAAAGCAGTTGATTAAGTACAATCCTCTAGCCAACTGGTCCAGTGCAGATGTCTGGAGTTATATCCGTATGATGGAAGTCCCTTATAATGCCCTGCATGAGAAAGGTTTTGTTTCTATCGGCTGTGAACCTTGTACTCGCCCTGTGCTGCCAAATCAGCATGAACGCGAAGGCCGCTGGTGGTGGGAAGAAGCCACCCATAAAGAATGTGGCTTACATGCTGGCAATCTAAAAAAATAAAGTTAAGTTTTATCGCTCCTATTGATTGAAAGGCTATTTTTTTAATAAAGATAGTCTTTTTTAATTGATAATTTTACATTTAGTGACAAGATAGAAATTACCTTTTATCGGGATAATATTATTTTAATTAAAGAATTGATAAAATTTTAGCTCATTGATTTATTTGCATAAAATGTGAAATTGAACACAATGCTATTCTTCTAATAACACATAATTATTAAGTTACACTCCACTTCGCCTAGAAAATACTATTTTTAGAAATCTATTTTAAAACTAAAATTTTCACATTTCATAAACTTAGGAAGATATTTTGTTCTTGTCAATAGCCACTTTTTCACAGTTGAGGCAAGATAAAGCAGTTCATTTATATGCTAAAAAAGATATACTTTAAAAACTAAAGTAATAATTCTAACAAGGCCTTTTAGCAAAAAAGCCATAGAGAATGCAGTGAGGCAATCCACGCTATGCGTCCATTACATCCAATTGATTTTATTTTCTTAACTTTAGAGAAACGGCAGCAGCCTATGCATGTAGGTGGACTATTTTTATTCCAAATTCCCGACAATGCGCCAGCTTCCTTTATTCAGGATCTAGTCACGGATATCCAAAATTCGAAATGCTCTCCAATCCCACCTTTTAACAATTATTTAAACGGCCTGTTTTGGGATGAAGACCAAGAATTTGATTTAGATCATCATTTTCGTCATATCGCCCTGCCAAAACCGGGCCGTATCCGTGAATTGCTGACCTATATTTCTCAAGAACATAGTGCCCTGATTGATCGTGCCAAACCTTTATGGACCTGTCATATTATTGAAGGTATTGAAGGTAACCGTTTTGCCATGTATTTCAAAATTCACCATGCCATGGTAGATGGGATTGCCGGCATGCGTCTGGTAGAAAAATCACTTTCATTTGACCCCCATGCCAAGAGTATTGTACCGCCGTGGTGTGTAGAAGGGCCACGTGCTAAACGCCTGAAAGCACCTAAAGTGAACAGGTTTAAAAATGTCCTGCAGACCATTAAGGGGCAACTGGAATGTGCGCCACGAGTTGCTTATGAACTGTCGCAAACCGTCATGAAAGATATGGGACGCAATCCGGATTATGTATCCAGCTTTCAGGCGCCAAGCAGTATTCTGAATCAACGCGTCAGTGCTTCACGTCGCTTTGCAGCCCAGTCTTTCGAATTTTCACGTTTACGTCATATTTCTAAGGCATTGGGCGTGACCATTAATGATATCGTCCTGGCCATTTGTTCAGGTGCATTACGTGAATATTTATTATCGCAAAATGCCTTACCGAAAAAACCGTTAATTGCTATGGTTCCAGCTTCTGTTCGCAGTGACGATTCAGATATATCCAACCGTATTACCATGATTCTGGCCAATCTGGGTACGCATAAAGAAGATCCGCTGGAACGTCTCAAGATCGTACGCCGTAGTGTACTGAGTGCCAAAGAACGCTTCAAACGTATGAATGCCAACCAGATTTTGAACTATAGTGCCTTTGTCTACGGTGCAGCAGGTCTGAATATTGCCTCCGGTTTAATGCCGACACGTCAGGCGTTTAACGTCATTATTTCCAATGTACCTGGACCACAAGAGCCCCTTTACTGGAATGGTGCACGTCTTGAAGCACTTTATCCGGCTTCTATCGTACTGGATGGTCAGGCCTTGAATATCACCATGACCAGCTATCTAGACAAACTGGAAGTCGGCTTAACTGCATGTCGTAATGCCCTGCCGAAAATGCAGAACTTGCTGACACATCTGGAAGAAGAAATTCAACGTTTTGAACTTATTGTAGATGGCGAACCTGTCCCAAAGTTACGGGCGGTAAGCTAGCCGCGGATGAATAAATAAGATAGATGGGCTGCCAAAGGTGCTGATCATTTTTGCCAGTCTTTGAGCACAGAATAAAGGGACCGATCTGGTCCCTTTTCTTTATTTTTGAAATCTTTTTAAATTATTTTTGACAAGTTAGAAACAATGCACAAATGCAATCAGCTTTTAATAGTACGGCACTGTTGTAATAATTGATGGCAGACGTTACGGATCATGCTCGCGGTAATTTGAACTTCATTACCGCGCTCATCAACGATATATCCCGCATGTACAGTCTTTGGTTCTAATACGTGTTTTAGGCCTTTATGGATTACTGCTTTACTCATACTCATCACACACTCCTTTTGCTAAGCCTGAAACTGGAAGAAACGGCTTTGGCTAATTCATGCATCTAGTATTGTAAATAAAGGCCCTGTTGTAAAATTTCAGATGTAACAAGTGTTTAACGATATTCTGTTACAATTTCAGCTGAGAATGATATCGTATTGCTCTTGCGTATACAGATTTTCCACCTGGAACTTAATCACGCGATTAATGAAATGTTCCAGATCAGCGACTGCAGGCGCTTCTGCCGTCAATAATCGATCAATAACAGCCGGATGCGCAACGACAGTAAAGCCACTCTGTGACTCATAAGCACGAGCATAACGCAGAATCTCCCTGAATATTTCGTAACATACTGACTCGGCTGTTTTGACATAACCGCGTCCTTGACAGGTCGGACAAGACTCGCACAGCAGATGTTCCAGCGACTCACGGGTGCGTTTCCGGGTCATTTCCACCAAGCCCAGTTCTGATACCTGAGTAATCTTGGTCTTGGCGTGGTCACGTTCTAACATGCGCTCAAACTGTTTCATCACTTCTTCACGATGCTGCGCTTCCTGCATATCGATGAAGTCGATGATAATAATGCCGCCGAGATTACGCAGACGTAACTGACGCGCGATAACATCCGTCGCTTCCATATTGGTTTTAAAAACCGTATCTTCCAACGAACGGCCACCAACATAAGAACCGGTATTGACATCAATTGTGGCCATGGCTTCAGTCTGGTCAATCATCAGATAACCGCCAGACTTCAATGCGACACGAGTTTGCAATGCCTTTTGCAGATCTTCTTCGACATTATACAAGTCGAAAATTGGCCGCTCGCCCGGATAATGCAGCAAACGGTCTTTCATGTTCGGGACAAATTCTTCGACAAATTCCTGCAACTTGGCATGAATTTCACGTGAATCCACGTAAATTTTAGCAGTTTCTTCATTGGCCAGATCACGAATCACCCGTTGCGGCAAAGGCAATTCTTCAAAGATCAAAGATGGTACTGCAATAATCTTCTGCTTGCGCTGGATATATTCCCAAAGCTTGGCCAGATAAGCCATATCCTGTGCGATGGCTTCTTCTTCAATCCCTTCTGCCGCAGTACGCACAATCACTGAACCCGGCAGCTTATGTTCTGCCTGAATCCGCTCAATGATGGAACGCAAGCGATTGCGCTCTTCCTCAGATTCAATCCGTTGTGATACACCTATATGATTGCCATATGGCATCAGCACCAAATAACGCGAAGGAATCGACAGATCGGTAGACAGGCGTGCGCCTTTGGTACCGAGCATATCTTTCATCACCTGAACCGTGAGGACTTGTCCCGGTTGAAGTAACTCAAAGACATTCGGCGTCGGTTGATTGCGGGGCCAGACCATATCATTGATATGTAAAAACGCAGTACGAGAAAGTCCGATATCCACGAAAGCAGCCTGCATGCCGGGTAAGACCCGCACCACTTTTCCTTTATAGACATTCCCTACCAGGCCACGCTTGGCCGTACGCTCGACAAACAGTTCATTGACCGTGCCGTTTTCAATTAACGCGACCCGACATTCCATCGGCGTGACATTAATCAACAACTCGTCAGACATAACTACACTCAAAACATTATAAGAATTCTTTTCAGCAGTTAATTTAGTGCCTTAACCGTCTGTAATAACTGTACTGTCTCATATAAAGGCAAGCCGACCACATTGGAATAACTGCCCTGTATTTTTGGAATATAACGTGCTGCAATTCCTTGAATCGCATAAGCCCCGGCTTTACCCAGTGGCTCACCTGTCGCCCAGTAACTTTCCATATCTACGGCGCTCAGGATTTGAAATTCGACCTGTGTGCGTACCACTATACTGTATTTTTCATGCTTTGTACGAACACAGACACCGCTATAGACATCATGCCATCGACCGGAGATTTTTGTCCACATTTCAATCGCATGTTGTTTGGATTCAGGCTTACCCAGAATCTCCTGATCCACCCCCAGACTGGTATCCGCAGCAATGATGATGGCATCTGGATAATACTCAGCCACGGCATCTGCTTTGGCTCGTGCCAGACGTTCAACATAGGCTGCGACCGACTCGCCTGCTTGTACAGATTCGTCGATCTCGGGACTGTAAATATCGAAGCTCAGCCCGAGTTGTTGCAATAACTCGCGACGCCGGGGTGAGCTCGAAGCTAGAATTATATGCGCCATTTTTTGAGCATATAATAAATAGCAGGCCAAACCAGAATACTGGTCACCATCGGAATCCAGTGCCGTGCATAAGAAAATTGCACGCCAGCTATAATCTGGGTAAAAAAGATCATCAGCAGATATGCGACAATCGCCAGCCCCATAATCACCCAGAGATTATTAAAGGTCAGGATACGGCGTTCACGGGTCAGAAAGCGAGCTAAAAAGGCAATAATGATAAAGCTCAGCGCATTCAGACCCAAAGGTGCATCCAGCAACAGATCAATAAAAATACCGGTGCCAAAGGCAAACCAGATCCCGCACCAGGTTGGCTGACATAACACCCAGAAGAGCATGATCATCAGCATAAACAGCGGACGCCAGCCCGAGAGATTATAGGAAAGTGGATAGACCATTAAAATAGAAGCCACAATCACCGAAATGACAATAGCCATTAAAGGATCACGATGCTTTCTGGATTTCATCTTAGCGATTGACATGCGGTTGCTCCATCGCTAATGAATCGGAAAATAACACTACGACATGATGTCCACCGGCGAGTTGAGCCGCAGGCGTCACATCAATCTGGGCAAATTCACCAGAATTATGGCGTTGTACTTTAGACACCTGCCCCACCAGATAACCTGCCGGGAAATGTTGTCCCAAGCCCGAACTATAGACTTTTTCACCGACCTTGATATTGGCACTGGTCGGTACATATTCCATTTTTAAACGTCCCAGATCACCCGTACCCGAGACAATGGCACGCATCCCAGTATGTTCCAGGCGCACTGACAGTGAATGTTCTTTATCAGACAACAGCATGACCCGGCTACTATGCGGATAGACATTGATAATCTGCCCCATGATCCCCTTGTCATCCAGTACCGTTTGCCCGACTTTCAGCTCGTTATTCGAACCACGGTTGATCACGATAATATGCCGTAATGGATCGGCATCGGTGCCAATCACTTCGGCAATTTCAATACGTCCATCAATGATCAGCGGCGTGTCCAATAGACCGCGCAAACGGGTATTTTCAGCAGAAAGTTCAGAGATTTTTTGTAAGCGTACCTGTGCCTGTAACAGCTCGGCCTGCATCGCGGTATTTTCCCGACGCAATTGAGCTTCAGACTTGGTTTGTTGATTCAACCACTCTCGCGACAATACCGGATAGCTGGCCACCGCATAAATAGGATTATAAGCAGCGTACAGGACATCCCTTGCAGGTTGAACAACATGCGGCATGCGCCAATCAAAGAAAAGCACCACCAAGCATGTTACCAATGCAATGATAAAAGAGCGAAAAGATGGCGGTTGTCGAGAAAACAGATGTGCTTGCACCCGCCGAATCCTTTTCTTAGCCTACGAATAACATGTCATGATTTGGGTTGTCGAAAAATTCGAGTACCTTGCCGCCACCACGAGTCACACATGATAGTGGATCTTCTGCCACTACCACTGGCAGGCCAGTTTCTTTGGCAAGCAGTTTGTCAAGATTACGTAGCAATGCACCACCACCGGTTAACACGATACCACGTTCAGCGATGTCCGAAGAAAGCTCAGGAGGGGTATGTTCTAAAGCAGATTTCACCGCAGACACGATGTTTTGCAATGGATCAGAAATCGCTTGGGTCACTTCGTCTGAATTGACCACAATCGCACGAGGCACACCTTCTGCGAGGTTACGGCCACGAACTTCAATTTCAAGCGGTTTAGCGCCTTCATCTGGCAACGCCATACCCACTTCTTTTTTGATCACTTCAGCCGTGGTTTCGCCGATCACACAGCCATGCGCTTTACGCACATAGTTAATGATCTGCTCATCAAATACATCACCGCCGATACGTAACGAATCTGCATAAACACAACCCTGCAACGAGATAATCGCAATTTCAGTGGTACCACCGCCCACATCAACCACCATCGAACCACAGGCTTGCTCAACTGGCATACCTGCACCAATCGCTGCTGCCATCGGCTCTTCGATTAAACGTACATCACGTGCGCCCGCATTAAACACGGCTTCACGAATGGCACGGCGCTCAACAAGGGTTGATTTACATGGCACGCAAACCACGACACGCGGTGCCGGAGTAAATAAACGGTTTTCATGTACTTTGCGAATAAACTGATTCAGCATGGTCTCAGTGACTTCAAAATCCGCAATCACACCGTCTTTCATAGGACGGATCGCTGAGATATTGGCTGGGGTACGACCTAGCATTTGCTTCGCTTCAAGACCGACTGCCGCAACAATTTTATGTGAACCACTATGACGGATGGCTACAACCGTCGGTTCATTTAATATAATGCCTCGTCCTGGCGCATAAATAAGTGTATTTGCTGTACCTAAATCAATGGCAAGATCGGGCGAAAACAAGCCTATTAGTCGTTTTAGAATCACGGGGACGTTCTCAGTTAAACTTTATATGGACGCAAGGTGGCCACTTTAACTAAATGTGATGATTTGGACAAGTCAATCGCTTATCATAACGCATGATAATTTGAATTTTTTTAATACTGATTAGGTAATATTATGTCTACATCGGATGCACAGCATTCTGCAGATTTAAGTGCAGAAACAGTTTCAGCCATTGCCAACCTTGCAAGGTTATCTCTCAATGATACGCAATCTGCTGAATATGCTCAAAGTTTAAATAAAATTTTAGGCATGATGGAAACCCTGAAAGGCATCAATACCGACGGTGTTGAACCACTGAAAAGCCCTTTCGACCACCCACAGCCTTTACGTGAAGATGTCGTGTCGGAAAGCAATCATCGTGAGGAATACCAAGCAGTTGCACCTGCTGTACAGGACGGTTTGTATCTCGTCCCACGCGTGATTGAGTAATTATTACCCAGTTCATTCTTTTTATTAAATTAAACGTAAAGAATTATTTCTCATGACAGATTTACACCGCTTATCCATTCGTGAACTGACTGAAGGTTTGGCAAATGCTCAATTTTCATCCCGCGAATTGACTCAACACTATTTAAAACGCATCGAAAAAATTGATGCACAGGTCAAGGCTTATGTGACCGTGACTGCTGAACAGGCATTGGCTCAAGCTGATGCTGCCGATGCTGCAATCAAAGCTGGCAATGCCTCTGCCCTGACTGGTGTGCCAGTTGCCCACAAAGATATTTTCTGTACCCAAGGCATTAAAACCACTGCCGGTTCAAAAATGCTGGACAATTTTATCTCTCCTTACGACGCAACCGTTGTAGCGAAAGGTAAAGCTGCGGGCCTGGTCACTTTGGGTAAAGTGAACATGGACGAATTCGCGATGGGTTCGACCTCTGAGAACTCATATTACGGCGCAACTGCCAACCCTTGGAACCTGGGCCATGTCCCTGGTGGTTCTTCAGGCGGTTCTGCAGCAGCTGTGGCAGCGGATTTGGCACCATTTGCAACTGGTACTGACACCGGTGGTTCAATCCGTCAACCTGCATCATTCTGTGGTCTGACCGGTCTTAAACCGACTTACGGTCGTGTATCGCGCTTCGGTATGATTGCTTATGCATCATCACTAGACCAAGGTGGTCCAATGGCACGTTCTGCAGAAGACTGTGCTTACCTGATGAATGTCATGGCCGGTCATGATGCCAAAGATTCAACTTCAATGGATCAAGTGGTAGATAACTATGTCGCGAACCTGAACGCTACCTCAGTAAAAGGTTTACGCATTGGTATTCCAAAACAGTATTTTAATGTTGCTGGCCTAGCTGAAGATGTTAAAGCACGTGTCGAAGAATCACTTAAAAAGTTAGAAGAAATGGGCGCTACGCTTGTTGAGATCGACCTCAACATGACTGAAAGCTATGTTCCGACTTATTACCTGATCGCACCTGCCGAAGCTTCTTCGAACCTATCACGTTTTGATGGCGTACGTTATGGCTATCGCGCAGAAAATCCTGTGGACCTGATGGACCTGTACAAGCGTTCACGTTCAGAAGGTTTTGGTGCAGAAGTGCAACGCCGTATCCTGATTGGTACGTATGCCCTGTCTGCAGGTTATTACGATGCTTACTATGTAAAAGCACAGAAAGTACGTCGCCTGATCCAGCAAGATTTCCTTAAAGCATTTGAATCGGTCGATGTCATTGCAGCACCTTCTGCGCCAACGACTGCCTATAAAATTGGTGCAGATTTAACGCCAGTTGAAATGTACCTGGGCGATATTTATACGCTTGCGGTAAATCTGGCAGGTCTTCCTGCGATTAACGCGCCTGTCGGTTTTGACCAAAATAACTTGCCAGTTGGCTTACAGCTGATTGGTAATTACTGGTCAGAATCTCAATTGTTGTCTGTGGTACACCAGTATCAACAGGCCACCGATTGGCATACAAAACGCGCTGCAATTGCTGAGGAGAACGCATAATGGCTCAAGCTCAAAAATCGGCTAAACCAAAATCCAACCTGATTGATGGTTGGGAAGTCGTTATTGGTATCGAGATTCACACTCAGCTTGCCACCAATACCAAAATTTTTTCAGGTTCATCGACTGTTTTCGGTAATGATCCAAACACGCAAGCCAGCCTGGTTGATTTGGCTATGCCGGGCGTATTGCCGGTATTAAACAAAGAAGTAGTTGATCTTGCGATTCGCTTTGGTTTGGGCATCGATGCATACATCGACCAGGCATCTGTATTTGCACGTAAGAACTACTTCTACCCGGATTCTCCAAAAGGTTATCAGATCAGCCAGATGGATAACCCGATTGTGGGCTTGGGGCATATCGACATTCAACTTGAAGATGGCACGGTTAAACGCATTGGCGTAACGCGCGCGCACCTTGAAGAAGATGCAGGTAAATCGATCCATGACCAGTTCGAAGGTATGTCAGGCATCGACTTGAACCGTGCAGGTACGCCTTTACTTGAAATCGTATCTGAACCGGATATGCGTTCAGTTGAAGAAGCGGTTGCATACATTAAAGCGATTCACACGCTAGTGCGCTGGTTAGGCATTTCTGACGGTAACATGGCGGAAGGTTCGTTCCGTTGTGACTGTAACGTGTCTTTACGTCGTCCGGGTCAACCTTTCGGTACACGTTGTGAATTGAAAAACCTGAATTCATTCCGTTTCATTGAACAGGCGATCAATGTTGAAATTGAACGTCAAATGGAAATTCTGGACTGGGATGGCACCATTGATCAGGAAACGCGTCTGTTCGACCCTGTAAAGATGGAAACGCGTTCAATGCGTTCTAAAGAAGAAGCGAACGATTACCGCTACTTCCCTGACCCAGACTTGTTGCCTGTAGTGATTGCGGACGAACAAATCGAAGCAATTAAAGCAACCATGCCTGAGCTTCCTGCGGCACGTCGTGCGCGTTTTGTGACTGACTTTGGTGTGACTGAGTACGATGCTCACGTGCTTACATTGACTCGTGAAATGTCAGAGTTCTACGAAGAGGTGGTTAAGGCTGCTGGTGGCGCTGCACAAGGTAAGATTGCGGCAAACTGGGTGATGGGCGAATTCTCAGGTGCTTTAAACAAAGCAGGCCTAGATTTGGCTGATTCTCCTGTATCAGCTGGAAAACTTGGTGGTATGATTGCACGTATTGTGGACAACACAATTAACGGTAAGATCGCGAAGCAAGTATTCGGCTTTATGTGGGAAGAAGGCAAATCTGCGGACGAGATTATTGCTGAAAAAGGCTTGAAACAGGAAACTGATACAGGCGCGATTGAAGCGATTATTAAAGACGTGCTTGCTGCCAATGAGAAGATGGTTGAAGAGTATAAATCTGGTAAAGAGAAAGCGTTCAATGGTCTAGTTGGTCAAGTGATGAAAGCAGCAAAAGGTAAAGCGAACCCTGCTCAAGTAAATGAATTGATGAAGAAGTTGATTGGTTGAGACTGATTAATTTTGGAATAAAAAACCCGCTTTAGAGCGGGTTTTTAGTTTTATTTTGTATAAAATCTAGAAGCTGAAAAAATTTTGTATGATTATAAATTTTTAATTTCTCTAAAAATTCTTTATCTTTCATTTGTCTATAGGATTCAAATACATAAAATTTTTTCTCTCTCCTAGGAAGGTTATCTTCATAAAATATCCTATATTGCTTCACATTCACTGATTCTGATATTAATTCACCTTCATCATCATATTCATTTAAATAAAGATCTTTAATATTAAAACCTAGATTAAGAGACTTATCATTTTTATTCAAAAAAAAATTATGAGTTATCGGAGTAAATATAGCATCTAAATAATTTTCGTAATAGAAATCATATCTAGTTCTCTCCATAACATGATTAACTTTCCGTTTCTGCTCCTCATAATCCATTCCATTAAAATCGTCCCAAGTTAGTTTGTCATAACCACCATACTTTAAAAGATCATAATAATATTTCCCTTGTTTGTAATCCAAGTCTGTCTCTTGAAATTCCTTAAACAATACAGGTTGAGCATAAACCTCAGAAATTTGATTTTCTGTGTAGTTATCTGACAATAAGACATACCATTGGAATGTTGAGAATAACTCAACATAACAAAAAATTAATTTTTCTTCCTGTCCTTCACATTGCAAAGTAAATAATGATAAGAAATGATGTGGGTATTCGTAGCACTCTGACTTTATCTTTTCAATCTCTATATCCAATTCAGTAAAAGGATAAAAAGGAATTACACACAATTTATCTAGAATGTTTTGATTTTCAAAGTCAATTATTCTATTCAAAAAATCTCTTTTTATACCTAATTTTGTTGCATAGCCTGCACATATTTTCGCTAATTCTTGTTTAAAATTAAGATTCTCAATATTAAAATTTGGAAAAATCCGATCCTCGTTTTCCAACTCTAGAAATTCTTTTATAATTAACTTGTAGCCTAATGAGTCAAGTCTTTTTTCTTTTAAATATTTTCCCACTCTTTGTTTTTTTCCAAAGAAATGAAGCTTTTTCTCTTTCTGATCTATATGATGAGTCGCACCAAAACATTCTATCTTTTGACTAGACCACATGACATCTAAAATAATGTTTAACTTTGATAAATAAACTTTAGCTTTTGTTTGGTTATTTTTGTTTGAAGAACGATCTACTCTAAGATCTAATAGTTTTTTCAAGAAATCAAAATTTTCTATAAATTTTTTATCGATAGAATCGTTTAACTTACTCCCACACTCCTCACATAGTACATCTTCTGACTTCAGATATCCGCCTAAAGCATTAGGAATAATATGTTCTTCATGCGTTATACATTGTCCTTTATTTTTAAGACTTTCTATCTTTTCAATTTTCTGTTCTTTACTTAGCTTAAGCCCTTTTAAGCTTATTAATTCTAATCCACACAAATAACATATATGCACGACATGCCCAAAAATTAAGTTATTAAAATTCATAAATATCAAAATAGAAGGCAAGTTTACAATATAAATTTAAGAAAATTTTCAATCATATATGGGACTATCCTGATGCAAAAGGTTATGGCGCAACGGCATGTATTGTCGTTCCTGCATTTTTAGAACTCTATGAAAAAGACCAAGCCAATTGGGAACAACTCGCTTATTGGATTCATAACAATCTGAATTACAGTCACCTACAATTTTTTCCAAAACTCTGTGCCTTTAACATTGGTTGGCATGAACAGCCTACACGAGAAATTTATAGTTATATCCAACCGAAAGGCTATTTGCTGCGTGGTGAAGCTGTGAATAAAGAATTTGAGAAATTTTATCCTGATTTATTGTAATCATTAATCCCCCCAAATCCCCCTTTTTCAAAGGAGGACTTGCCACGTCATCAATTGATACGCGTGGTTCCCTCTCCTGAGCAAGTTTTAAAGCACTGCTTTAAAATGAAGCGCAAGAAAGGATGAGGGCTAGGGAGAGGATTTTTTTAAATTAATACTCTTCTCTTAAATTTTCTAATTCAGTCGCACGTGCGGCAGTCGCTTCCATGTAACAACTATTGCTATTTACAGTTGCAATCGTCCCTCCATTCGGGTCGGCATAAAAATCGCAATTGGCATCACGATAGCGAATCCAGAGACGCTGAACCTCTTGAAGCTGTTTTTTACGGTTTGCATTCAGCGATGCCATCGTCTGTTTATAGGCATTATTTAACCGTGTATCTTGGCGATCTGTTTCGGCCGCAATACAATCCAGCATATTTACAGTAACGCCACCTGAGCGATCCATACAATTTGAGTATTGCCGACTCAAATCATTGTCCCCTGCGTACAGCGCAGGAGGAAGTATAAACATACTTAAACCCAATAAAGCAGTGCGTTTGAACATAACAACCCCTATCTTTTCATTTATGTTATTCATAATAAATACCATAATTGAACCCTGGCACGCATGCATTCAATCAGTTATTTCCCTCTTAACTCACCCAACTTATTCCACACATCCGGTGTCAAGAAAGTGACCACCAGTTTATTTAAATCCACATAACGCAGCACACCTTTAAGCTGACTTTTCATTTCAGGATTTTCTAAAATTTCCTCACCGGTAATCCGTCCAAGTTCCTGAAAACTGTCACCCACCGCTTGTACGCCTTCCGCAGCAATTACCGCTTTGGTCTGTGCAGAACATTGCTCTACCAATATACGCTGCAATACTTGGGCTAAATTTTTATCCAGCTGGGTTCTTTGTGCTTCATTCACATTACTGAATTTCTTCAATTCCGGATGTGCAGATAAGGCAACAAAGGTCCATTGCAGCACCGTTGTTTTATCTGCTGCCGTGGTGGATTTCACCAGACAGTTACTCAGCTGCTCGACGGTTGGCCCCGCAATAGCCATTTGGGTGGTAGCCATCAAGGCCATTGCCATTAATCCCCACCGAATTTTAGCTGTAAATCTGCGACGGATAACCTCAGTTTGGCGTGACATAAGCGAATCTCTTTTTTAACAATCAGCTACTTTGTATCATAGACTCGCACCTTGCCCGTGTTATTACTCTGTAATTTATGGCAATACACAAGCCACGGGCAAAAGACCGATATCTGATTAGGTGTATTGAGTGTAAATGTGAGTTTGAGATTAGAAATCCCCGTCTCTGTTCAGCATTTTTTAAGACGCCACTTTAAAAAAAAGGCGAGTGAAAGCATCCTCAGAATGTATTTTAAGGATGCTCGAAAGAGGATGGATTAAGAAGGAAAAAATAGTCCTACTTCACCTGCCTGAGCATATTCTTTGCTCCGGCATGATTATAATTATTGGCCAGGTTTTGCAAAATTTTTACCGCCTGACCTTTGGCATTGGAAAAACGGCTGCTATAACTCGGCACACTGGTTAAACAGCGCGCTACCAGCATCCCTGATTCAGTATAGACACGTGTTCCCTCTGTGCCCTGCAATTTGCCATAGTTATAGGCACGCTGGGCGTTGTTACAGGCATTATTCAGATTCTTACCGCTATTAATATCACGTCGCGCTGCCACATAGATTTTCATCTGATGTTGTTGCGGTGTTTCTGCTACCGCAGCTCGAGCTGATGCCGCTGCTAGCTGCTTTTTCTCTGCTTCTTTTTTCTCAAGCTCTTTTCTTTCTAATTCCTTTCGCTCTAATTCTTTACGTGCTGATTCCTTCAGCTCATTTGTCGTCTTTGCGGCAGGAGTCTTAGGAGAAGTCGTGCTTTTTATCGATGCAGGTGTGGTTTTCTCCACAGCAACCCTGGCTTTAGTTGGACGATAAAAGTTTTTTGCTTGAGAAAGACTCATGACCTGGGTGAATAGTCGAACACTACGTGTCTGGCTAGTTTTATCAACTTGTCGTTCAGAAATTGGCTCAATCGAGACAATCCAGCTTTCAGTCAGGTCATCCATACGACACTGATAGGCACCACTACCTTGTACAACACCCCGATTGGCACTCAGGCGTTTACGCTGGGCAACATCTGCCACTGCACTAAAATTACTTTTATACAGCAGTGAAAATTTACCACCCTGTTCATGACAATATTGCGTCAGTATCGAACGCGGATACATGGCCTGAGTCGTGTTATTTTTCTGAGCTTGTCCCCAAAGATAAACATAATCTTTTGCACTACCATCACGTTGATTCAAAGCCCGTTTGGCAATTAGTTCTTCCGGACTGGCAAAAGGATGTAACACCTCTGATTTCAACCGATTCACGCTATTACATCCAGCTAAAGCTGCTGCCCCTATTATTAGAATTATTACTTTTAGCTTCACAGCAAATATCTCAACCCCAAAATCCCGTATAACATAGCTTAAATAGCACAAAACAACAAACACAAGATATTGATAACTATAATATTTAAATGGTAAAAAGGCACATATCAGCCTCAACTTTGCTGATTATGCCAAGCTTCATGTGATAAAAATTGACACAAGTATCATTTTTAAATCAGTTCAAATAATAAACAATTCCATTCAGGACTCAAGAAAAAGATAGAAAAAACACATAAAAAACCGAAGAAGGCGGTGAGTCCTTCTCCGGCGGCTTATTCAGGGAACGCTACAGACCTTTATTATAATGGGTAATAAATTTACCTTTTATCCGCTATAACATTGCCTGAACAAGATCAGCATAAGAATAATTTCCTCAACGTACATTTGTTATTTTTATACGTCAAACCACCGGAAATTAAACGCCATCTTGGCTGGCCCTTAGGATTTTAGACAAGAAAAAAATATCTGAATACCCCAATATTGGGAGGTTCTGACACGATTTACCCAAGTCATCTGACCAACGGTCAGATCGATATTTTCCATTGGATTTTGTAAATTAACTCGCCCTAAAAAAAGCCAAACCTAAAACTGTTTGGCTGATAAAGCAGGATAATAATATGAGAAAAAATTAATCAATATGTGATTCAAATGCTTTTAAGCGTTTATAGATCGACATCAGTTCAATAATCGTCGGCCAAGACAGAATCAGATACTGGAAAGATTCCCGCACTTTGCCAAATACATTCAGGATTTGCATCATCAAACCAAGAGTAATTGCCCCTGCTGCAATACTTGGAAACAGAATAAATAATCCGTAAATATTGTCTAACTGCAAGTACCAGATCCGAACCATGTTGAAATAAGCATAGTGAAAATATAACCGGAAATAATTCCAGCGTACCCGGCTAAACAGTTCTTGTAATGTCAGCGGATGTGCGCGATCAGCATAGTCTTCGCCATAGACCAGCTCTTTACGATAGGCTGCCTCAACTTTCTGGTTATTGAACTCCAGTCCGGGCAATTTCATTCCCACGACCATTAAAATGACCGTACCCAATACCGCCCAGCCGATCGAGGCCCACATTAAAGCATGCGGTATTTCCCCTACAATCGGTAAAACTTTCACATGACTAGAGAGCTGATATAAGATCGGCAGGAATGCCATCAGCAACATCAGCGCTTCGATCAAGGAAACACTTAACTGCTCCGTGGTTTTGGCAAAGCGCATGGTATCTTCCTGGATACGTTGTGATGCACCTTCAATATGACGTAACTGCTCCCAATGTGCGGTGTAATAATCATTCATCGCGGTACGCCAGCGGAAGACATAATGGCTGACAAAAAACAGGTTAAATACCGCTAAAGTGACATAAACCATCGCAATATAAATAAAGGTTAATGCGCCTTGATACAGCAATGAAACATCCCCACCACCCTTAGTGAGCATTTGTTGAATCTGATCATAAAACGGGCTATACCATTCGTTTAATACGACATTGACCTGTACCCCGAACCAGATATTAAACAGAATAAATGCCGAGCCCCAGACCGACCAGCGCTGCCATCGGTGTCTGGCTTTCCATTGCCAGAACAGCGCAAATATCGTAGTTGCAATGAAATACCAGAGATAGAACCAGATGAATTGAGCTGACCAGAAACGCCCGATACCGATTGTAAGCTTTTCATCAAAATAATTTTCAGGAAAACCCAGATAGGTTCCCCATCCTGATCCGCCACTATGCCAAAGCACAAGATTAATGATAAACCATAAAATCAGGCTGCTAAAAAACCAGATGGGTTGCGGGAAAAATGACTTAAACATACCGACCCAGTTCTCCTTATGTCTCTTGGTCATCCAAATGACGCCTAGTTTATTCTTATTTTAGATTTTTACTGTTATAAAGCATTAATTTTCAATTTAGTGTAAAAAAGGATAGAAGGATATCAAGTCTCTAGAAACTTATTTTTATCATTCAGCTCTGCGTTATGATTTTCCTTATATTCTCGATTTTTATCATTCAGTAGAGCGATACCAAAAAACAGAAAAATCATCATGTTTTTGACCTTTCGTTATTTTGATAAAATTTTTATGCCTGTTATCTGTCGGGTTTATGTAAAAGAGCCTTATGCTTCCGAGCACTGCGAGAATAGGATGAAAATCAGCCATACTGCATGTCTTCTAGGTATCTTTAATCTAAATAGAGCACTTCTCCCTATTTGAATAAGTCATTGATCAAGTTCTCAGTTTTTGAAGAAACAGTTAAATTTTCAAAAATCATGCTATGATTTAATTATCGAAAAGTAATCTTATTTTGGAAAAAACTATGGAAAGTTCGGTAATTGAATTACTTAAACCGGTGACTCTAGAAAAAGAAAACTGCGCCCCTATTAGTTTTGAAGCAGGTACTGTTTTGAAAGTGGTCATGCAGACTCCAACCAGTCTTCTGGTCAGTAATGATGATGATTTTAACTTTACCATTCCGTTAAAAGACGAAAATGAAGTGTGGCGAGAAATCTGAGTATTTTTCTTTCATGCAAATAGACGGGTTGTATCTGAGTTTGGTTTCTTAACTTTATATGATACGACCCTGAGCTTCTCTCTACTTTAATTGCTCTTTCATTATTTTTTCAAGAAATTATTTCTTCCCTTTTCTCTCATCATTTACTGCTGTTAAATTGACTCATCCATTTGAGCAAAAAATTAATTGAAACTTCTCTAATTTTTTCGGTCTATATAAGATCATTAATTCTCTATTTTTCCGGTTTTGTATCTGCTCTGTGATGACCATACCACGTTTAAATCTCTCATCTTTGTTTAGCGCAACTTCATCTAATATACTACGCTTTGATTCAAAGAAGAATATTCAAATTATTTTCAGCGTTAGTCATAGAAATGATATTCGTCTTGCTTCGTTTTTTTATCCTTTGATAAAATTCATCAATAAGATTTAAAAATTAATCTGAGATGCTAAATTAAGAGGCTGTTTAAATTGTATAGCTCTGCAATTGGTCCCAAGAAAATTTGATAATACGAAATTTCCCTCTAGCCAATATTAGTATTTTTTCTTTTAAGACAGCTCAGCCAATCTTAAAAATTATTAATTTTCATAAACTTAAGTTAAATATTTTAATTATATATACCTGATTTATAAATTTATTTAGATTATTCTATTTAAAAAGATCTCAAAATTACATCTCCCTCATATATTTAAAAATAAAAAAATAAATTAATAATAAATACTATATTCTAAAAAATTAATTAAAAAATACATATTCAAAAATAAAGATTAAATAATAAATCTTATTATTTAAAATCCTGAAAAACAATCAATCCAAGAAAATCTTAAAATATAAAATTCTCATAATTTATTTTTAAAATTTATTAACAATACTGGATTTCTACCAAAATATTTCTAAATCTTACAAAGTAACTGTACTTGTTAAAAGTGTTTCGTTTCTGCACTTAAAGCCAGTCTGTTAAATGAAATATGTTATAAATTTAATCAGATCAATGATCATTCAGGTAATTTTAACTTTTAAATCAATTTAATTTCAGAGGCTTAGGTAGTATTTATGTCGATTCTCAAAGAAGATCAAGACCTAGAAGATTCACTTGCTACATCTTCTTATATATTACCTCAAGTGATTTTAAATCAGCTCAAACCTATTATTTATTCTCACAAACTTGTTTTATTTATTGATATTGATGGAACCATTTCTGAATTCCACCCAGATCCAGCAAAAAGTATAATTAAGAGCGGAACCTTAAATACCTTAAAAGAGTTACAACAATATATTCAGCTAATATTAGTGACCGGTCGCTCAATTGCACAAGCCCAAAAACTTATTTATCCATTTGACTGGAATATTGCCGGTTCTCACGGTCTGGAATTAAGCTATCAATCGCGTTTAAGCAAGTTAATTGATTTAAATCCTGAACAGTTTGAATTATTAAAAAATTATATTACAGAACATAGTAATAATATTCCTCAGACTCGAATAGAAATTAAAGACTATTCAGTCGCCCTGCATTTTCGTGAACATCCCTATTTAGAGCATCAAGTGCATGCATTTGCCTTGAATTGTCTTACTCATTTTCAGGATTTTGAACTTAAGGCTGGAAAGTTTGTATTCGAACTGGTGCCCAAAGGGGCAAATAAAGGTTCAGCCATCCAGCAAATCATTCAGCAATATCACTTAAGTGATCATTACCCCATTTTTATCGGAGATGACCTGACCGACGAAGCCGGTTTTCAAGTCATCAACACATTCAAAGGCTGCTCTATCAAAGTCGGTACAGGCAACACCGTGGCACAACATCGCCTCGAAAACGTGACTCAAGTACAGGCTTTTCTAGCAGAATTTCTAGAAATACTGAAAGCACAACAACAATTATTATTGGAGAAATTACATGTCGAAACTCATAGTGTTATCAAATCGTGTAAATCTACCTAAGTCAGACAATACCCAGGCAGGTGGATTAGCGGTGGCATTGCAGGATGCTTTGCAGGATATAGGCGGTATCTGGGTTGGCTGGAATGGATCCCGAGTTGACCAGACGAAAGAGCAGAAGTTTCAAATCCTGAAGCATCAAAATGTTGAATATCACACGAGTCCATTGACTGAATCCCAATATCAAGGTTTTTATTGTGGTTTTGCCAACAATGCATTATGGCCACTGATGCACGATCAGCATCAACTTGTAGATTATCAGCCGCAGGATTTTAAGATCTATCAGGATGTCAATTTACGCTTTGCCAAGCACCTGAAACAGGTAGCATCTCCACATGATATTATCTGGATCCATGATTATCATTTTTTAAGCGTGGCGCATTATTGCCGTAAACTGGGCATGCGTAACCGTATTGGCTTTTTCCTGCATATTCCCTTTCCTGAACTAAGGCTCTGGCAGACTTTACCCGCCCATCGCGATTTGGCACATCATTTGGCCAACTACGATGTACTGGGTTTGCAGACCTCTCGCGATCAGGAAAACTGTTTAAATTTCCTTGAACAGACCTTAAAAGTGCAGCATCGTCACAATGAAATCCTGAATTATCAATCTCGAAAGATTCATGTGAAATGCTATCCGATTGGTGTGCATCCTGTGCAACTACAGAATCAGGCCTCAGATACCCATCTGGAAAAGCTTCCCTTTGATCTGGATACAGTGCAGCCTTATAAAACCATCATTTCAGTTGACCGGATTGATTATAGTAAAGGCTTATTGGAGAAAATCGGATCGTTGCAGAGCTTGCTGGAAGATCAACCGGAGTTTAAAAATCAATTCCAGCAATTACAAATTGCCTGCCCATGCCGACTGGATGTAAAAACCTATAAGAACCTGTATACGCAATTTAAAGCTGCCGTGCATGAACTCAATAGCCAGCATGGCACAACGGACTGGTTACCCTTTGATTGCAGCTATGACACCTTGGGTCATGAAGCCTTGATGCAACTGTATCGTAAGGCTGATATTTGCTGGGTAAATTCGATCCGGGATGGTATGAATCTGGTCGCCAAGGAATATATTGCTGCACAGGATCCTTTAGATCCGGGTGTCTTGATTCTATCTAAATATGCCGGTGCTGCTGAACAAATGAAAGAAGCCTTACTGGTCGATCCTTATGAGCATGACAGTATGGCTAAAGCTTTGAAGAAGGCGCTGCGCATGTCTAAATCAGAACGTTTAGAGCGCTATCGTTATTTAAGCCAAGGCTTGAAAAATTTCGATATTATTCGCTGGCGTGATCAGTTTATTACTGACCTGAAAAACTCACAAAGCTTGCGGATCTATCGTCCGGTGGCTGCAGGAGTTTCAAACCAGTTCAGTATGCATGCCTAAATTTTTAAGTAAAAAAAAACACCAGCATTAAGCTGGTGTTTCATTTTGAAGAGGAGCCACAATCTCTTCGCTTTGTTGTACTTCGCTTGGGTCTGCAGTGAAATGATTCAAAATCACAATACTCAATAGACCAATCGCAATCACGCTAAATACTAAGCTCAATCCGATGATTTCACTACCGAAGCCAACCAATGCCGGTCCAATCAATGAACCTGTATAGGCAAATACCGATACATAAGACAATGCCACATGTGAAGCCAAAGTTTTCTGACGTCCTGCACGGGAAAACATCAGCGGTACAATATTGGCACTACCTAAACCTAAAATCGCATAACCTACCAATACCACCTGCCAGACTGGGGCAAAAACCACGGTTAATAAACCGGTTGCAGCCAAGAGTGCGCTTAATAGAATTGTATTTTTTTCACCAAACTGCTGAATAATCAAGTGACCGCTAAAACGTCCCAACACCATCAAACCCGCAAAGAAACTATAAGCCAAACCGGTTTGCGCCGCAGGCAGGCTGAACTCAGTAGCAAGATAAATACCACTCCAGTCCATGGCGGCACCTTCCGAAAGGAAAGCCACAAAACAGATCAGACCAATACCTAAAATTGCCCAGGTCGGTGCTGC
The DNA here is from genome assembly GCF_000367905.1 of Acinetobacter sp. CIP A162. Taxonomy (GTDB): domain Bacteria; phylum Pseudomonadota; class Gammaproteobacteria; order Pseudomonadales; family Moraxellaceae; genus Acinetobacter; species Acinetobacter lwoffii. The sequence goes on along the minus strand of NZ_KB849159.1, from coordinate 210,983 downwards.
TTTTTTTACCGGTTGTTCTGGTGATGTTTCTTCTACCGCTGTTTTTGGCTCAGCACCCAAACTTAAAGGAACAGCGAATAAGGCAATAAGCAGCAAAATTACACTGACAATCACCGCACCGGTTAAAGGCGCCAAGCCAAGTCCCATTAACATGGTCATGCCCAGTACGCCTGCCAGACCACCTAAACTACACACTCCATGAAAACCCGACATTAAACTTTTACCGAGTTTTTTCTCAATCTGTGCAGCCTGGATATTGACAGTCACGCCCAAAGCACCGGCACTGGCACCAAAGAAAAACAGGCTGATTGCCATCATTAAATGATTCGGACTATAAGCCAGAGCAGGCAAAATAAATAAAAATGCACTGAGAATTACGGCCAAAACAGCACGGCAACCCAAGGCATTGGCCAGTCGACCGGCCAGCGGCATCGCCAGCATTGAACCGATTCCGGCACACAGCAATAACAGGCCAAAATCAGCATGATTTAATAACAGGCGCTGCTGTGCATATGGAATTAAGGGTGCCCAAGCCGCAGTACTAAAGCCCAAGCTAAAGAAGCATAACGCAGTCGCTATTTTCTGCCATAGATATGGTGATGGAGACTGAATTCGAGAAAGCAGTGTTTGATTGAACATTGTATTACCAAAAAAGAAGGCTCAGGCATCCATTACCGTTCATCCATAGAAAAACCCCACAGACTTATAGCTAGAATGTATAAGTTTGCGGGGCTGAATTTGCGTGAATTATAAACAGAATAAATTTAAATGGAATAGTTTTTAGACACGAATTTTAAGATTTTTTACAAGTGTCTGATTGTATAAAATTTATAGTTTTATGCTTTTATTTGCACAGGCTGATCGGTTTTTTCGCGGCCTGCTTAAGCTCAAGTTTTTGCAGAAAATGGGCAAAACCTGCAGCAATTTTTGAGCTAAGACGACTGCTGGTAGTGACTCTCAGCTGATTCGACCAGACAATCTGCGCGTCAGCTTTTTCTAAACGACGGATGAAATCGACATCTTCATGACAGTCCAGTTGCTGAAACCCATTGACCTGTATATAAGCCGAAGCTTTAAAACACAGGTTTGCGCCATGAACATGCCGATGTCCCATGCTGTCCTGATAATGTCGGAGATAAGCCTGACGGGTTTTCCGGCTTAAATGATCCCATTGATCCAGCTCAACCACACCACAAATCGCATCGGTGGGTTGATGCTGTAACATCATCTGAAACCAGTCACACTGTACGAATGAATCGGCATCGGTACAGCAAATCCAGTCACAGCCCTGCTCGATCATTTGCTGAATCCCCAAATGGCGTGCCTTACCGACATTTCGGAAGTCGCAGCTCATAGCCGGAATGTTCATTTGCTGAACTTTAAGTGCGGTGCTATCGGTACAATGGTCCAAGACCACGAGAATATGAATTTCAGGAAGATTTTCTATTGTTTTAAAGTATTGAAAAAAATAAGTTTGTGCTGATTTTAAGGCTAACAGGCAGCGTTCGATATAGGCTTCTTCATTACAGGCCGGAATTACCACACCGATTTTTTTCATCTTAAGCCCTCCTGCTCTGCTACGGATTGCGCTGAATTCAGCCACAGATCTATCAAAAAATCGGAGTCCTGCAAGCTTAAACGATGTGCATAGTTTAAATGCGCTTTGAGATACTGATGGACATCTTCACCATTTAAGCTAAATCCCGAGATCGGCGCGCGCCAATGACAACTCAAGATACATCCGCCCGGTTCCAGCGCAGTATGCAACCATGTCAGCACCTGTTGCAGTGCAGTCAGGTTCAGATAATATAAAATCTCACTGACGACAATGAGCTGAAATTTTTGTTTGGGCAACTCATCTGGTACGATATGCTGTAGAACCTGTACATGCTGATAAGCTTGTAGACGCTGCTGTGCCAAGTGGATCGCAGTATCATTGGCATCCAGACACATTAAGCTATTTGTCCGCTGCGCCAGTTCCTGACTGAAGATGCCGTTACTGCAACCAATTTCAATCGCGGAGTCAAACTGCAAGCTTGGCAAGACCGCCAGACAAATCTGCCGTTTGCGCTGTTCATACCAACGCTGTTCATATTGCCAGGGGTCTCCCTGATTCAGTGCATATAAGGCATCGAAATATTCCTGATCATAGGCTGCTTTACTGTTCATACAGATATACCTCCCAGGGCTGTAAAATACGTTGCAATGCCTGCTCTGGCAGAATCGGTGATTCATCTATTGTCGGATCAAGCTCGATCTGGCTCTTAAAACACCGCGCAGCTCGAGACTTATATTGTAATTCTTCCTCAGTTAATTTGAGTTGATGAGCGACGGTCCAGGGAATTCTGGTATCTCCAGGTGTTGCCCAATGCCATGCCCAAATCAGGACCTGAATACAGGTTAAATTAAGCTCAGTGGCCAGCTGCTGTGTGACCTGCCCCGTAATTTCATGATCTGGATGTCCATCATGAACAAATGTGCTAATTAACACATCATTCGGTTGCAGATAAGATTGCAGGTGCTGTTGCAACACATCCCGCTGTTCGGCCACCTTGCCATCTTGAATATCTAAAGCGATCCGCAAAATATTCTGTTTTAAAGGTAACGCTTCTAAAGCTGCTCGCGTTTCAGCAGGACGAATCTGGTTCAACTCTTCGGGAGTATACAGACTAGAGCCGGGATGACTGGCTGTCCCATTGGTAACGGCAAAAAGTATGATCTGATAGCCAAGTTTGTCCAGACGCTGAATCAGGCCTCCACAGCCCAAAATTTCATCATCAGGATGAGGGGCAATGATGCAGACTCTGGCATCTAGAGGAATAACCTTAGGAATATCAAATTCCGGCATCTGTTGCAGGATCTGACAGGAACGCCATTCTTCAAGTCTTGTGCCTTCACCATGGATGACACGATCCCCTACAATCTCATGTCTTATAACGTCCATAATTGTTCCTCCTGTGCAGTCAGCTCGCCAATCCGCTCCAAGTCAAATGCAGCATGACTTTGACGAATAAATACCGGAAGATCTGCTGCAAGCCGAGCGAAATGCGGATGCTCACAATACGGCCCAGCACCAAGTGCCTTACCTACATGAGTTAGTACATTTAAGGCAGTCGCTTCCACCTGAGCACGTAGGCTACGAATCTTTAACTCATGTGCGTGTTGCGGTTGCTGATCAATCAATTCAGCAACTTGATAAAATAAGGACTGTGTCGCTAAAAGCTCCCGACTAATTTCACCGAGATACATGGCTTTATAGGCATGCGGTTTGAGCAAGAACGTCTGCCTTAAATATTCAGCCAAACGCACGGTTGCGCCATACCAGCACGCAGCCACACCTGCGGCACCGTGCCAGAATCCGGGCCGATCCAGATAGGCATCCGGAGCTGCGACTTTTTCTACCTCGACCTGATCCAGTTCCAGCCGGGCAGTCACGGTATGCTGCATGCCCACTGCCTGCCAGGCATCCTGATGATGCTGAATGCCTTCTTGCGACAAATCTAGAATCAGTAATTGGGATTGTTGCTGCTCATCACGGTGAGTCAGCAGACCGTGTTGCACCCAGACCGATGCAGAACACCAAGGCTTAATTCCGCTTAGCTTTCCTGCTTGCAATGTTAAAGGTTTGGGTCCACCTTCTGCCGCCCATACTGCCCATAGGCCTTTTTGTTCTACCGGAATATTCAATTCATGCAAAATGGCCAAGGCGTCCAGATGGGATTCAAACAATTTGCCTAGGCTCAGATTGCTTGCCGAAACCTGACTAAGCATCTGCCAGCGTTTTAAGGTGGCTCCGGAAGCGGGATAAGGCACCTGATCGGAAATCGCCACCAGTTCCATTAAAGTGTGCTGAATTTTTTCTTGTAGCTCCAGAGGAGAGTTTTCAAATCTTTGTAATATTGAACCGAGGTTCTGCATGCGGTTCCTCATAAAATACGGATAATGTTGTTGTGTTTTTAAAGTCAGTTAATGAGAAAGCTTGCGCATTTGTTTTAAACGTGTGGTCAGCCCTAATACCTTACGCCGTGTATTAATCTCTTCTTCATTGAAACAGAGTTGCTGCATCAGTTCAGTTAGAGGCAAATGATTATGCTCAATGAGATAGATATCCTGCTCTCTGCTCCATTTGGTTTGTTGTGCTTGAGCCAACAACTTTTTGACATCCGGTCTCACCATCTCTTCATCCATTTTAAAACCATCAGGATAGAAGCCGGAGCCTCTATCCTCTAAAATATAAATTAGATCGTTTAGGCAGGAATTGCTTCTGCAATCGCTTCACGCGCCCAGACACGATGGTTCAGGATCAAAGTCTTGAAGCTATCTTGTACTGCTGCAAACTGTCCGTTTGCCAGAGTTCCTTCATCGCTAACCAAGCGTAAATGTTCAATCAGCTTGCCTTTATCGCCCAGGAACACGATTGGTTTTAAATGCTTGTAGGCTTCCAGCAGATAATGAGTCGCCACACCATCTTTCATCACCACATCGTAATTATCACCGTCAGCAATCACCACAGCATCATAGGCGATGGATGGCTCGGCTTTTTGCATACCATCGGAAGGAATCACCCCACCTTGCAGACCCAGTACCGGACCCGGTTTTGGGGTCAGTACATCGACCACAGCACCTTCTGATTCTGCCCAGGCTTGAACAGCTTTGATACTCGCCTCATTGGCCTTGTCGTGCACCAGTAGCGCAATTTTGCGTGCCTTAATATCTTCAGGTTTGAATGCCTCGAAAGATAAGCGTGGTGAAATCTGCACCTCTGGCAATTTTGCTGCTTTTTTCTCTGCTGGAATTTCAATACCCAATTGGTCAGCAACCTGCTGTGCCAAATCCAGATCGATATTGCAGAGCACTTCAAGCACTTCACGCTCACGAATATATTTGCGCTCCACCTTGCTCAGCTCGAAGACATAGGCATCGACAATATGCTTTTGCTCATGCGGCGTCTGGCTGCGATAGAAAAGACGGGGCTGACTAAAGTGATCACTGAATGATTCGCTACGCTGACGGATCTTGTGTCCATCAATACGTTCCTGATAGCTTTCAAAACCACCGCCTTGTGCTGCTGGCGGGGTTTCAGCCGGCCAGTTATTGTCAATCGAGTTCGGCTCATAACTGGCTTGACCAGTATGTACAATACGCTGATGTAAACCATCACGCTGGTTATTGTGGAATGGACAAACCGGCTTGTTGATTGGAATCTGGTGGAAATTTGGACCACCTAAACGGCTAAGCTGGGTATCGGTATAGGAAAACAGACGTGCTTGTAATAATGGATCATTGGTAAAATCCAGTCCTGGCACAATATGTCCCGGACAGAATGCTACCTGCTCGGTTTCACCGAAGAAATAATCAACATTACGGTTAAGTACCATTCTGCCAATCGGTGTCACCGGCACCAGTTCTTCCGGAATAATTTTGGTTGGATCCAGCAAGTCGAAGTCGTACTTCATCTCATCTTCTTCTGGAACGACCTGTACACCAAGCTCCCATTCCGGATAGTTACCGGATGCAATCGCTTCATATAAGTCACGACGATGGAAATCCGGATCTTTACCCGCCAGTTTTTGTGCTTCATCCCAGACCAGTTGGGCGAGACCCTGTTTTGGCGTCCAGTGGAATTTCACAAAAACCGCTTTATTCTCGGTATTGATAAAACGGAAAGTATGCACACCAAAGCCTTGAATGGCTCTTAAATTACGTGGAATACCCCGATCCGACATGGCCCACATCACCGCATGTGCAGATTCAGGCACTAAGGAAACAAAATCCCAAAAAGTATCATGTGCAGATGCACCAGTAGGAATCTCGGTCTGAGGTTCAGGTTTGACCGCATGTACAAAATCCGGGAACTTGATCCCATCCTGAATAAAGAATACTGGGGCATCATTCGCCACTAAATCAAAGTTACCTTCTTCAGTATAAAACTTGGTCGCAAAACCACGAATATCACGTACCGTATCTGCTGAACCACGCGGGCCCTGTACGGTAGAAAAACGCACAAATACTGGCGTTTGTACACTGGTATTAGTCAGGAAGCCTGCCTTGGTCAGTTTTTCATTCCCCGGATAAGCCTCAAAATAGCCATGTGCGCCGACACCGCGGGCATGCACAATACGTTCTGGAATTCGCTCATGGTCAAAATGGGTAATTTTTTCCCGAAGAATAAAATCTTCGATCAAGGTCGCACCGCGAACCCCTGCCTTGAGACTGTTCTGGTTATCGGAAATTTTAACCCCTTGATTGGTGGTGAGTGCCTGCTCGGTCGCATCACTGCGATATGCGTCGAGCTGCTCACTTTTTTTATTGGTATTTTGTTTGTCTAAACCGTCTTTACCAGTCGCGGGGCTATTGGCCTTAATTTTCATGATGTATTCCTTGCTGAGCTTGAGTTTAGTGCAGATATTTTTGGTCTATCTCAAAGTCGCTTGAGCTGATATGTTGCATGGCTTGACCAATCAAACTCATCCCGCAAGTCAATCTGCTACAGCCGATCCTGTATCAGCCTCATATTTCTTCTGAATTCTGAATATGCTGACTCGAAGCATTTTTGCTTTTCTGGGAATATTGTTATTGGTTTCGCCTGTGTCCTAACATAACTGCATTTGAGAAAGAGATTTATTATTGTTTGTAGTGCCTTGTTTAATTAAGGCAGCATTGTGTTATTTTTTATAAATTTCGGGTTTATTAGTGATTAAGATTTTAATCTAAGTTATTTGTTTAAAATAAAATTTTAAAATATTACAGAGATATTTTGAAATAAAGACTCAGTGGAGTGATATGTGATCTTGCTCATAAATAAGCGTCATAACCTAACACGATGTTTCAGTCCTGAAATGATTAGGACTTTTTTAGAAGTTCAATTTGCTATGAAAAATTAACGTGCTACCGCTGAAGATGGTCAGAACTTGACAGATTTAAATAGTTACAATCCCGCGCCCTGCTTATACATAATGACTAAACTTCCTGCCTTTATATTGATCTAATATCTATAACTTATAACCACTTAAATCTCTTAGCCTGTTAGATCAAATACAAAGTCATAGAGATCATTTCATCTCTTGGCTCGGGCTTCAGATACATCCGACTTTATTTTAATACACCGTATCGCGTTAAGTTTGAAGGAGTAAGAGCATGGCCTCTTCTAAAAAAGAATCTAAAGCAATGAAAATTGATATCGGGATTTCGCATGATGATCGCGCCAAAATTGTCGATGGTTTATCCAGACTTTTAGCAGACAGTTATACCCTGTATTTGATGACCCATAATTTCCACTGGAATGTCACCGGCCCCCAGTTCAACAGCCTGCACAACATGTTTATGACTCAATATACCGAGCAATGGAATGCGTTGGACATCATTGCTGAACGTATTCGTGCTCTAGGTTTTGCAGCACCCGGCACTTATAAACAGTTTGTAAAACTCACCTCCATTAAAGAAGTCGAAGGTGTACCTAAAGCTGAAGAAATGATACGTTTACTGGTAGATGCACATGAAACTGTGGCACGTACCGCCAGAAGTATTTTTTCGATCATTGAAGAAGCCAATGATCAGCCGACCGCTGACATTCTCACGCAAAGACTGGAAGTACACGAAAAAACTGCCTGGATGCTGAGAAGCAATCTGGAACAATAAAATCGGATCGAATCTTTGAAATCAGGCTTATTCACAGGATGAAATGGAAACTTGCGGTAGTGCCATTAAAGTTCGGCTTCATCCTGACGTTTATATTAGGGGGATTTATCGGCACTCAATGATTAGATCAAGCTAAAAGTCAGGATCATTAAAATTAAACCATCAAAATTTAAGGATGTAGGCAATCGCATACATCCTTTTTTAACAAACAGATTGTTTACAGATTATTTCAATCTCATATATGGCTATCATTTTTTGAAAGCTATAAATCTGAAATATCTTTTCGATCGCTTCAAAAAATTAGCCCTCCTGGCTCCTTACAGTACAGCTTAATCTTGAGGAGAATTGCTCGAATCACTTTCAATCCGGCCATCGACCAGATTGATGGTACGATCACAAGTGGCAGACAGGCGCGGATCATGCGTGACTAAAAGTACGGCGCAGTCGCGTTCACGATGCACTTTACGAAACAGTTCAAACATATCAGCCGCGGTCTGGGTATCCAGATTACCTGTCGGTTCATCGGCCAATAATAAGGCCGGCTCAGTAATCAAGGCCCGAGCAATGGCCACCCGCTGCTGCTGTCCTCCGGACAATTCATTCGGTTTACGCTCGGCAAATTTTTCCAGCCCCACTGCCGCCAGTAAATCACGTGCGCGTTGCATTGCCTGCTGATTCGGTTTGCCATGCGCCATCATTAAAGGCATGAGAATATTATCCAGTGCACTAAATGCCTGAATCAGATGGTGAAACTGAAATACAAATCCGATGCTGTTGCCGCGCAGCGCCGTACGGCCGGTATCATCCATCGCACTGGTAGGTTGTCCCAACAAATACAGCTCGCCACTCGTTGGTTTATCTAGCAGTCCCAGAATATTCAGTAAGGTACTTTTTCCAGAACCGGAAGGGCCAATAAGTGCAGCAAAGTCGTTGCGATCAATGCGCAGGTCAATGCCATGCAAAACCTCAACTTCATTGGGCTGTCCAATGTTATAAGACTTGCGTAGCGCTTCCAGACGCAGAACTTCCTGAGATTGCTCAGACATGACGAATCGCCTCCACTGGATCGAGTGCCGCGGCCCGACGTGATGGCACCGCTGCAGCCAGTACGCCTGTTAATGTCGCCAACAATAATGCCAAAATCACCAGTTCAATCGATATCGGAATATAGAATAATCCCGGACCAAAATTATTAAATACCCACACCAGGCCATAACTGACTATGCTGCCCAGCACTGAACCGAGCAAGCCGAAGATTGCGCCCTGAAACAGAAAAACCCTCAGGATTTGCGATTGGGTTGCACCTGTCGCCCGCAGAATACCAATTTCTCGGGTGCGCTGCACCACACTGACGGACATGACGCTGGCAATCCCGAAAGCCACCGAAATTGCGACAAAGACAATAATCATATTAGTCGACAGGCTTTGTGCAGTAATGGCATTCATCAGTTGTGCATTGGTTTCAATCCAGCTTTCGGCTTTTAATGAGGTCAGGCGTCCGACTTGTGCGGCAACCTGGTCTGCTTCAAAAATATTGGCAATGGTTAGGTCAATCACCGTTACCCCGCCTGGCAGGCCGAGTAAGGACTGTGCCTGCTTGAGATCCAGATATACATAACGCGCATCCAGTTCGCGCACACCCAGTTCAAAAATACCGGCAATATTCACCAAAGCACTGTTCTGTTGGCCAGTATCGAGTCGCAACTTGCTGCCGACCTGAACACCGAGGTCTTTGGCCAATTGACTGCCAATCAGTACATCATCCGCGCCGACCCGCAACTGGCCACTGATTAAATATTCTTTTAATGGAATGATCTGCTGATAACGTTCTAAATTCATCCCGACCAAGGCCACTGATTCGATCGCATCACCACGTTGTACAAAAGCTGGCCCCGACACCACCGGCGAGACGGAGGTCAGTACAGGCAACTGGTCTAGTGTTTCGGTAATCTGTTGCCAATTGTTAATCGAACGCAGGCGCTGTGCCCGTTTGTCTTCCTGCAATAATTGCACTGTTCCGGCGGGAGGTGACACAATCCGGTTGACTTCATCCGGTGACAGCAGACGAATATGAGCCTGTGTACCTAAGGTTCGTTCAACAATATTGGCTTGCAGCCCCTGAATCAACGCAGTGATAAAGACGATCACCGCTACGCCCACGGCAACCCCGATGGTGATCATGATGGACTGCGCGCGACCCTCGCGCAAAAAACTGACCGCGATTTTCCATTCGATCCAGAGCCGCCCGAATAAATTTTTCAATCGAAGTTCACCGGTAATTCATTTTTACTATTGGCCATATCAGCAGAATTCTGTAATGAACTCTGGTGTGGTTTTAAGCGAACTCTGGTGCCATCCTCCAATGAAGATTCGGCATCTACCAACACCTGATCACCCTCGCTCAACCCGGATTTCACTTCTGACATGGCCAGGCCACGCAAGCCCAAAGTAATCTGCTGACGCTGTATTTTTCCATCACGTACCATTAAGACCACGGCTTTATCTCCCTTGATACTGCTTAAAGCATCATTCGGAATAGCCAGAGCCCGTGCTCGTTTGGCCGTCTCGACATTCACCGATACCGTCATGTCCTGACGCAGAAAATCTGGTACGGGATTGACAGTTAACCTGACTTCTACCGTACCTCGCTGTGGATCGATACTTGGTGCAATAAAGTTAATCCGGGCCGGGAAAGACTGATCCGGATAGGCATCGCTAATTACGGTGGCATTTTGCTGCAAGGCGAGTTGCGGTAAATTCCGCTCATCTAGCGGTACCCGGATTTCTGTATTCCCTATTAACGCAATGGTAAATAAAGTTTGTCCCGGCTGAACCAGATCACCCGGCTCGACATCGCGTGTCAATACTGTACCGGCGACCGCCGCTCGAATCTTGGTTTTGGCCAGTTGCGCCTGTGCCACCGCCAGCTGTTCCCGAAGCGACGCTTCTTCGACTTGACCCGCAGCCAATGCGCCTGCTTTTACCCGGGCTGTCTCATAATTATTGCGCGCGACTCTTTCTGCTTCCACAGCCTGTTCGACTTCTTCCCTCGACAGGATGCCGGCTTCTGCATTACGTCTACGTGCTGCTTCTCGGCTGGCCTGCTCCAACTGGGCTTTGGCACTGGCCAGTTCTGCTGCAGCCTGTGGCCGTCGGCTGCTTGCCAATTCAGTCAATGCCAGCTCAGCCTGTCTGACTTGGGCCAGCAATTCATCCGACTTCAATACCACTAGCAGATCACCCGGTTTAACCTGATCGCCTTCCTGCACCAGACGTTGCAGAACCACAGCACTAATTTCACTGCCTACCTGGGCACGTGATACTGTCGCAACACGTCCGGTCGCAACAACATTTTGTACTAGCGGCATGGCACTCAGCGTATAACTAGGCACCACTGGCCCTTGCCACCAGCGAAATAGAGCAAACCCTACTGCCAGTAGCAATACGATAATGAGCAAAATTTTATAGCGGGCAGCGCGCAATGAGAATCTCCGGTTGATTCGTCTAATTTGAAATAAGAAAGTCAAAACTGTATTTGTTTTTTTCCTAAGGTTTAATTTACAACAAGTTTCTAATTGGAATTATAGGTATTTTGTTGAGTTTGAAAAGAATGTTGAGTTCCTGTCCACTTTTTTGAGCTAGCTTAAGTCGGTGTCAGTCAAGTTCATCTATGGCAGATCCAGACACGGAATCAAGTAACAGAAAATTGTATTAAGTTTAAGGAAATGGAGATGTGATCAAAAAACAGGCTAGATCATGATAGAGCTTGCCTGTTCAATCGTTTGGGTGTTAATTGAATATTAGTTAAATATTAGACCGTACGACGCAATGGCTGATCACGCTGCGCCAGACTTTCGCCCATTGGCACGAGTCGTCTATCAGGCTCAATCTTTTGCCAAGGCAGGTCATTCGGGTCTGCTTTCATGGCCCCAGGCGCTTTTGCGACTAAAATGGCAGCAGCCATGTCCTGAAAATCTGTACGAAAATGTACCGAGCTTTTCACTACAATAATTGATTTATCTTCAGGCACAACACCAAAAATTCTAAACATATTACGATCGAGCAACTGGGCTTTGTAAGAGCTGACTGCAATTTCAATACCGTCTATTTCCAGTAATATACTCGGGCCGATATCCGCCTCAACGCCATGCATCATGGGTCCGCCATAGCTGAATTTTCCATCGCTATAGGCTTTGATTTTAAATTCAGCGCTAAATGGGGCATCCCCGACAATACCCGATGTTCCACCCAGTTGCGCATAAAAATGCTGACCAAGCTCAAACTGATAGGCTTGTTGCACCACCGCGGGATCGACAATGAGGCCAATCAATGCATTTTTAACCGGATGTCGATATAGCGCCGATAACATCCCGGTTGTATTCGAATCGCCACTAGCTCCCGGATTATCCTGAGTATCGGCAATCACCACGGGTTTGGCCGAATAATGCTGTTGATAAAGTTGAATTGCCTGCTGCACGGCATGATCTGGTGATAAAAAATCCATATTCCAATGCGCTTCTTGTTGCAGCACATGGTCGATATAGCGTTGCATGGCCTGATCTAACTGCTCAGCGTTTTCACTATAGCCCCAGATACAACCGCCACATTCCTCAAAATCTGCCGCCGGAAAACCCGGCGTAAAATTCATCTGGACAGGATTATTTTGTTCTAGCTGTTCGAGTAAATTCATACAAGACTGGGTAGGTTCCAGCTCGGTACATTGTGCATTCAACGCAATCAAAAACGGTAGCTTGTACATTTTCTTATACAGTTTTTTGCCCTCGAATATTTGATTCAGCAGTTGGGCACAGCGTTGTCCAGTTTGGGCCATATCTACATGCGGATAAGTCCGATAGCAAATCAATGCATCACTATGAGCAAACATCGCTTGCGTGACATTGGCATGGAAATCCAGACTGGCAATTACCGGAATGTCCGACCCGACTGCTTCACGAACCCGTCTTAAAAATTCCCCTTCACCATCATCCACCTGTTCACTAACCATGGCACCATGCAGATACAGATACACCGCATCTGCCGGATGCTGCTGGATGCTTGCAATAATTTCATCACAGATCCGTTGGTAAGTGTCCTGCTCTACATGCGCTGAAGGTGAAGTGCCAGCCCAGATTACCGGCAAAAGTTGATAACCGAATTGTTCTGCTTGTTGAATAAAACCGCCAATCGGAATGTTCTGTTCCCGAAATTTCAGGACATCTGCGCCGCGGCTAAGCGGAGGAAATCCCCCGCCCTGGACAAAATCCACATATCTTGCTTTGGTCGGGGCAAAGGTATTGGTTTCATGTTGAAAGCCCGCAATGATGATTTTCTTCATATCTTGAATCCTTCCTATGCTGCATGATTGATTATTTATCGACGATTAAGGCAGCGCGTGTTACTTGCTGGGAAACAACTTGCTTTTTCAGTCTGAAGGCATAGATCAGGAAAGTGCCTCCGAGCATCATGATCACAGCAATCGTGAACCAGCCTGCCAGCATGGAACCGGTCATTGACTGCGCCATGCCCATAATATTTAGACTGACAAAACCACCGAGTAATCCGATACTGTTAATCAGGGCAATTCCGCCTGCTGCCGCACTACCGCTTAAGTATTTCGATGGAATCGACCAGAAAATGGTATAGGCACTAAACATAAAGGCCGTTGCGGTACAGATCGCAATAAAGGACAGCAGGAAATTCGCACTCATCACCGACAACATCAAGCTGACTCAGGCCAATACCGTCGGCACTACACAATGCCATTTCCGTTCCTGCCATTTGTCCGAGCTGCGGGCAAAAATGATCATGAAAATTGCACCGCATAAATATGGAATCGCCACCAGCCAACCAATCATCTGCAAATTTTGGATACCGCCCGACTTCAGTAAAGATGGTAGCCAGAAGCCAATCGCATAGATCCCACAGATAATGGTGAAGTAGGCCAAGGCCATGAAATAAATCCAAGGATCCTTTAATACCGCTTTAAAATTACTATGACCAGTGGCAGACTGATGTTGGGAAATTTCTTTCACCAATAAGGCTTTGTCCTCTTGGGACAGCCATTTTGCTTGTGAGGGATGATCAGTTAAATAAAAGTACGCTACGCAGCCCAACAGCACGGTCGGCACAGCTTCTAATAAAAATAACCATTGCCAGCCAGAAAGATTATAAATCTGATGGAAAGTACTCATAATTTGTGTCGATAACGGTGCGCCTAACATGCCAGCAAGCGGCCCGGCCAGCATGACAATCGCCATGACACGTGCCATGCGTGCACCGGAATACCAATAGGTCAGATAGAAAATCATGCCCGGGGCAAAACCGGCTTCGAATACGCCTAGTAAAAAGCGCAAGACATAGAACATCTGCGGGGTGGTGACAAATAGCATCGACATGGAGGTCAGGCCCCACAAAATCATGATGCGGGTAATGGTTTTTCTGGCGCCGACTTTTTCAAAATACAGGTTGGTTGGCACTTCAAACAGGACATAACCTAAAAAGAATATGCCGGCTGCCATGCCATAAATTGCATCGTTAAAGCCCAGCTCCTGCTGCATTTGCAACTTGGCAAATCCGATATTGATCCGGTCCAGATAAGCAAAGAAATAACACAGCAATAAAAATGGCAGCAGGCGCCAGCTTACTTTCTTGTAAATCTGGTCTAACCGTTGTTGACGGGAGGTGATTAAATCCATCTAAAACTCCTTTTTATCTAGATCTTCTTATTGTTCAAAACCCATGTAAGCATGCTCCTGACTTGATAACAATGTAATTTTTTAGGCATACTGATGCTTTAAAAGCATCAGAGTTTTTATGGACAGAAACTTGCAATTCCTTGCGCCACTGAACGGAATCAATGAAAAGCGTTTACGCTATTTCTATACGGTGATGATGTTTGGCTCGATGCGTAAAGCAGCAGACATCCTGAATATCGAACAGTCTGCCATGAGCCGACAGATTCAACTCTTTGAATCTGAACTAAAAATAAACTTATTTAAACGTAAGGGACGGCATATTATTCCGACTGAAGCTGCCTATCTGGTACTTGAGTATTTCAAGGAAAATAAAAATCGTGAAAATGAATTATTTGACAGTTTATTTCAGCTGCAATCTTCTCAACTCGGCAAAGTGAACATTGTTTCTAGTGAAAGTTATATGCAACACATGATTTATGATGTACTTCGACATGTGCATCATAAATATCCAAATCTTGAAATCCAGTTAGAATTAATGAGTGCCCAACATGTGGTACGACATATCGTGGACAGCCTGGCGCATATTGGACTGGCGTATAATCCCCCATTTCATACAGACATCAGCACTATTGCCCATAAAATAGAACCTTTTATTGTGGCTGTTCCTGCCGGTCATCCTCTTGCCAAGCTCAAGCATCGCATTTGTCTTTCCGAAATTTCAGCCTATAAATTTGCCTTAATGCCCGTAGGGCATGGTTTCCGTCAGTTACTCGACAGTGAAATGGTGCGCTTACAAGTAAACCTGAATATTGGCCTGACCACCAACTCTATTTATGCTCTAAAAAACTATGTTGTGGCTGGACATGGGATTTCCGCCATGCGCTATGCAGATATTGCAGATGCAGTCAAAGAAGGTCAGGCCGTTGCTTTAACTATTGATTCCGAGCTGTGCAACATGGCTCAGACCCAATTGATGGTACGTAAAAATACCCATTTGTCAGAGTCGAAGCATTTATTGATTGAGCGTATTCGCTCTAGTTTTGATTTGATTTTTTAAATCGCTTATAAAATTTAGGCAATAAAAAAGCCACTTAAATAAGCGTCTGATTTATAACAAGAATTTTGGTGGAGGTGGCGTCAATTGAACTCAAAACCTAACTCATTCATTTTAAAGCTCTTTTGTTGAATAAAAAAATTCATTGACCCAATTTTGACCCAAATTAGATTTAGTGCATTGAATCACTTTAAAATCTTGTTCAAATCCGAATTCAGGATTTGAAGTGGCGTACTGACATTATAGCAGAAAATTACACCTAAAAATAAATGAAATGTTATAACATTACAATTAGCTCATTATGATATTAATAATCACATCCACCTCAGTATAGTTCAATTTTTTAATTTGTACTTTTGCTTAGGACTCTTAGGCTTATCAGGAAAGGTGCGTTCAATCACACCGGCTTCTAATGCTGGAGTTAAATAATTTTTTTGGAATGTTGCTCGATGGGACAAGTCTAATAGAGCCATAAGCTCAGCTAAGCTATATTCCTTCTGCTCCATCTTCTGGACGAGACGTTTAACTTGATCGCTAACTTGTACGCTATCTTGAGCGGTATCTTGATCGCTGGCATCAGAACTGAGTATTGCATCTAAAATCATCTGCAAAATAAACTCAATAAAAGGTGCTGAATCTGAGCGATCTGTGCTCGCTTGCAATGCATCGTAATAAGCTTTTTGGTTTTGATAAATCAAGCTTTCTACAGGGATATTGAGAAAAATTGGATTCCACTGGCTTAAGATTAAAGTTTGCCATAAACGTCCCATACGCCCATTGCCATCAGCAAATGGATGTATAAACTCAAACTCATAATGAAATACTGAACTCTGAATCAATGGGTGCTCATTGCCTTCAGCCAACCACTGCAATAATTCTCCCATTAAGCGATGCACTTGATTTGCAGGCGGAGCCATATGCACGACTCGATCCCCTGACATCACACCAACACCGCCATGGCGATACTGTCCAACCTCATCAATCAGTCCTGTCATCAATATTTGATGTGCTTTCAGCAAATGTGTTTCTTGATCAGGGTTCCAATTTTGAATTTCTTCATATGCTTTTAGGGCATTACGGACTTCTTGAACTTCTTTAGGTGGCGCGATAATGGTCTTGCCATTCAGGATCGCTGTGATTTGCTCTGTACTCAAGGTATTCCCTTCGATCGCTAAAGACCCTTGAATCGTTCGGATACGATTTGCTTTTCGCAATTTAAGGCTATCTTGAATTTGGGTTAATGCAGTCAAACGCCCTATTGATTCACTAATTTGTGCAATCAAGTGAATAATTCTAGAGGTGATCGTATAAGGCGGTTGATATCTCATGCCATTCCTCATTGATGTAAAAACAAAGCACAGTTGATTAAACTCTAAAATATTAATATTGCATAGCTTAATGAGTAATATCTGCTATTAACCTGCTTATCTTTTCTGAAACAGTGAGATAACTCATCGCTATTTCTTTTAAAATAAACCTATGCATTCTCGTTAAAATACGTAGGTTTTTTCATTACAGGACAGCATTATGTTTATTCATGCCGACTTCTCACAGCCCGTCATCATCAAGCCAGAGGATTACCATTGGGTGAAATCTCCAGGAGGTGAAGTCGATAGAATGATGCTTGATCGTATTGGCAATGAGAAAGCACGTGCAACTAGTCTTGTGAAATACGCGCCAGAATCTGCCTTTCCTGAACATCAGCATCCTTTGGGTGAAGAAGTCCTTATCTTGTCAGGCATTTTTACAGAGAATGCTGAAGATGATTATCCGGCAGGCTGGTATTTACGTAATCCCCATCATTCAACTCATCAGGTTTCCAGTAAAGCTGGTTGTTTAATCTTTGTGAAACTGATGCAAATGACCGAAAATGAGATAGAGCCCACCCGAATTAATACCAATGATCCAGCGAATTGGAAGCTTACTAAACATCGGATGAGATGCCCGTTATTTCAATCGGAACATGAACAGACCTATTTAGAAAAGCTAAAACCTGCTCAGATTTTCGAAGAGAAATCAGAACAAGGGATTGAAGTGCTAATTATCAAAGGTCAATTATTTTGCGGCACTGAAATATATCCCGCAGGTTCATGGGTCCGTCTTCCCATCAATAGTGCGGCTAAATTTCAGGCAGGTCTATCAGGCGCAACGCTTTATGTCAAAACTGGTCATCTACAGCATGCAATGGGCGTATGGGGAAATGAACAATAATGGGTTTTCAAAATGAGGCTGTCTCGTGTCTAGAATATTGAAAGCCATCCAATTACTACTTTTATAATCAATACAAAATGTAATGATATATCACTACATTTCTGATATTTCTTTTTTCATGTATGATCGACTAAGATAAATTCAGGGATAAGGTTATGTTTGAAACTATTGATGATTTAAAGAAAAAATTAGATCAACATCGCCCTCTTTCTCCATCAATTGTTAAAAATTTACAAGAAGATCTTATTGTCCGCTGGACCTATCATTCGAATGCAATTGAAGGCAATACACTCACCCTGCTAGAAACTAAAGTAGTACTCGAAGGTATTACTGTTGGCGGAAAGGCATTAAGAGAACACTTCGAAGCGATCAACCATAGAAATGCAATTTACTATGTTGAGGATATCATTCAGAAAGAGGAACCATTTTCTGAATGGCAAATTCGCAATATCCATCAACTCATTTTAAAAAATATTGATGATGATAATGCTGGCCGCTATCGCCAACAAAATGTCTTAATCTCTGGTGCAACGTCTACCCCGCCTGATTACACGTTATTAAATGACAAGATGGCTCAATTCGTAGACTGGTATAATAGTGAAGCACATAAGCTGCATCCAATTGAACGTGCAGCCAAAGTACATGCTGATTTTGTAGGTATCCATCCATTCATTGATGGCAATGGCCGTACATCACGTCTATTGATGAACCTCGAATTGATTAAAGCTGGTTATCCACCTTGTGTCATCACAGTTGAAAATCGTTTGGCTTATTATGAAGCTCTTGATCAGTGGATAGCTTACGGAAAAACTGAAGCTTTTATTCAATTGGTTTCGGATGCTGTACTTGAAGGATTTAAACCATATCAAGTGGTTTTAGGTCTTTAACTTACAATTTTATAAATAAAATTTAGATATTAATTTTCATATATCCATTGAGCATTCGGCCATTTTTTCTCATCAATAGATTGCTCAACACAACCAATAATTTCGCGTGAAATGATCCTAATATGCTTGGGAATATTTCTCGTAGAGTGCGTTGCTAAAGTAATCACACGAGAAAATGAGGGGTCTAAAATTGGAGTAACTTTAATTAATTCTGCCCTAAACTCATTTATTACAGAAACTAGGGGTAAGATTGTATAACCAAAGTCCTGGATAACTAGCTGTTTTTGTATATTCAAATCATCCAACGCTAAAAAAGCCCCATCGAACCTTTACGGCTGAATTTAAACATCAACTTATTCAGCAATGCCAGCAGCGGGACGAAAGAACTGGCTATTTGCAGGTTCACTGCGCAGTGGTCAACGAGCTGCAAACATCATGACCCTGATCCAGTCAGCAAAGCTGAATTGCTTGGACCCGTATGCCTATTTAAGTGATGTTCTGAAAAGGCTGCCGACACATAAAGTGACCCAGATTGAAGAATTATTGCCACACCGCTGGAAATCCGACCAAAATTAAAAAATAGGCATGGGATTCAGCGGACGCTTACCAGTGAAATCAGCTTATTAAAAAAATTAAAGGTATAGGTTTTCCCCAAGTTACCCGAACATCTATCCAAAAAAAATTCTGCAGATTTTTTTGAACATATAGAAATATATATACTTTCTGAACAGATCAATCACTAAAGTCATCATACTGTTTTAAATTAAGTTTATACAATTTATCCCAATCCATTTCTTGAGTTGGTAAAGGCTTTACTTGAAACGAGTTATAGCCTTTATGATGGGTAGCTTTATAGTTTTTAACAATATCGCGTTGGCTATTATAGTCCAAATGAATGTGCCCATTTTTTATGTTGTTCTTCGGTGTCGTAGAGTGAGGTAAAAGAGATGAGTAACACTCCCAACAATTACTAAAGCCCAAAATTTCCTGATTAATCTCATTAAGATGGATACGTTGATTTTCATCAAAGTCAACTAATTGAATGGTCAAGCGCTTGGTTTCAGGCTCCCTAGCTATCCAGATAGACATATTTGAAATATCAAAATGTTGATGCTTGCCTATATCAATATAAGAGTCACTAGGCAATCTGTTTAAACGTTTGATAAGAATGTTGCCCTGATCACGAATCATCAGATTTGAATATCGTTCAATTCGTGTAATGCCGTCATGACCTTGCTGTAGGTGTTCATAATCAATTTGAAAATGTTCAGCAGCGCGCGCGAAAGGTTTGGGAATGCATAGAATAATCAATACTAAACCGAATACGAACTGGCATTTATTATTCATGGTCAGTAAACCCTACCGCCTTGATTATTTGTTGAAAGACCCAGATATTATCTTGAGTGCCTTTGAATAAATGAGCATTTTTCCCTTCAGCAAATAACATTACATCTCCACCACCATGTGTTTCAGAACGGTCGAGTTGTACCCCAACAGCTTGTTGGTAATTATCATCAAATACCTGAGATTCAGTTACACTTTGCTGAATATTTTCTCTCTGCCTCTTACCATTACCAAAAACTAAGACGGTGTTGGTATTACCATTTACATCAAGTGAGGGAGCATGTAGTTTGCCATCTGCCATTTTTTTAGCTAAAGCATCTGGTTGTGTTGTTATTTGATAGTGATAATTTAAACCTAAAATACCTGGCTGATTTGGCGTAGTCTTTCCTGTTAGCGCATTGTAACCATTAAAAGTCATGACATGATCATGATCTGCAGTGACCACGATTAAGGTATTGCTAAGATCTACCTGCTGTATAGCTGCATGAATGGCATCATCAAAAGCTTTAGTTTCATGTAATGCGCGTTTGGCATTATTGGCATGTAAAGCATGATCAATACGTCCCGATTCCACCATTAAAAACCATCCACGTCCCTTAGACTGTGCTTCAAGCATTTGAATAGATTTTAAAGTCATTTCTGACAAACTAGGTTGTTCCACAATATTTTTATTGATTCGATCTAGGTCATAATGCAGATGAGACGTCGCTGAGAATAGCCCCAGAATTTTTTGATTCGGATTAGCGTGCTGAAGGGCGGATGCTGTTTCTACATATTGATACTTTTGAGTTTGCATTTCCTGAATTAAATGTCGTTGATCAGCACGGCCCTGTGGATTGTTGATAGCATGGTAAGGTGTCCAATGGTTACGACCACCCCCCATGAGTACATGAATCCCCTCTTTAAGTTTTGGGTTATACCCCAATCCATTTGGTACTGCCTGTACTGCAATATCAAACTTTGCATCACGATGACAAATATGAGCATAGGTTGCCGCAGGCGTTGCATGGGTTAACTCTGCAGTGGTCACCACACCAACCGCTTTACCTCGTTGTATTGCTAACTCTAAAAGAGATGGAACTGTTTGTTCAGGTATTCGAGGTTGGCATAAATTAATGGCGTTATGAATACTCTGACCATTCGCAAGTTTTAAATCTTTGGGTTCTTTTGCGAGAGTGCCTGTAGGCATGGAAATCACATCATTTTTGTTTTTTAAGCCCGTCATATAGGCACCCATAGATGGAGCACTATCTGTAGTTTGTGCATCTTCAGAATAAGTTTTAATGCGAGCACTATGTTTTAGGCGATCTATTGTAAGCTTACCAGCCTCACCAACTGCGTAAATCCGACTTGCGGTTACTGTCGTAGGTCCCATCCCATCGCCAAGAAAAAAGATAATATTTTTTGCAGGAGTATTAGATGGTGGATCAGCCATTACAGATGTACAGCCACATAATGAAATCAACAACATACTGAATTTAGATTTCATTTCTCAAATCCCATAATCTGATTAAGTCGATAAAAGACGTCAATATTTTCCAAACTACCTGAAAATTGATCTGAACCTTGACCTATTGCCCCTAGAAAAACATCTGTGCCACCATGGGTCTCAGAATCCTTAAAACCAGTTTGGATAACGGCCTCCTGCTGAAAATCATCTGCAGCTGCACCT
Source organism: Acinetobacter sp. CIP A162 (assembly GCF_000367905.1). Lineage (GTDB taxonomy): Bacteria > Pseudomonadota > Gammaproteobacteria > Pseudomonadales > Moraxellaceae > Acinetobacter > Acinetobacter lwoffii. The sequence goes on along the minus strand of NZ_KB849159.1, from coordinate 189,482 downwards.
GTACACCATCCCTGATAGGAGGGTGTATAACTAAATGTATAGGATGAGGTATTCATCACAGGACGACATTCATCATCATCACGTAATTGAGTTACCGAATCATCATTTCGATTTAGAGTTGGACGCTTTTTCCCATTGCCAAAACTAATGACTGGATAGGGATTACCATTAATGTCTCGTGTTAATCCATTTTGGTTTTTTACAAGTCCGAGTACACTAGTTTGCTGTCCTGGCAGATAAGGGCCAGTACGCTCTACATAGCCATTCAACATGAGCGTGTGATCATGGTCGGCAGTGATGATAATTAAACTATTTTCGAGCAGAGGATCTTTAATTTTCAGAAAATCAATGGTTGCCTGTAGTGTGTCATCTAGCGCAATCACATCCTGAAGTGCTCGTTTTGCATTGGTATCATGCAATGCATGGTCAATCCTCCCTCCTTCAACCATCAGAAAAAAACCCTTGGTATTAGATGAAAGCTTCTGTAAAGCTATTAAGGTCATTTCCTTCAGGCTAGGTTCATTTATCTGTTTGTTCTGACGGTCTAGATCGTAATTTAAGTGGGAGTCATTGAAGAGGCCTATGATTTTGCGCTGATCTGCAGGATCTAAACTGTTCAGTTGACTACGATTTTCAACAACTTGATAGCCCTGTTTTTTAAGTTCTTTTAAGAAATTACGACCATCTTGGCGTTTCCCTCCAGACTCTGTTGGCAGGAAGTGGCGTTTCCCTCCCCCAAGAATGACATCAATTCCATTTTTTAAACGCGTGTTGTAATTGCTATATCGATCTGCTTTTATCTTACTCGGTACCAATTGTGCAGCGATTTCATTTTCTGCATCACGGTGACAGATATGAGCATAAGTCGATGCAGGGGTTGCATGCGTCACTCGAGTTGTGGTCACAATTCCTGTTGCGTATTGGGCGGAAATTGCCTTTTCAAGCAAGGTTTCACTAAAAGCTTTGTTACGGTTTACTGGATCTGTATCACATTGCTGCTGTCCATTTTTTAGTTCAACGGCATTAGTTCCTGTTTGCATTGAAATGACTTCATTTTTCATTTTTACGCCGGTCATATAGGCTCCCATAGAGGGGGCACTATCAGTGACTTGAGCATTTTCTGAAAATGTTCGGACAAATGCTGTTTCTGGCAATTGATCAATGCTTAAACTTCCTGATTCACCGACCTTATAAATTCTTGCTGCAGTCAATGTCGTGATGCCCATTCCATCACCAATAAAAAACACTACTTGTTTAGGAGCTTTCACAGACATTTGACGACTAGAAACCTGTGTATCAGGAATGCCTTGGCAACCTATAAGCATACTGGTGCAGAATGAAACTCCTAGAAGTTTAAACGAGGACAGGTAATGCAAGGAGGTGAGCATATTTAGTGGCCTTTATTCAATTCGATATTCAAAGGTATTTCTAATTTTAGGTACTTCAACAGCCTGACCATTAACAATATGTGGCTGGTATTTGAACTGACGAGCCGCATTGAGTGAAGGGCGAATGAACACAGGATCACAGTCAGATAAGGCCTTAGGGTTAATAACGTGCCCTTGGGTATTCACGCTATATTCGATAGTACAGTTCCCTTCAAGTTCATTTTCCAAAGCACGCATTGGATAATCAGGTTTAAGCTTTGAAATCGGTTTATAGTTTTTCTCATCAAAGGTTGGAGGCGTTTTAACCTTTTCAGTCGCTGCAGGCTTATTTACAGGTGTAGCGGTGTTTGTTGAGACATCAGACTGGATGGGTGTAGGGGTAATATTTTTAGGCTCTTCAGCAGTGGAAGATATTATAGAAGCTGAATCATTAGTTGATGTTTTTTTAACAACTGCTTTGTCTAGGTTACTTGGTGAAGGTTTGTTTTGAGGTTGTGGCTTTGATGTCTGATTTGTTTTGACAGGTTCAGCCTGTTGAGGCGGTAAGGGCTGAACAGGGGTTGCTAAGGGTTGAGTCACTTTTGGTTCAGGTTGAGCGTGTTCAACTTGAGGTGAAGATACTGTAGTTTTGGGAAGCTGTACAAATTTAACCTGTACAGTTTTTGGCTCTACCTCTTTGATAGGACTATCAAAGTTCTGATTCAATAAACTGTAAATCACAGTTGCATGCAGTAGCGCAGTGATAGATAGAGCGACAGCAGAGCTAGAGTTGATCTGTGAGATACTGTTCACTGATCTTGCTCCTCAGTCACTAAGCCTAATTGCTCAACACCACTTTGTTGCAAAATACCAATCGTCTGAGCAACAAGTTCATAATTGGCAGTACTGTCAGCACGAATGAAAACTTGCAGGTCCTGAGGATTCTGTAACAATGGAGATAACTTCTCTTTCATTTCTGCCAAGTTGGTTGCCCGATCTGTCACTTGTTTTGTATCGACAGTTTCCCCAACATTCCAGTAGTATTGCCCTTCTTCCTGAATAGAAATAGTGATTACTTTCTGATCTTTAGGGGTGACCAATGTTTCTGCTTCTAGATTTGGTAAGTTCACTTTAATCCCCTGGGTGAGCATGGGTGCAGTGACCATAAAAATTACAAGCAGCACTAACATCACGTCGATATAAGGAACGACGTTCATTTCTGCGTTGAGCACACGCTTTTTCTGACGTTTCTGCATCTGTTGTTAATTTCCTGCTTGTAAAAAACGTAGCATTCGAGTTTGTAACGCATTTCCGAAACTGTAGTAGCTATTAGAAATTTTTTCTGCACGTGCGCTTAGGCGGTTATAGGCAATCACAGCAGGAATAGCTGCAAATAAACCAATGGCTGTAGCAATCAAAGCTTCTGCAATACCAGGAGCTACAGCAGAAAGTGTTGCTTGCTCAAGTTGTGATAGACCAATAAAAGAATTCATGATGCCCCATACAGTTCCAAATAAACCGATATATGGGCTGACTGAACCAACTGTCGCAAGAAAGCTCAAGTGCTTTTCCAGTTTTTCTTCCTGTTCCGTGACACTGCTTAAAAGACGACGCTCAACTTGATCCGTTACCTCGACTGATGAAACCGAAGTTGTGGCATTTCTGAGGGCATTAAACTCATCTAGTCCAGCTTGGTAGATTTGTTCTAAACCACACATTTTTTGTTCAGATTCTTCTACCATGCTAAGAGGAAATTGTTGTTGGTGGAAATGCCCTAAGAAAACTTTATTTGCTAATGCTTCCTGACGCAGTTTGATCCCCTGCTTAATAATGACATACCAACTAATGACCGATGCGCACAATAATATCAGCATGACCATTTGAACAAGTAAACTGGCATGGCTAATCAGTTCCCATACTGAAAGCTGTGCCGTAGTTGGATTTGACATAAAAACCTCAATAAAATCATAATTTAATTCGAATATAGGTACAGCACGGTGCACTGTACCTGATGAAAAGTGTTATTCCAGGCCTAAGGCTTGAGCAATCTTTTCCCATGCTACATACTTATAGTTCTGATTCCCTTCTGGCATCCGCTTACGACCATCTTGAACAACCAACATACCTTGCTTCCAGACCCCACCCAGATTTGCTGAAGTCACTTCCAGCCCATCTGTTTCAGATACAGCATCAATCTCTGAGTTCAAATTGGCTGAAATTTTAAATTTTCCACGTATTTGATATGGTGCTTTAGCGTCGACTACAACGTAACTATCATCTCCTTGACTAGAAATAACCAAATAATCGCGTACTTTCCCTTTATAGATTGCAAGTCCTTCAACATCTGCCTTTACATGTTCTCCAACGCTAATAACGTTTTGCAGATTGATATGCTGAGGATCATTGAGTTTTGTGGTCCAAACAGCTTTATCCTCTTCTCCTACATAAATACGATCATTTTCATCATCGACCACACAACCTTCTGGCTGTGATGTGACTTTGAATCTGAGCACCTCATGTGCAGTTAGACCTTTAGCGTTATTTTGAATTTTGTACTGTACAAAGGTTCCATTTTTATCATTTGGAATGGCAAAGGTTTCACCTTGTCGATTCTGATACATACAGAATCCGTATATATCCTGTAGGTCTGTAGGAAGTTTTCCTAAATCCTTAACTTGTCCCGTTTTTTGATGAATACTAAACAGATGCAAGCTGTTTTGATCACGATTAGTAGCAATCGCTAGATCTACTTTCTGTTGCCCAAGTTTGAAATTAGGTCGAATATCAACATTATTCAGACGTCCTACTTTCAAGTATTGCAACTGTTTACCTTGCAAATCATAGACTGCAAGCCCACCCTGCTTATCTGTGCCCAATACACGTGATAGATTAGGGTTTGTTGGATTAATCCAGATTGCAGGATCATCTGCTGCATCTCCACTGTTAGGCACCAAATCAGTTTCGACATCTGCTGGTAGGGCTAATACAGTCTGCGTAGAAGGCAGTTTCTGAGTGGTCCAATCAAGATCCAACATTTTGATTTCACCGTCTACAAGCAGGAGTTGTTTTTGATCTTGATTACCTTTTAGGTGAATACGTTCTGCCTCATCCACATTTTGTAAAGTGACTGGCGGAAGCTTTTCCCAAGATGTTCCTTTTATGCTGTAGCGGTAAAGGATCGCTTTTGACTCATCTATTGCTGCTAGTGCATTATCTATTAAACTCAGTCCACTGATATTCCCAAGAATAGAGCCATGTGGATCGTTTAAATCAACGGGATATCGGATGAGGTCTGCTTCAGGGTCTGCCTCATAAGACCAAATTCCTACGTTTTCTTCATTAATATAGAGCTTGGCATTATGGTCATCTACGACACAAAAACTACTATTAGGTGGCAAGCTCATTTTACGGATAAAACGAGGAGTAATTTGCGCTGAATCTTTGGACTGAATCATCCATTGCTCCCCAACCCCTTCTTCACCGATAAAGAAGCTATAAAGAGACTGATCAGAAGTAAGATATAGACAATTATCTTCAGTTTTAAACTTACGTACAGGGAGATAGGTAGGTTTTGCCCAGGTGCCTGCTTTAATATTAAAATTAAAAATTACAGGCTGCTGTATAGAGAGATCTGTAGTCTGAATAATGAGCTGATTATTAATTATTCGATAATCAATTTTACTAAAAGAACCAGGAATATGCTGTACACGTTGACGGTCTTTATTCCACAGGCTTAAACCTTCAATTTTACTAGAAGTAATCACCTGAGCATCTGAACCTATGATCTCGACCCAATGAGCATCCTCTACTTTAATAGGTAATTTAAAAACTTGATCAACTTGAAGAGCGGGCTGATCTAGTTCTGAAAGGATATGCTCAGATTGCAGAGAGCTGCTGATATGTTTTTGCTGAGTTGGACTAGTGGATACACAGCCAGATAAAGTCAAAAATGCTGCACAAAAAGCGCTCAATTTAAAAAGTGTTGTCATGAATTTTCTCGAAATAAAAAGCACCCAAAGCCAATCTGGCTTTGGGTGAGCTAAAGGCTTAGAAGTGTGTGAATTTCAGACCAACTTTATAGCTTGGACCGTATTCTTCATATTGAGCGTTATAATTACGGTTGCTGTTATAGTTGTAATACACTTCATCAGTAAGATTCTGAGCATTAAAGAACAGTTGCATATTTTTGTTAAAATTCACATGTCCACTAAAATCAAGAAATACTTGATCATCGGTATATAAATCTTTCTCAGGATCATCGACATCCGAAACTTCATTGAGATAACGTGATTTATAGTTGGCCGCAAGACGTAGGCCGAACAGATCATTTTCCCAACCAATCATGGCATTGCCTACAACTTTGGATTGGTGTGGAAAGTTAATGGTTCTGGTCATTAGTTCACCATCTACCATGCCATCAATATCTGCTTTAGCACGGCTGAAAGTACTATTTAAGCCAAAGATAAAGTTGTTCCATTTTTGGCTATAACCCAGTTCTACACCATAAATTTTAGCAGATGAGCCGTTTTTGAAAGTTAGTGCCTCATCAAAATTAGCCCAGTCCCCTGTACCTGCTACATTGGAGTTATAAATAAAGTGCTCAATATCTTTATAAAATGCATTCATGGAAATAATGCTGGCATCACCCAAGTATTTCTCTACACCTAAATCAAAATTTGAGGCTTCAAGTGGCTTGAGATTTGGATCACCAAACTCAGCTTCATCGCCATCAATGTAAATACCTGGTCGTGACTGTTCGAAGTTCGGACGTACCACGGTATTGGTCCATGCTGCTCTTAGAATGGCATCTGCACTTAACTGATATTTAAAATGTAAACTTGGTAACCAATGATCATAATCATTTTTGGTAGAAATATTGGTGGTTTCCCCATCTAAGATTCGATAGCCTTGAGTTTCAAAAGCAGTATCTTCATAGCGTAAACCCGCAATGACGCGTAAACGATCAAAATCAATTGTATTCATGAAATATGCCGCATGAATATCTTCGGAGCTTTTATAGTCATTAATTACGGATTCTTCATCATCAACCCAATCTTCTAGGTTCAATTGAGCCAGTTGATTATGGATTGGAGCACTAGACAACGTTGGGCCGAACTGTGCAAGTTCATAGTGACTATTTTGTCCAAAATGTGCAGGTAAAGTTTGTAAATCCTCTACTTTCCAGATATCTGTATTATTCGTTTTAGTTCGCTGACTGACTTTTGCACCAAATTTAAAAACAGAAGCATAATCTTTGATCAAATAGTCTCGGCTAAGATCAAACTTGGCATTTTTCTCTTTATCTTTGGCAGTACTTTTTTCCCATTCTACTTCATCAAGCTCATACTGTGCCGGATCATACAAGCTAGCATTACCTTTAACCACGGGGATACGTGTACTTGTGTACTCTACATCCTCAAACTCACCTGCAAACCCTGCTTCAGCAATCCCACCAGGATTCTTTTCTGATGCTTCACTGTAGCCCACTTGTGTTTCTAGTGTCCATTGGTCAAAACGATTTTTGCCACCTAGTACAAAAGATTTGATTTCCTGAGTTTCCTCACGTTCTTTTAAACTGCGAACTACCTCTGCATCACTTGGAGTATGCATTGCCAATGGGTCTGAAAACTCAACACCCATACCTTGACGCGTTTCATTGTCTTTAAAGCGGCTATACAATGTCCGTAAATAGTATTCACTGTTCTTATTTGGACGATAGTCAAAATTTAGTCCGGCACCAAGTCTCTCACGTTCAATATCATATTGACGCAGTTCAGTTTCTTCTAACAGGTGATCGTCCCATGCTCCACCTGTTTCAACGTTATCTGAGCCAAAAGTGCGCTCTTGCCAACTTAGTGCTGCCGCAATACCAAGATTGTCAGTACCCGAACCTAGACTAAACTTTTGACTGACCGCGCCTGAAACTTTAGGACTATACTCTTCACGTTTATCATCATAACCACCTTCAACCGCAGCAGTATAGAACAGACCGTCATGATCAAAAGCAGATAAACTCTCTACCTCAATTGTTCCACCAAGTGAATTTGCATCCATATCTGGGGTCAAAGTTTTAACAACAGTTAATGACTGTACAAGTTCTGCTGGCAATACATCTAGCGCAACTCCACGACGTCCTGCTTCTGGTGCTGGGACTAAGGTGCCGTTAATAGTGACGGTATTCAGATCAGCTCCTAAACCTCGCACAGTCACAAAACGACCTTCACCTTGGTCACGTTCTGTAGAAACACCAGGAATACGTTGTAGTGCTTCAGCAGCGTTGTCATCTGGCAGCTTCGCAATAGCATCGGCATGTACTACACTAGCTATAGAGTTTGATTTTCGTTGTTCTTTCAAGGCTTCATTAATACTTGCTGCTTGACCTACAACACGAACATATTCAGTTTTTGTTTCTGCAGCCATACTTTGACCAATAGCTGTTATACATAAAACTAAGGTAGTGACTTTAAAAGTGAAAGGTGTTTTTTTCTTACTGCGATGAGTGCTCATTTGTTATTTCCCCAAATAGCGCAACGGCTGTTTGTTGAGCACCTTAAATATGCATAATGACTGAATGATGACAGGAAAAAAATCTAAAAATCAGAGAATTAACTTTTTAGATCATTTTGAGCTAATTTGATGGGACTATATCTTTCATTGCTCAAGTAGACTGAACTAAGTGAATGTGAATTATAGAATTAAAAGGGAGTTAAGTAGATTTTTGATATTTATAGTGAGCTAATTTGAAAAGTGGAAGAAAATATATTTGCAATGAAACTGTCATAGAATGCTGATTAGCTTTATCAAAACAATAACCACACCCCTGCTATGTTAAAACCCTTTCTACACTATCCACGACACTTTTTATTGATTATCACTGTTGCTCTGATCTGCTTAGCTTCATTTATTTTTTTTGGTAGTTTCAAAACTCAAAATGAAATTCAGGTCATTGATATTCTTGGAGAGGGGCTGGCCTGTATACTCGTTTTATTATGGATTTATCTCATTCTTAAAAGTCGCCCGAGAGGATATGTGACGAGCTATTTTTACTGGGGTCTGGTATGTGTATTTTTAGCTTTATGGATGGATGTATTGGATGAATTTATATCAATACCCAAAACACTGATTTGGGATGATTTATTAGAATCTTTTACTACACCGATAGGCTTTGTTGTACTTACTGCAGCTATGATTAACTGGCACAAAGAACAATTGGTATTGTCCAAAAAGCTACAAACTAAAGAGCATGTATTTCGGGATCATCGTTTATTTGATGCAATTACCCCCTTGGCAGATGCTCAATACTTTAAACAACAATTACAATATGAAATAAGTCAGCAAAATAATTCAGAAAAAAGCATACATCTGATGATGATCAATCTAAAGAATTTAACTTTGATCAATAGACAATTTGGTTTTGAATCAGGTAATCAAGTGCTATCTATGATTGCTCAGACGATAAGTATGAACATAAGACCTTGTGACTTAGTTTGTCGTTTAGCAGGAGATAAGTTTATTTTGATGTTAATTGATTTGACAGAACTACAAGTCGAAATGATGGCTAGAGAATTACAAAAATGTATTCAGTCACAAATATTTTATACATCTGAAGATTTTCATAAATTTAAAATAGATTGCAGCTATAGCATTAGTCAAGTACATCAAGAAAATCCAGCTGTAGAAATTCAAAAACTATATAAACAAATCAAAAGTCAGCAGCATCGAAAGCTAAAAAATGTAAAGGTTTCGGTATGAGCTATCAAAACGATCAATTGATTTTACCCACATATCTGGCCCCTGCATTATTGATTGATTTGGCTGAGCAATACGGTGTAAATCCCAATATTATTTTAAAGGGAACGCCCGTTTTTCTTGAGAGTTTGATCACAGAGAATCATGCTGTAAGTTTAGAACAACTGATACAAATGATACGAAATATGCATGAGAGTATTACCCATCCGGAAGTTCAATTTCTGTTTGGGCAACGTTATATTGAAACTTTAACTCACCCTGCCTTAAATGCAATTGCCTACAGTCAGAATATAAAAGAAGCCGTACAACGCTATGTTGAATTTCATATATTCCTAACCCCATGGTGCATTCCCGTTGCATTTTATTCGGAAAAAAAGATCATTCTATTTTGGTTAAATAATCAGGAGATCCATGCTAATTATTTAGCAATTAGTGCTATGACCGCCCTTAGGGCTATTTTGATGAATAGCATGCAAGAGGAATTGAATATTACTTATAGTTTTGTAGGTGACGAGCCAAAATTTATCGAACAATTTTGGGAACATCTTGGAGATGACATTAAGTTTAACACCCTTGTCAATGCCATGCATATCGATATTTGTGAGAGCCAACAAAAACAGAGTTATCAAACTAGTGCAATGCGTCAAGCTTATTATCGACAAGCTAATTTGGTACAACAACAGTTAGGATTAGAACAGAGTTTTCTTCAAAAAGTTTATAATTTTCTTATTCGTAATATTCATCAAGTACCGAATCTTGAGGAATGTGCTGAATATTTTCAAATGAGTATTGCTAGTTTTAAAAGAAGATTACATAAACATCATACTAGTTATCAGCAACTATTAGACCAAGCTAGATTATTCACATCAATACAATTAAAAGAATTACATCATTATAGTGATGAGCAAATAGCAAACTATTTAAATATTAATGACATACATAATTTTAAAAGAGCATTTAAGCGTTGGAGTAGCCTAGTTACATTCTAAGTGAGCTACCTCTAGTGGGCTGGACTATCACCACCTTCCTAAAAAAACACCAAAATATCTCTCTTGTGATCATGGTCCCTTAATTATGGGTATTGATCTAAATGCCAAGGTTGAGCAGAGTCTAGAGCAAGGTAAATCAAGAGATGGCCGTTTGGGGTTATAGTCACTTCTACTACAGCCCCTTAAATAATTATATTTCTCTTTAAATGATGAACATAACTTTGAAATATAAAACTATTTATTTTGCTATAAAAAAACCACCAATAATGGCGGTTTTTTATCAATGACAACTTATGCGTCATGTGACGGTCACTTATCGTATTTTATAAGTTTGGTACTTCTTACTTTATTTTAAAATGATGTTTCTCAGGAATAAGTTTTATTTTTATCGATTTATAAAGTCGCTCTTCAGAATTTTCTGCTGATTTTGTCACTTTATCAGCAAATTTCTGATCAGACATAAGCATGGCATATGTTTTATAACCTATTTCAAGCGCTTGTGTTTTATTGCCTTCTTCTTCGAACTGTTCAATTAATTTGTTGATCTTTTTAACACTGATATCATTCATGTAATTGACTCATTCCCACTTGATTTTTACTTTAGGGTTGTATTGTTACAGTTTAGTTAAAATAAGTTTAAATCATTGCAAATGATTGTCATTTATACAATGACTTGAAATTTTTCGTTAAATAATTTGATTCATTAATTGTTGCTGGGCAATATGGACTGCCTGTCCATTGCCAGCCTGACATTGTATCCAGGTACCATCGGCTTGTAATTCCCATGCACGCCGATTATCTTGAAGATAATTCATTAAGCCCTCTTCCAGAATTTGTTTACGAAGTTTTTTATCTTCGATTGGGAAACAGGTCTCGATGCGAGAGAATAAATTACGCCCCATCCAATCTGCACTGGCGCAAAAAAGTTTACTTTCACCCTGATGGTAAAAATAATAAACTCGGGTATGTTCTAAAAAACGTCCCACAATTGAGCGGACTCGAATATTTTCAGAAAGTCCTTTCACTTGTGGGCGTAAGCAGCAAATTGAACGGATAATCAAATCGATTTGAACGCCCGCTTGAGACGCTCTATACAGAGCATCAATTAGTTGAGATTCAGTTAAGGCGTTGACTTTAATAATAATCTGCGCTTTTTTGCCCGCTTTGCTATTTTCAGTTTCATTTTCAATGAGTTCAATCAATTGAGAATGCAGAGTAAATGGTGCATGAAAAAGTTTTTTCAATTTGACCATTTTCCCCATGCCTGTGAGCTCCTGGAAGACTTTATGGACATCTTCACAAATATCAGCATCACTGGTCAGTAGTCCATAATCAGTATAGATTTTGGCATTCATTGCATGATAGTTACCTGTGCCTAAATGAACATAACGTTTAATCTTGTCTACTTCACGACGCACGATCAGAATCATTTTGGCGTGGGTTTTATAACCAACGATCCCATATACAACAACCGCCCCAGCTTCTTGTAATAGATTGGCAACTTCGATATTTGACTCCTCATCAAAGCGAGCACGTAATTCAATCACTGCTGTGACTTCCTTACCATTTCGTGCTGCTTCAGCAAGGACTTGCACAATTTCAGAATCTACACCACTACGATAAAGGGTTTGTTTTATGGCTAACACATGTGGATCACGGGCTGCCTCTTTCAGTAGCTTAATGACCGGAGCAAAAGAGTGAAAAGGGTGATGTAATAAAACATCTTCGGTTTTTAATACCTCAAATATGGATTTTTTCCCATACAACACTTTCGGTAATTTTTGTACATGGGAAGGAAAACGTAACTCAGGCAAATTAAAGTTCGATATAAAGCGCGCCAGATTAAGCGGGCCATCAATACGATAGAGTTGCTCTTGCTTAAGATCAAATTGTCCAAGTAAATAATCAATAATATTTTCAGGGCAATTTTTAGTCACCTCAAGTCTTACAGCCCGACCAAAGCGTCGTGAGGATAGTTCATCTTTTAAGGCAATTGCTAAGTCTTCAACATCTTCTGAGATACTTAAATCTGCATTACGTGTGACCCGAAATTGATAACATCCAGTGGTGGTCACCCCTGGAAATAATTCATGAAGATGTTGCTGAATAATGGCTGAAAGTAGAATGTAGTGTTCATCCTCACCAGAAATATTTTTAGGTAACTTCACTAATCTAGGTAATGATCGTGGTGCTGGAACAATCGCTAAATTAATTTTTCGTCCAAAGGCATCGTTGCCTTCCAAAGTGACAATAAAATTTAAGCTTTTATTGGCTAAACGAGGAAAAGGGTGTGCGGGGTCTAGACTGATAGGCGTGACCACAGGTTGAACTTCATGATGAAAATAATTTTTAATCCATTCTTTATGTTTTTCAAGGATGTCACCATACTGAATGAAATGAACGCCATGTCCTTGCAGTTGTGGTAAGAGATTATAATTAAGAATTTTATACTGTTCTTCGACAGCTTCGTGTGCAAGTTTGGAAATGGTGGTGACTATATCTGAGAGTAGTAAGTCATCTGGATGAGTTCTAGCATGATCTGAAAGTTCAATTTGTTGCATTAAACTGGCAACTCGTATTTGAAAAAATTCATCCAGATTACTTGAAAAAATAATTAAAAAATTGAGTCGTTCAAGTAAAGGATATTCAGTATCTTTCGCCTGTGCCAATACTCGCTTATGAAATTCAAGTAAGGAAAGGTCCCGATTAATATAAGTTTTTAATGTATGTATGGAAGAATTTGAAGGCACATTTAAAGCAGTCATTTATGGCTCTTATAAAGTTAGATTGCAGCGCTGAAGGAAGCTAATAAAAATTCTTTTAAAGCCTTTGAAAGAGGTTAATTAATTCTTCGTAAATAAAAAATGATTAATTCTGCAAGAAGGCTAAGAATTTAATTTTATTCAATTAAGTATTCTGTGACTGCTTCATGACATTTTTATGACATCGTATTGTATTGTTATTTCATGTGGGTAATATTTAGACTTTTATCTGAGTTTAGAAGAAAGGGACAACGTTATGAACCGTACCGGGTTTGTCGGAGACTCAATATTCTGAGAGACTATTCCGATGACAAAATTAAAATATACCCCTGAAATCAGAGAAAGAGCGGTTCAATTATTGATTGAATCTGAAAAAGATTATCCATCGAATTGGGCTGCGATCACAGCAATTGCTCCCAAGATTGGTTGTACTCCTGAAACACTACGTGTTTGGTATCAAAAATATTTAGATAAACAAAATCCAGTTAAAGTACAGCAGCTTTCAGACCAAGAACGTATCAAACAACTCAAACGCGAAAATAAAGAACTGCAACGCGCCAATGAGATTCTACGTAAAGCAGCCGCTTTTTTCGCCCAGGCGGAGCTCGACCGCCCACACAAATAATGGTGGATTTCATCCATAACAATAAAGACTTATATGGTGTTGATGCGATTTGTAGAATTTTACCGATCGCACCTTCAACCTATTACCGGACTCTAGATCTCTGCGAAAATCCAGAACATCGAGCAAAGCGAGATTTACATGACTTGCATCATGCTGAGGAGATTAAACGAATTTGGAAGGAAAGTTCAGGTCGGTATGGTGTACGTAAAGTCTGGCAAAAACTGAAACGTGAAGGCTATATTATTGCACGCTGTACAGTTGCTCGATTGATGCAGAAGCTAGATATACAAGGTGTTTGGCGAGGTAAGAACAAACAAACCACCCGTAGCCGAGATGACCAAAAACGAGCACCTGACTTGGTGAAACGGAATTTTAGAGCTGATCAGCCTAATCACTTGTGGGTTGCTGACTTTACCTATATTCAAACAAATTCAGGCTGGGTCTATACCGCCTTTATTATTGATGTGTTCTCACGAGCAATTGTTGGCTGGAAAGTATCTACACGAATGAATACAGATATGGTGCTCGATGCATTGGAGCAAGCATTGCATGATCGAGGCATGCCAAAGAATGTGATTCATCATTCCGACAGAGGTGTGTAATATCTTTCCATTCGCTATACCAATCGTTTAGAAGCAGCAAATTTACGAGCATCAGTCGGTACAACTGGTGATTCATACGATAATGCTTTGGCTGAAACGGTGAATGGCTTATACAAAACCGAGGTGATTGAATATTTAAAAGCAGATTGGCAAGGTTTAGCAGATGTACAACTTGCGACACTAAATTGGGTAGATTGGTTCAATAAAGAGCGTGTACACAGTGCACTGGGTTATGTATCGCCTTTTGAGTTTGAAGCAATGTACTATGATAAGATTAACCCGTTAGGTCAGGTGGCCTAACTTAAATAAAAAAGTCTCCGACAAACCCGGTACGGTTCACTGAGTTTATCTCCTAATAATTTAATGCAGTGCATCTTAGTTTCAACCAAACTTCGCCGATGATAGCCTGACCATTTTGTTCATAGTGTCCTGCCTAAACGTGCAACTGTTCGAAGTAATTCATTTCGCTCTAGCGAGCTACTCTTTGTATCTTTCCACGGTTTCGCATTTTTTCTAGGTGGAATCACCGCATACGCTTGCCGATCTGCAATGACCTGACGGCATTGCTTGGTGTCATAAGCTCCATCGGTATAAACAGAGTCAATCTGCTCATCTTGTGGAATCTAATTAAGTAAATCACCAAGCACCTGTGAATCACTGACATTATTGGTTGTGAGCCGAATAACGCGTATTTGTAGGGTTTTAGCATCGATACCAATATGTAGTTTACGCCATTTGCGACGATATTCAGGTCCATGTTTCTTGCGTTTCCATTCGCCCTCACCTAGAAGCTTCATGCCTGTAGAGTCTACGAGTAGATGCAGCCCATCGCTACTTTTTTGGTAGCTGCTTGCAATATCAATATGCTTTTGTTTTCTACAAATGGTGGAATACGAATATCACTGATATTCGGGGCTGCTCAGCCGCAAAGCTTAATCAGACTTTGCACAAAGCCAGTAACCATACGTAAAGACAGACGGAATAAGGATTTAATCATTAAGCAGCATTGGATGGCTGCGTCGGAGTAGATTTGATTTCGCCCTTGTTTGCCTTTTGATGGAGCATACCATTGCGTAGCAGGATCCAACCAAAGGGCAATATTTCCGCGACTCATGAGTGCTCGGTTATATGCGGGCCAATTGGTAGTGCGGTAGATTTTGTGTGTAGGCTTCTTCATTTGAAAATTATATCGCTGAAAAAGCCTTTATAGATAGGTTTGTGCAACAAAGCCCTTTATGCTTTAAATTTTACCAACCAAAACCAACGCCTACACCACCCGAACTTTCTTCCTTGGTAAATGCGCCACCAATGGTGAGTGAGGTATTATCATTAATAATCCGTTGATAGCCAATTGACACCGCCTGTTCCTGTCCCTGAAAGCCAGCACCCACACCGACACGATTTTGTCCTTTGACACTGGCAGCACTACTTGACATATTCATCATCGCAGCAGTCATGGCACCTTGGCGGTTAAAACGTTCATCCACTTTATGGAAGCGCTGTTCTGTTTCCATACGATAATCATTAAACGCGCTATTTAAGGCATTTACACGCTCATTGGTATAGTTATTGGTCGATTTTTCTGCTGCTTTTAGCTGTTGATAGTTGACTGCATCGGTATCTTCAACGGCATCCGCCACATGGATGATTTGGCGTTCTTTGCCTTTTGCTCCAACTGATACCGTATTATCACGATCCGATGCAGAATCATTACCCAATACCACTGCATTTTTGGCTTGAGTATCGACATTATTGCCCAGCACAAAGGTATTATCACCCGTGACTTTATTGTCATTACCCACAACATAACTACCGTTTCCAGATACCGTGTTTGGATCACCAAAGGCACCAGAACCATTACCTGAAACCTGATTACCCACACCTACAGCAGTTGAGCGATGGCCTGTCACTACGGTATTTGTTCCAATCGCAACCGAGTTTTCACCTGTTGCCGAAGCAGCTTGGGCATCAGTTACTCCATTCACCTGAACAAACTGGTTACTGGCTGTAAGTTGAGTTTGCACATCTGCAATTTTGCCATCGGTATAGCTATTCGCACTGGAAAGTGCCGATGCCGTTTGCTGGTCGGTATAATCTTTTGCGCCACTTAAAGAAGATGCCGCTTTTTGATCTGTGTAGCTTTTTGCATCATTAAGTACAGATGCAGTTTGTTGATCAGTATAGGCTTTGCCATCGGCAGCTTTCTGGTCAGCATAATTTTTCGCATTGTTTAGTGTCGATGCAGTTTGCTGATCTGTGTAGGCTTTACCATCAACCGCCTTTTGGTCTGCATAGCTTTTTGCATCATTTAAGGTTGATGTGGTTTTCTGGTCGGTATAGCCTTTTGCATTATTTAATGCAGTGGTTGTTTGTTGATCTGCATAATTTTTTGCATCATTTAAATTAGATACAGCTTGCTGGTCTGTATGTGTTTTTAAATCTGATACAGAGGTTTTAATTGCACCTAATTGTTGATCAACTGCAATGAATGCATCACTCACTGTATTTTTAGCTTTTCCTTGGATTGTAAAAGTTGGATTTGTGAATACACCATTGTTCCATGCCGCACCACCACCTAATGCCTGAACCAACGCAGTATTAGTCGTATCAACACGTGTATTTAAGGTAGTGACTTCATTGCCGATTCGGGTATCGACACCATCAATACGGGTATTAATCGTATTTGCGCTGGTTGTGATTGCTGTATTTAAGTTGCCAACTTCCGTGGTCACCCGATCACTCAATGTTGTGACACTGGTATTGGTCACATGTAACTGTTTACCTGTCACTGCATCTTTAGACGTTGCATCTAATGTTGCATCTTGCAGACCTGTAAGTTTCGTACCGTTTGTACCTGCCAAAGTAATTGTGTCTTTGGTTGCTGAATCATAGATCACTGCATTTGCTGCAAGATTCCCTGTATTGGTTTTTAACAGTGCAATGTCATTTGTGTTAGTCGTGACTCGTCCATCAATTCCTGAAATTGTGGTGTTCATCGTTCCAACTTCATTGCTAATTCGGGTATTCAGTGTTCCAACTTCTGTACCAATCCTGGTATTTAAGGTAGTCACTTCATTGCCGATTCGGGTATCCACACCATCAATACGGGTGTTAATCGTATTGGCACTATTGGTAATGGCTGTATTTAAGTTGCCAACTTCTGTACCAAGTTTAGTATCCAGTTTACCAACTTCCACATCGGTATAACCTTTTGCATCAGTTAAGGTATTCGCCAATCCTGTGGTTAGCGCGGTTTGATCTGCTTTTAAAGCTAAGCCCGTGTCTGCATAGGTTTTGGCATCTACCAATGTATTAGACAAACCTGTGGTTAGCGCGGTTTGATCTGCTTTTAAAGCTAAGCCCGTGTCTGCGTAAGTTTTAGCATCTGCCAATGTACTAGACAAACCTGTGGTTAATGCAGTCTGGTCGGCTTTTAAGGCTAAACCATCTGTTAAGGCCGTATTGGTTGCATGTAACTGCTTGCCTGTCACTGCATCTTTAGAGTTTGCGTCTAAAGTAGCATTTTGCAGATTGGTGATTTTTGTACCGCTTGCACCTGCCAGCGTTAATGTCGCTTGGTTCGAGGCGGTGTCGTATAGAACTGTATCGGCATTAGCTGTAAAATTACTTAATGCAGTATCCACATAAGCTTTATTGGTGGCATCAGTCGCATTTACTGGTGTTGCCACATTGGTAATCCGTTTTGTTGCACCTGCACGACCAACCGAAATTGTATTGGCTTCATCAGCTAAAGAGTCAAAACCAATGGCGGTGGCATTTAATGCTGTCGCTTGGCTGCCTACACCGAACACACTGCTACGGTCAGCCGTTGCGGTCACACCTGCACCAATAGCAACTGAGCTTACCCCTGTCGCTGCTGCGGTTTCCGATGCGGTTAAACTTGCATCATCAATTTCATTATCAGCATTTTGGTCATACCAACCACCAAAGGCAATTGATCCAGTTCTATTGGCAGTTGCACCTGTACCAAATGCACTACTGACCACACCTGATGCAGTATTTTTTAAACCGACTGCGGTTGCTCCTGCACCAGTTACATTATTGACACTACCAAAGGCATTGGCTGTCGTTCTACTACTATTATCACTAATAAAGGGATTTGTGTTTGATGCACCATGATCTACGGTATTTGTAATACCAAAAGCATTGCTAGCTTGGCTTTTCGCTAGGTTGTTACCACCTACGGCATTACTACCCAAACCTGATGCTTCATTCCTATAACCCACCGCACTGCTATACCAACCCGATGCAATATTCACATAACCCACCGCACTGCTATTACTACCCGATGCGGTATTCATATAACCCACCGCAGTACTATAACCACTCGATGCAGTATTGCTATTACCGACCGCATTACTATATAACCCTGAGGCAATATTGCCGGTACCCAGGGCACTGGCTTGACCATCCATCGCCAGGTTGCCACCTTTTTTGATGGCATTAATAAAGGTTGCAAATTTAACCGGATCGGCGGCTTTGGTGGTGGTCAGACTATTGACGGTAAAAGAGTCAATATCATCCAGAGTAGTCCCTGCACCGGTGGTGGTTACCGCAATACCCCCCACTGTGGCAATTTTCCCTGAGATTGTGGTAATGGTATGTGGAGAACCTTTGGCTGAACCCAATGCAGTTGAGCTAGAAGCACGTGCATAGTTATCGCTAGGGGTGGCATTGGGTATGGCAGCCAGCGCATCGGTCAGTTGTTTTTTATTGATCGCATCGGTATCGGTGGTACCGGCTTTGACATTGGTAATTTGTTTTTCCGCACCCGCCTGACCTACCGACACAGTATCGGCACGGTCGGCTACCGCATTTAAACCGATGGCAGTTGCCCCTGTTGCCACCGCTTTACTGTTAATCCCGAACACGCTACTGCGATCAGCCAATGCAAGGTTTCCGCCCTGTTTGAAGTTATTGATAATATCGGTTGCCTGTGCTGCTGTGACGCTCTGTCCATTGACTTCGGTCAACAAGCTTGGATTGGCAGATAATGCCGCCCAATCTGCTGCGCTGGTTTTTATCACCACACCATCCAAAGTGGTGACGCCACCCACACTGCTAAACGTTGGTGTGTAGCTGAAGGGCGTTAAAACAACCTGTGGACCTAAATTACCTGCATAGTCGGCCAAACCGGAGCCGACCGCAGCACCATTTTGCCCAATCACGGTATTACCGGTACCTATGGCGTTGGCATATCCGCCTGTTACTATATTATTTAGACCTATGGCATTACCTCCAACCACAGTGACGGTATTTTTTGTGCCGATGGCTGAACCATACAGATTACTTACGTTATTGCTATAACCTAACGCATTAGTGCCCCAGGCTGAAGAATTAATTATGTTGCCAATACCAACCGCGGTATTTTTCGCAGCGCCATTGTTTTTATTATAGGCACCAAAAGCATTATTGAGGTCTCCATTCGATGCAGTATTCTCAAAACCGACTGCACTGCTATTCACACCCGATGCATCATTGCCATAGCCAAAAGCACTGCTATCTACACCTGTGGCTAAATTGCGTACACCCATCGCAGAACTATATTGACCTGCCGCCACATTCCCTTGTCGTAATATATTTAAAAATTGAGATTTTTGATTTTCATCGACCGCTACACCATTGACATGTGTAATTGTTGCAGTCGTATTACCTGTTGCAGTCACTGCAACGCCATTGACGCTGACCAACTTACCATTTTCAACTTTTTCTTCTAAAGTTCGTAGTCGTGAGGATACGCCTCCACTAATACCCGACCCCATAGCGGTTGAGGATTCGGCGACAGCAGCATTAAAAAAACCAAACGCACTTGAAGCAAATTGTGTTGTCAGATTGCCAAGACCAACCGAACTGCTAGACCAACCCAATGCGTCATTATTAAAGCCCAATGCATTACTATATAGATTCGATGCAGTATTCCTATAACCCAATGCATTACTATATAGATTCGATGCAGTATTCCCATAACCCAATGCACTGCTATTATTACTCGATGCAGTATTATTAGAACCCAATGCACTGCTATTATTACCCGATGCAATATTTGCTGTACCTACCGCACTACTCAGTTGACCAACCGCAATATTTCCGCCTTTCTTGGCTGCATTGATAAAGGCTGCTACTTTGGCTGGGTCGGCTGCTTTGGTCGTGATGACCCCACCCACTGTAAATGAATTAATATCATCAATACTTATGCCTGCTGTCGCTAGGTCAGTGGTTACAGTAATGCCACCCACTGCGGTAATTTTTCCTGCTGTGGTTGTTGTGGCATGCGGTGTACCTTTCGCTGAACCTAAAGCGGTCTCGGTTGAAGTATGAGTGTAGTTGTCGGTGGCGACAGTTCCGCCTGAAACACTTAAAATCGCTGTATCCAGTTGTCCTTTATTGACCGCATCGGTGGCTAGTGTGCCTGCTGCGACATTGGAAATGGTCGTCCCCCCTGTACCACGTAAGGTAATTTTATCTACAGTAGGCGTGTCATAACCAATTTTGCTTGGTAAACCTGTGACTGGATTTAAAATACCTGTAACTGGATTGAAAAGTGCAGACTGATCTACTTTAGCTGCCAATCCATCATCGAGTTGTTTTTTATTGACTGCATCGGTGGTTTGTGTACCTGCTGCCACATTGGTAATTTGTTTCTCTGCGCCTGCACGACCCACTGAAATGGTATTTTCTTTATCGGCTAAAGAGTTAAAACCAATCGCTGTTGCATTTTGTGCCGTGGCTTGGCTACCCACACCAAACACGCTGCTACGGTCTGCCGTTGCGCTTACGCCTGCACCCATCGCTACTGAACTTACACCTGTAGCTGCTGCGGTTTCGGTTTCTGTTAAAATAGTATTAATTAAGCTATCTTCATCTTTGTCATACCAACCACCTACGGCGATTGATCCTTTTTTATCGGCGATTGTCTTTACACCAAAGGCATTACTGACTATTCCTGATGCAGTATTCTCAAAACCGACTGCACTGCTATTCACACCCGATGCTTCATTGCCAAAACCGACTGCACTGCTATTCACACCCGATGCTTCATTGCTATAACCGACTGCACTGCTCGCATAACCCGATGCTTCATTGTGAGAACCGAATGCACTGCTCTCAAAACCCGATGCTTTATTTTGTCTACCAACGGCACTACTACCATAATTCGATGCAACATTTTTTACCCCTACAGCACTACTATATAGACCAACGGCAATATTTCCGCCGTTTTTCGCTGCGTTAATAAAGGCAGCAACTTTGTCTGGGTCGGCTGCTTTGGTTGTTGTTACCCCATTTACAGTAAATGAGGTAATGTCATCAATATTTTCACCTGTTGCAGTGACGGTAATGCCTGCTACTGTGGTAATTCTTCCATTGGTTCGTGTGGTCGTATGTACAGTACCCGATGCCGAACCTAAAGCGGTATCACCAGCATAGTGAGCGTAGTTGTCGGTGGCGACAGTTCCGCCTGAAACACTTAAAATCGCTGTATCCAGTTGTTTTTTATTGACCGCATCGGTATCTGCCGTACCTGCCTTAACATTGGTAATTTGTTTTTCTGCACCTGCACGACCAACCGAAATTGTATTGGCTTCATCAGCTAAAGAGTTAAAACCAATCGCTGTTGCATTTTGTGCCGTGGCTTGGCTACCCACACCAAACACGCTGCTACGGTCTGCCGTTGCGGTTACGCCTGCACCCATCGCAACTGAACTTACACCTGTGGCTGCTGCGGTTTCGGGTCCACCATGTGTAAAGCTACTATTGTTATCTTGGTCATACCAGCCACCTACAGCAATTGCCCCCTGTTTATTGGCAATTGTGGCTGTACCAAAGGCATTACTCGCTCTACCTGATGCTTTATTGTAATAACCGACTGCACTGCTACTACTACCCGATGCTTCATTTCCACCCCCGACTGCACTGCTAGCCCAACCCGATGCAGTATTCCCCATACCGACTGCACTGCTAGAGTTTTGCGATGCTGTATTATTATAACCCAATGCACTGCTATAACTATCCGATGATTTATTGTTATACCCCAATGCACTGCTAGAATCACCCGATGCTTCATTCTTATGACCACAGGCAAAAGCATCTAGGCCGCCTGCGGTACTGTCTAAAGATTGTTCACCAGTGTCAGTACTGCCATCACAGACATCTCCTGCCCAAACACTCATTCCCGAAATCGCGGCAATACTTAAAACCAGACTTTGTAAAATAAAAGGTTTATAGGCAAAAACCCCGTTTTTGCCTTGTTCATCATGCTGAACTTTGCTTAGGCTATTTGGTTGCTCACCTGTGGTATTGTCGGTCTTACCTGCACTTTTGGCATGCTCCGAAACAACAACCATACGCCCCAAAGATTTATTCCAGATTTTTTTAAAGATGTGGTTCATATCTGTACCTGTAATTTTTAAACATTTGGTACAATTACAAAACATTACATACAAAGTTGTATATCACTGAAAACTGGTATTCTGACGAATGGTAATAACTTTTTAGAGAAAAAATAGCATCTGGTAGATGCTATAAATATATTACAGCTTTGTTGCACAAAGATTTGAAATACAAAGCCGCCCTAATTGAGCTAAATTTAAGGCGTAACTTGGGTAAGTGGTCGACCTAATTCCGTAAATCTGTTGAGGCCTGCTACACGTGCATGAATCTCATTCACTTGGCTATCAAAACGCCTTGCACTGAGTTTATCTCCTAATCATTTAATGCAGTGCATCTTAGTTTCAACCAAACTTCGCCGATGATAGCCTGACCATTTTTTCCATAGTGTCCTGCCTAAACGTTTAACTGTTCGAAATAATTCATTTCGCTCTAGCGAGCTACTCTTTTTATCTTTCCATGGTTTCGCATTTTTTTCTAGGTGGAATCACCGCATGCGCTTGCCGATCTGCAATGGCCTGACGGCATTGCTTGGTGTCATAAGCTGCATCGGTATAAACAGAGTCAATCTGCTCATCTTGTGGAATCTGATTAAGTAAATCACCAAGCACCTGTGAATCACTGAGATTATTGGTTGTAAGCTGAACTGCTCGTATTTGTAGGGTTTTAGCATCTATGCCAATATGTAGTTTACGCCATTGGCGACGATATTCAGGTCCATGTTTCTTGCGTTTCCATTCGCCCTCACCTAGAAGCTTCATGCCTGTAGAGTCTACGAGTAGATGCAGCCCATCGCTACTTTTTTGGTAGCTGCTTGCAATATCAATATGCTTTTGTTTTCTACAAATGGTGGAATACGAATATCACTGATATTCGGGGCTGCTCAGCCGCAAAGCTTAATCAGACTTTGCACAAAGCCAGTAACCATACGTAAAGACAGACGGAATAAGGATTTAATCATTAAGCAGCATTGGATGGCTACGTCGGAGTAGATTTGATTTCGCCCTTGTTTGCCTTTTGATGGAGCATACCATTGCGTAGCAGGATCCAACCAAAGGGCAATATTTCCGCGACTCATGAGTGCTCGGTTATATGCGGGCCAATTGGTAGTGCGGTAGATTTTGTGTGTAGGCTTCTTCATTTGAAAATTGAATCGTACCGGGTTTGTCGGAGCCTTTTGTATTTCATTAGCTTATATTAAAACCTGCGCGCCAACTTTTAATAATTGAAATTTCTCAGCTGTATAGGTGCATAAAGATCATTAAAAAATAAGCTAAAGCATCTTCTCGGATTCACAACTCACCTTAGGAATATCCATCATCTAACAAACTGAATATCTTAAGGACTTTTTTTAATTGTATTTCTCTTAATAAAAGTCAATAAGTTGATAAGAGCAAGATTGAGATGGTGACAGTTTAACTCACCTAAAATCCCTAATGAAATCTAATCATTAAAAAAATTAAAGCGCTAGATTTTTACCCCAATTTACCCCATCATCTTTTCAAACAACGACTCTTTATTTTTATAAAAATGTTCAAAACAGAAAACTACTATCATGTCGATTATTTAGGTGACGCTGGAATCACAGAAACATGTCTCTTTAGCCTACACAATTTAATCCAAACTCATGCAGATCTAAGTTATGCACTATTGCTCACAAATGAACAATCTCATGCCTTTATACTTAAAGATCTAAACGAAAATTATTACATCATCCGTGGTGGATTCACATCAGGTTATTCAGGCGAAGGACCAAAAGGTCTAGCAAAAGCCCTGACTACTTTAAGAAAGCATCGAATTGAAACTGAAGAAATCCTAGTGTCCACAAAGCTCCTCAATAGATTGAATAGCTCATCATTGAGTGACCAGGATATCGATTTTATTTTTCAACAAAAAATCATTCGCCCGATCCGTCTGCATGACTATATTTATCCATTTGAAAATGAAATAGCCCAAACTTTTAAGTTAAAGCGTTATTATCCACTAGAGCTGCCGTACTCGATTATTGATGAAAGAATTTTTGACTTAGCTTTACTGTTTAAGCAGGATCCCGACTCCGCACTAACAAAAGCATATAAACGACTTGAAGATATTGTTCGTACACGTACAGGTATTAATGAGCATAGCACCAAGCTATTTGCACAAGTCTTTCAAGGTGAAGATACCATTCTCACTTGGGACGTACCAGACAGCGCAGAGATTAAAGGTCGAGTAAATTTATTCACGGGTGCGTATATGGCTTTTCGAAATGCTCGTGCACATCGAGAAAAAGATGAAAACTTAATTCATCAATATCGTGAGTTTTTATTGATCAATGAGTTATACCTATTAGAAGCTGAAGCAATAAAAATAGAATCAAAATAAGACAAGGCCATCTGGCCTTGTCTTATTTCACTATGCTAATTCTTTACCATTGCTCAATATAAATTTCCTTAGCATTGCATTCACTCGAATATTAACTTTGAATGGAGGAATGGCAGTTCCATCTTTAGCTTCTAAATATTGTTTCGCTTTGACTTTATCTACTGAGGCTAGAAGCTCATCAAAACGCCCAAACTCATTGATATTGTTTTCAGTGACTTGAGCATTCATGAGTTGTCTTAACTTCGTTTCATCAAGTCCTAATGCATTTGCAAGATGATGTATATCATCCTCTTTCGCTTGAACTTGATATTCAGTAATGTAATCTCTAAATGACTTACCAGCGATCAGCTCTACATCCCCTCGCTGTACATCATGCAAGAAGATGTTGGCAAACTTCTGTTCCTCGGCACTGAGCATTGCAAAACTCTTATGCAATTCATTTAACGCATCTTCAACAGAAAGCTCTAAATCGCCGTTATGCAGTGCTTTCAGATATTTATCAAAACGACTGTTCATGTAATCTGAATCGATTTTATCCGTATCGATTTCTGTTAAATAGCCTTCCACTTCAAAAGGTATGTTACCGCCACCTGATCCTCCACCATTGCCACCATTCGAGAACAGTTCTTTATAACGCAGTGCCAGAACTAAGAATGTTTGCTCATCTAACTTTAATTGAATGGTAAATTTCTTTTTCTGCTCATCTATAAACTCATAACTCAACTTATCCCATTTAAAGCCCTGAATTTTAGCTGCTTCAAGATATTCGTTGAGTTGTTTAAACAATTTTGCAAATAAAGCACATGACTGATCATCTTCCGGTAACTTATCAAAATTAGACACATGGGCATTTTTAAATAGGTCATCAATTTTTTCAAAGATGTCATTGATGTTTTTTAAATTGCTTGGCAATTTATCAACAAATAAAGCCAATGGCTTATCACCCGAATATAATTTTACCGCCGCATCGATATTACGTTTCATGGTGTGCGGTCGACGATAATAACGAATAATACCAAAAGGCTTATCTTTACCAAACAAACGATTGGTACGTGAGAATGCTTGGATTAGATTTGCATATTCCAATACTTTATCTAAATACAGTGTATTAACCCATTTTGAGTCAAAACCTGTCAGCATTTGATCCACTACAATTAACAGATCAAGCTGTTTTTCTGGCGTATGTTCAATACGCTTATAAGCTTCTTTATGTGACAAACGATCCGCTATATCGGTTTTCATTTTGGCATGGTTGGCTAAAGTAAATTCCATACCATAAAGTGCATTGTAATCCTCAATAATTTCGACCAGACCTTCCTCTTTAAAAGCTGCATTGCCTGTGTTATCGATATTTGGATCAAACAAGGCTGTGACTTTGAGCTCTGGCATCGCCTTTTTAATCAGTCGATAGTACTCAATTGCTTCAGGAATACTACTGGTCGCAAACATGGCATGGAATTTATTATTTTGGCTGTACTGCACCCAATTGTCTTTGATATCTTCGACAACTTTATTGCGATGCTCTGTACGATGATACTGTGACGTTGGCAGATAATCCTCAATCCCTTTGATGTAT
The DNA here is from genome assembly GCF_000367905.1 of Acinetobacter sp. CIP A162. Taxonomy (GTDB): domain Bacteria; phylum Pseudomonadota; class Gammaproteobacteria; order Pseudomonadales; family Moraxellaceae; genus Acinetobacter; species Acinetobacter lwoffii. The sequence goes on along the minus strand of NZ_KB849159.1, from coordinate 163,042 downwards.
TTACCCGTCTTATCCGTATGTCCTTCCATTGCAACTTGCTTGCTATCCATAAATCGCTGATAGACTGCTTTTTTCTCAGGATCATCTAAGGCTTCTTTTACCGTATTGGCTTTAGCCTCATCAAGTGCAACTGCTTCACGCAACTTAGCATCTTTATAGGTTGAAACTAAATAAGGGTCAAAGCCTAAAACGTTTTTATCTCGAATACCGTCTGCAATACTGTAACGGTGCAATTCATTCCCGAATACCGTTGCCGTGGTATTCATATTTTTTTCATTTTCTTCTTGAATCGGTGTACCTGTAAAACCAAAGAATACAGCTTGTGGGAAGGTTTCTTTAATGGTCATCAACATTTCACCAAATGTAGAGCGATGTGCTTCATCTACAATGATGACAATGCGTTTTTTATTGATCAGTTCAATGTCATGTGCATTTAAACCGCCATCTTCATTTTTGATATTACTCATTTTTTGGATTGAGCTCACAATCAAGACTTCATTTGGGTTTTTACTTTTTAGCTTACTGACTAATGCATGCGTGTCTTCAGTCGCTTGGACAAAGTCTTCGATCTCTGAAAAGTTGTTATATTGCTCTAGTGACTGTACACCTAGTTCAATACGATCCATCAAAAAGATGACTTTATCTGCATCTTTGGAGGTCGCAATGAGATGAGCTGCTTTAAAGCTGGTCATGGTTTTACCTGAGCCAGTGGTATGCCAAACAAAGCCACCTAAGCGATCACGCCCATCCCATTCAATACGTGCCACACGATCTGAAATAGCACGTACCGCAAAGTATTGATAGCTACGCATGACTTTTAAAATACCATCAGTTTTATCTGCAATGGTATAAAAGCCTATGAGCTGATGCGCCATTGGAATGGACAACAGCGTTCCTGCAATCTCTTTCCAATTATTAATCGGCTCGTTATTAAAATCTGCCCAGTTGAAATAAAAGTCTGAGTTAAATTTTCCATCAGGGCCAGGGTTGGCAAAGTACCAAGTTTCCTCTGGGTTCATGGCAACAAATATCTGCACCAAGGAAAACAAACCTGTAAAAATGCCTGAACGTGCATAATTTTCGATTTGATGTGACGCTTGGCTGACGGGTACACCTGAGCGTTTCAATTCAATATGAAAGAGTGGCATACCATTAATAAGCAGCATAATGTCGCCACGACGGTCATTTAAGATTTTAGATTTGGTTGGGAATTTCGGTTGTTGCGCAATTTGATAACGGCTTTTACCTGCGGCAATTTCTTGACGGTCGTAAATGGTTAAGCTGACTTCTTTGTCCAAATGTAGTTTGTCATTTGGATTGTCTCGTTTAATGGATACCGTTTTACCGTTAATAAATCCATTGAGGGCAAAAGGCGTGCGGAGTGTATTGATCTGTTCAATAATCTGAGCCATTTCCCCTTGGGTTAACGGCTGATTATTCAGTCGATCAATTTCTCGGTTGTTTTGGAAAAGAATCTCTGCCCAGTTATTAATGAGATCCTGTTCTGTTGGATTTTTAATGACATCTTGCCAACCTTTTTTTAAAAGGAGGTCAATGAGTGCTTGTTCAAATGCTGTTTCGCTTTTAAAGGTCATATCAATTTAGGTTTTATCAAGTCAGTATTTAGATTTTAAAATCCCCCTTTAAATAAAGGGGGATATAGCAATGATTAAACAAACATTTTTTCTAACAATGCTTGTTTCAGATTTTTTACAGTTTGGAGCTGTTGCTGTTGTAACTTGATTGTTTCATCTAATTGTTTAAAGAACTGACCAACTTTCTGTTGTTCCTCAAAAGAAGGACAATAAATTGGCATTTCCATAAAAATCGTATCTTTTATTGCTAAACGATCTGAACGTGCCCCTGTATCACCATTCAGAAACATAAACTTATGCCAAACAGATGTTTCGAAATAAGTTTCTAAGAATTGATGATCAACGTCATGTGTTCTAAAAACAAAATATAGTGGAGAGACAACACCTGTACGACCAAGCTTATTTCTCTTAACCGGACCAACTGGAGCAAAGTTTGAGATACGTGGGTTATAGATAAAATCATTATCTTTTACAACGTAATATCCTCCGATATTATTTGTATTTGAAATATCTTTATCAAAAAAATCACGTTGAGAAATTACACCAAACTGTGCAGAGTTCGTAAAAGTTTCTGAATACAAATGCTCACTATTCTTTTCAAGAACTTTGAAAGAAATATCCTTTAACTGCCTTTCTTCCCAATCACCACTAAAACCTTTTAAACGAATTTCAGGACACAGGATGCCCTGTTTTGGAAACATTTTTTCCAACATCGCTTTTTTAAAGTTTTGCGTTTGAGCCAATTTCTTTTCATGTAAAGCAATGGATTGGTCAAGGTTTTGGAAAAACTCACCAATCTGAACTTTTTCCTCTTCTTGAGGAAAATAAAAATTCATTTCCTTGAAAGCACCAATCGTAATTTGATTGATAGTAGCACCTAAATTTCTATTAACTTGATTTGTGAAATTATTCGAATCAAATAAAGCATTGATAAAATCAGGTTGAGATGATTTTACGCCAGTCATGAATGCACCAATGACTGTATTTATCATCTTATTCTTGATAGTTGCATGTTTGCCAATTAAGCTTCTTGAACCATTTCGGACAACAACAATAATGTCTCCTTCATCAACATTTTGGGAGTATGCAACCTCCGAACGAACATATACATTATCTAAGAGTGAAATTTCTCCATTCTGTACATTAGAAGAACGTAAAACTAATGTTCCATTTTTATTAGGGTCTGTTGACATTTACTGTTCAAAAAAATAGCGAGAAAGTAAAATTTAATCGCCAAACTAAATTTACTTCTCGCTATGCCTCGTACAATGCTGAATGATCAACACTGGTCTAAGTTACTTTCTATTTTCCGAAATTTTGATATCTATTTCAAATCTAATTTGAGAAATTTTGTCGAAGCAATACTTTATAGAATAAGAACAGGCTGCCCATGGCGTGATTTGCCTAAAGAATTTGGTTCGTATAACTCAATCTTTAAAAAATATAATCGTTGGTGTAAAAATGATAAGTTAATGAAAATATTTAAATTAATTTCTTCAAGTGCTGATATGGAATGGGTTTTTATTGATGGTAGTCATGTTCGGGCACACCAACATTCTGCTGGAATAAAAGATCAGGATATTTCTAAAAGCATTGGTGGAAATAGTTCTAAAATACACTTAGCTGTTGATGCGGATGGCAATCCAATCGAAATTATTATCTCCGATGGAACGATACATGATGTCAAGATTGCTCCCAAAATGATTGAAAAACTTGATTTGAGTGAAACGGAAGTATGTTGTGCAGACAAAGGATATGACTCTGAATCATTAAGAGAACAAATATCTGCGAAAAAAACTAAAGCGAATATTCCAAGAAAATCAAATACTCAGTCAAATAATGATCATATGGATTGGTATTTATATAAAATCAGACACTTAGTTGAGAATGCATTTTGTAGGTTAAAGCAGTTCAGAGGAATAGCAACACGATATGATAAGCTAAAGTGTAGCTATGAGGGGGCAGTTGCATTAGCTTGTATATTTATTTGGCTACCTTTATCGGGTAAATTCTATACTTGAAATGTCAACAGACCCTAGTAATATCATTTGGAGAATAAGTTAAACCTGAATAAAAACTAACTTCATTAGAAAGATTTTTTTCAAACCAAGACCCATTAAATTGATTAAATCTCACTTCAGGGCACTTTTGCTTTTCCACATTACACCCCTTTTAACAATGCTTGAAACTGTGCCAAACCTTGCATATCAAACTCATCACCAGTTAAGTCATCAATCAAGTCTGCAAGGCTATGCTCTGCTTCAGTCAGCTTTTGCGTGGTTTCCGTATAGGTCACTGCATACTTATCTGCTAAAGCCTGTACCGTATCGGTCAAATGCTCAATCACTTCATTCGGCAATGCCAAAATCGCAGAAACAATCGGTTCAACCCACTTCGCTTCTAGCAACGCTTTCACTTGCGCTTCTTCTAAAGCTTCTATCGTGGTTTTGGTTAAAAGATGCAGTACAGCTTCGTCTTTACTAATCTGTGCTTTTAACTCTTTTTCTTGTGCAAGTAACTCATCCACCTGCACCAAAGTTGCCTCTAAACTGCCTTCTTCAAAACTAAAGCCTGAACGTAATTGCTTTAAATACGCTTTAACTTTTGGGGCTGCATAAGTGCCATCTTTATTTGCTTCAATGTTTGACCATTGCACTTCTGTATGGTCTTTTACAAACTGCTCTTTTTGAGGCTTTTTCGGTTTAGGGTCTGTACCTAAAAACTCAAGATACTCATTGAGTGCAACAATTTCAGGCGTTTCAATTTCCGCATAAGCTTGCTTTAAGGCTTTAGCAATTTCGGCAGGCACAAAAGCATCATTGGCTTCATTTAACAACTGCTCTTTATCTTCTTCAGATAAAGACTCCATCAAAGACTCAATCTCTGCACTGGCTTCTGCAAGTTCACGCTCTTTGGCTTTTAATGCTTCCAACTCTTTAGACAATAAACGCTGCTGTACTAGATCAAATGGCAATACATAGCCTAGCCAACCTTCTTGTACTTCATGCTCTTTACCATCTTTCTTTTTAATCACGATATTTGGATTAACGATTTTGGCAGCATTCAAACCTTCAGATTGAATAATCTCCAAATCACCTGCAATACCTTGCCATTGGTCATCTAAAGCTTGGTACGCCTGATATTTATCCACCAATGGAATATCAGCTAAACGCTTAAAGATGTCTTTACTTAAAACATCCTCTTGCTGGGCAATGTGCAAGCTTTGCATTTTGCCAATGAGTTCGCCTTTTAAGTAATCCTTAAAATCAGCAAATGCGGTATTAAATTGACCAACAAAGCCTTTTACATCTTGATGGCCTTGAATCGCTTGGCTAATTTCAGTCACCGCCAAATTCACGTAAGGGGTATCGCTTTTTGTAAATAAGTCTTGGCGTAACTGTGGGAATGCTGCCCAATATGCTGCATGTGCATCAATTTCTTTTTTAGGAATACCGCCAAACATGGTGGCATAAATATCCCATGTTTCAGCCGTTGCTGAAGAATCTACATAACGAGGAATATTGAGGTTATAGCCCTGATCCTGAATTTCTTTTTGCGTTACTAGACGTGAGAACTGCTCAACGTCTTTACGTTCAATCACGGTATCGACAATTTTCTTAATATTCGATGCTTGTAGATGGTTGTTCTTACCGAGCTTCACGAACCCTTTAGATGCATCAACAATCAATACGTCTGTGGTTGGGCGTTGTTGTTTTAAAATAATAATGACCGTTGGAATACCCGTACCAAAGAAAATATTGGCAGGTAAACCAATAATGGCATCAATATGGTTTTTCTTAATTAAATTAGTACGGATACGCTCTTCTTCACCACCACGGAACAACACGCCATGTGGTAAGACAATGGCCATAATACCTTTTGGTTTTAAATGATATAAATCATGCAACAGGAACGCATAATCCGCCTTGGTTTTAGGAGCTAAACCAAATTCTTTGTATCGAGGATCTGCATCTTTATTTGCTGGATCCCAAGCTTGTGAATATGGTGGATTAGATACCACTGCATCTACATAAAGCGGTTCGTAAGTATTAATTGGATCATTGTCTTCAAAAAATGGCCAATCATCTTCTAAAGTATCGGCATTTCTTGCCACAATATTGGCAGGCAAAATACCACGCATCACCAAGTTCATACGGGTTAAGTTATAAGTATTCTCTTTTAACTCTTGTGCGTAGTATTTGATTTTATTGGCATCATTGACATGCTTAGCCACCGAGCTACCAATATTAATCAGCAATGACCCTGAGCCACTTGTTGGATCGTAAATTTTAATTTCAGGCTGGTCTTTTAAATGATGTGCAATGATTTCAGACATAAGAACTGAAACTTCATGCGGTGTATAGAACTCACCTGCTTTTTTACCTGCATTCGCAGCAAAAGAGCCAATTAAGTATTCATAAATGAAACCAAGCACGTCATAGTCTTGCTTGCTATTCATTGGGATGACTTTAATCAGTTGCAACAAGTCACTGATCGCTTTGGTCTGGCTATTTGAGTTATCGCCAAGCTTGCTAAGACCTGTTTCTAAGGTTTTGAAAATACCATCAAACACTTTTTTGTGAGAGCTATGAATGTGGCGTGAAAAAGCGGAAAGGGCATCACGAACATCAGCAACGGTAAAGTCTAAGCCTTTATTGAGCCATGTTGAGAATAGGTCATCATGAGCGATGAAATAACCGATACCATTTTTAATAAATTCTACTGTTTCAGCATCTTCTTCTGTCAGTGCTTCAATATCTGATTGTGCAAAATCATTGGCTTCTAAAAAGCTTAATTCTTTATCAGACAAGAACTTGTAGAACATGAAACCTAGGATATAGTCTTTGTATTCATTTGCCTCAATCTTTGAGCGCATTTTGTTTGCGGAATCCCAAATTTTGGAAGCGAGTTGTTGCTTGTTCATAGGTGGTCTACATTTAATCAAATATTAGAGCATTCGTAGATGCTTAAAAGAGGTTATAGCCTGTCAATACAGACCAATCAATTGCCCATATTCTCGGTAATTTGAGCATATAGGACAACTGTTATTTTGAGTTATTTACACACTCATTCAACTAATAAAATTAAGATGAAAAATTGAATAATTTTTCGTTATTTAAGTCGATTATAATGGATAGCTTAATATTGTAATGCAACATCAAAGGTCTTAATAAAATGCAGCAACATTGGCTTGCTTATCATCAAGCGCATTCTGAAGAAAATCCCTTCCCTTACGCTGCTCTTGAGCAATCTATTGTCTACTCGAAAGAAGAATTTCGCCTTAATGCAGGTGATATTATTTGGATGATTCAGGGCGAAAAAATAAGTAATAAAGAAACCCGATATACATTAGTTGATTGTTTTACCGTTCATGCAAAAGCAACACCGCCTGCTATAGTCTCAGATGATTTTTTGTATGCCTATAAAGGCAAAAAATCCTTACTAACCTTACCGTTAGAATTGGATAAATCAAATGAAGATTGGCAGTTAATCCATCAAAAATTTCTAACCAAAAGGCCTGGCTTAAAAAAAGTGACCACCATTGAAGCGACTGCTCTAAAAAATATTAGTGGTATTACTAAATTCTAAATATTTCCCTTTGCAGTCATAAAGCTGCAAAGGGTATGCCTTTAATTAGGTTGCTGCATTTGAATAAGAATAATCCCATGAGGCATCACTTTAATACCATCATTACTTTCACCAGTTTTCAAAATCGTCTGCCAGTAATCAGTAGAACGTTTTCCACTGAAAATCGTGGATGACAGTTGTGTATTCACTAGAAATGGAAGAGCCGCAAAATTTCTTAGAAAATTGCGGATATTAATCCATAGCTGATCAGGGAATTTTGTTTGAAATGGCTTATTAGGATAGTAGGCACCACCTACCGTACTATAATAATTACTAATTAAATCTCGTACGAACGATAGCCAATTATAAACAATCTCTTCTTTACTCAAGCGAAAAGCTTTTAAGTGTTCGAGCGGAATGACCTGCCCTTTTTGAATTTTACTTTCGATCTGGCCTGTTCCAATATCAAAGTTATATTTCCCGATATAGAACTCTTCAGCAATGATATTCATCAACTGAACCAACTGACTAACCTCAAGCTCTCGAGGATTTTCCCCTATATCAGTTTTATAATCCAAGCGTGTTTCTAATAGATCTGAATGAATAAAAAATGAATAGAACGTCCTTTCTATGCTGCTGTATGAAATTGGTTTTTCAGTTGCCTTACCTGCCATATCAATATAGTCACGCAATTTATTGTCTTGGCTGGTAATTACTGCATTACGAACTGCATCCAAAACGTAGCGTTTAATCTCACGAGCTTGGCCTTTAAAGTGAGATGCTAAATCCTTTTCTGAAAAGGTGAAATCATTTACGTCACGTGCCGTATCTGTACGGTAACGCTGCAACTTATCTTGATATAACGTACTACCTAAATGTCGTTGTACAGATTTATCAAATGCTACTTGTTTTAATGTGGTGCCAGCGTTGAAATTTGTCGTAATCAACACGTCAGCATCTACATCAACAAAAACCCTTACAGGTAAAGAACGCACGCCTAACATGATTTGTGCAGCTGCTTTATGTTGACCATCAAATATAAAGATACCCGACTTATTATGCTCACTCTTCATCCATGCTAAAGGAATATGCAGTTGCGGTCTCTTTTGATAAAACTCTTCAACTAACTTACCAATATTAGGACCAATTGATCTTGGATTAATTCGTTGATCATGATGTAGATATTCTATTGGCATTTTTGCGAAGAAATATTTAAACGCACTTAGATCATCCTGATAGAGAGGTAATTGATAAATTTTTTCATCACCTATACTAGATAAGCTGAACTGAATGGTGTCACCTTCAATTTTAAAACTAATTTCATGTTTCCCACCATTAGCCTTATCTAGAATATGCGCTAAATTCGGAACTTTATTATCCTGCTGTAAGTCTTCTTTTAATTGTTTAAAGCGTTGCAATATCCGAGCAACTTCAAGATTACTTGCCTGTTTTGACCTATTGCAACTCGCATGTGTTACTGCAAAATTACTAGGATCATCTTTGCCATTATGAGCAGATGGAATCACATGATCGATATCAATACTGTCAGAGTGAATGACTAAATCTATTGGCTTTTCACAAATAAAGCACTGACCTTTTTGTGTTAAATGAAGATCATTAATTAATTTTTCTCTTTCATTTACGCTCAATCTGTTTAGATATAATGAAGCCATTCCTAAATCACCCACTGTTCTTAATGCATATATAAATTTTTATCTGAAGTATTAAATCATATAAGTTTCTTCTTCTTTTACATATTGTTTTCACTTACCTATAGACCAAATAGAATAATTATTTTCTATTGCCTGAGCATATGCCCAGTCAGCCACTTTATACGAACGCTCTTTATCCGTTAAAAAACCCAGTACGGAAATTCGATCCACAATCAGCAAATCCTGTTCTTCATTACGTTCTTGCCACTTATGCAAAAATTCATCTGATGCAAGCAAATTACTCTTCTTAGAATTACAGCTTGAATCAGCCAATACAAAGTTATGCCCTGTGTCCGATGGATACATTGACCAAGGAATAAAATGATCAACTACATAATTGCCTTTACGCATTGGCTTATTACAGTAGAAGCATTTACAGTCTTGTAGATCCACTAATACATTTGCTACTGCATTTAACTGGTTTCTATTCGGCTCAAACATGAATTGTTCAAGGTTCGGTAACTGATTCAAGATTGGTGCATTGCTACTGTTCTTCCGGATGTAGTCAATCCAACGTTTCTGACACAGCTCTTCAATAATCTCACTGAACTGCCTTAAGCAATACATGACTTGAGGTAAAAGAATGAGCTGATTCCCACACTGATCTAGTTGATATAAAAACTCAAAATCTTGACCATTAATATTCTGTAAGAAAGTTACAGGCATTTTTCTAACAATGATTTTTACCTCATTAAGTAGCGCCAACCATACCAATGAATCTCGCCTTAACACCCCAAGTGATGAATAATTTTTTCTATGTTCAATTATCCGCTTCACAATAGCTGCCTGCTTACCATTGTTTTGATTCAAGATCAGCTGTCCTTGATCATTAAAGGTATATGGCACAGCCTGCTTCCAATACAACTCAATAAACTTTTCAGCAATCTCTGTATACTCAAGTGATAGGCTTTTGCCTGAGTCTTCACCTTTTTCAATAGCCAATCGGCTAAGGCTAATCAGTAACGCAAATTTATAGGTACTGCTAAAACTACCTGACTGTAAAATCAGCTGAATATTTTTAAGGAACTTAAGCTGCTCCTGCGCTGTAGGAATAAAATCAGGCATGCTTTTTCCAAAGTAGATTTAACCACTTTTCATCACGATCTGGACGTTTATCTATCGTAATCCATTGTTGTAACAGTAAAGCTTGATCGATCTGCTTAAGTAAGTCATGCGCTTGCTGCTCATTTAGATCAGTAAAGCTACGCCCGTCTTTCTCACGGTCTGTATTACCATATTTAAAAGACATGTAACACACACCATTTGGCTTTAGTGCTTTAAATATGTGCCCCATCACTTCAGGCAAACAATCTCTGTCACAGTGTAAAAGAGAAGCACAGGCCCAAATACCATCGTACTTCTCACTCTCATTTAATTCATAGAAACTTTGTTGACGTACTTCAATGCCGGTCAACTCCTTGGCCTTTTTAACCAGCTCGGCAGAATAATCTATTGCCTCAACTTGATAACCTTTATTTTTAAAAGCGAAGGAATCACGCCCCGAACCACAGCCCAAATCCAAAATAGACGCTTGTTCCGGTAAATACCTTAAAAATGGTGCGTAAAGGCTTTCCATTTCGACCTTGAAAGTTGAAGCTGTAAATTCTTCTGCATGCTTATTGTAGTAGTCTATTGTTTTCATTACAGACACTTAGGCTAAAAGACATTTTTAGTCTACAAGAAAACAAAAAAATAAGGGAGCTTTTGCTCCCTTTCTATTCACGGCTCGCCAACTTATTTTCCATCCATTGATGGATCTCATAAGCTGACCAGCCGATACGGTTCTTGGTGATTTTTACTTTCTTCGGAAAAGTAGGATCATAATAAGGTGAGTTCTCATCCATCATTTCATAGATGGTGGAACGCCCCACACCAACAAACGTTACAACTTGTTTGATGCTAATAAATTGGTTCATCTGAAAAGTCTGACCTACAAAGGCATTCATGATGTTTACTCCTATCTCATGATTTCGAGCAACTCGCTCATGAGATACGGCAATCCCGTAAGGTTTTACCCTGTCCGTTCTAATTCAGAGCCGTCACAGATCCTTTTAATCCCTGCTGGATATTAAATGCAGTCTGAGCCTCCTCGATCTGCTGTCCCTCAACAGGCTGATAAAACTCCTCAACCACATCCAAGCCTTCCTCCATATCCACGTCCATCCTTCCATTCCCAAACCCCTTTCTCGCGGTAAAGTCCAAAGCCTCCTGATAAAACCCTGCCTGTTTGCTCTGTTCATCAATTTGCTTCGCCTGAATAATAGCCTCATTGAGACTAATCCCTTCCCTTAAAGTCAAATCCACGTAATAGACCGGTTGACGATAACTCTGTGTCGTACTCTTGCCTCGCAATATCAGCTGCAATGGGAGGCAAGACAACAAACCATTTGATGCTGCATGGTAATAACTCAGTCGTGCAGCCAAAGTCCGAATACTATTAAAGCCCGTGGTTCTAAAGATGAATGTGCCAAATTCATCCGACTCATCTAAATTGACATGTAAACGTCCATAAGGTTTGCAGTTGCCACCTTGAGCCAGAGGACATAAGTCAGGAGATGGACAGGGTTGTTGCTCGACCCCTTGATTGGTTAAACGTTGGCAGGCTTCTCCATTACCGACGCACACTGGCCGTCCGGTCTGTCGGTCAAATAAGGTGTATTCAGCGCGTAAGTTCAGATCAGGATCATTAAAGATCATTCTGACGGGGATTGAGCGTAGCTTTTGATTGGGAGTATTAGCTCGAAGCTGATCATCTAATGGATGTTTCACCCATCCCTCTTTGCTTTGAATCTGGGAAGTAATAGTGAACTGGTCATCTTTTTCCGGTAGACGCTTGCCATTCTTTTCGATCATCCGACCGATACTGATACGCCCCAAGATTGGAGGGGTAATTGCTAAACCTTTAATCATGTTGATATTCCTTAATGTATTACGTTACAAATTTGGGTCTATCTATGTAGGTCGGAACAAGGACCAAATAAGTTACCCAAAGAATGTAGAGCCAGATAAAGTGCTACAGAGATCGCGACCGATTTGCTCTCTACCGAAGGGTAGAGAGCGGGGAGCGATTTTTGTGAATTTTTGATTTGGTGCTGTAGATAGGGCTTAGTCGGTATAGATGTTGAATCGACGACTGCCCTGCTTTTCAAGTGGATAAAGCTCAATAAGCTCAGGCTGATACTGAAGCAGTGCCTTGGTATTGAGGCTGATGGAGTCCTTGGCTTTCTTCCAGACCACTGAGCCATGTGCAAAGACAGCCCTTTCTTTGTCTTGCATCATCATCTGAATTTCATGTTTAAGTTGGTCAAAGCGTTCCTGCTGATGCTGAATCTCTTCCTTCATTTTGATGAGCTTGTCGAACATCAAATTGGCATTTTCATTTTGCGAGAGATCCTCTACAGTCAAGGGTATATGCGCTGGATAGAGCTGCTGAATAGCTTTGGCTGCCGATTCACTGGCATCCACTGATGGAGGGATGTCCTTTTCCACACACTCCCAGAAATATCGTTCTGCTTTGACAATATGCTCAATCACTGATTCAGACCGTGTCACTTTGAAGATCTTGGTTTCATGTCCACAGATCAAGACACAAACATGTGCTGCCTGCTTGCCTGTCACCGCCAGTTGATGTTGCACCTGACACAGCACGTACAAAGGCACACCATCACGCCACAACTTAGCACCATGCTCACCTGCTGTTTTACACTCCAAGATCTGAACATCATCACTGCCGACCACGCTGTAATCCAGATTGGCTAACATAAAGTGTTTATCGGGATCAGGATGCTGAAGTACCGCATTGATCCGTCGCACCTTGTTATTGGTGTGCATGCTATAGAACTCTGCCACCAAAGGTTCCAGCTGCTTGCCCCAATACAGCGGTGCTACACCTGAGCTTTCATCTTCTATGGATGGAGCCTGTCGTCCTGTTTTGATCAGCCAGAGTTCCAGCATCGACATATAGGGATTGAGACCACAGGCAGTCGCGGCATCACTGCTGCCAATGCCTTGCTTACGAACTTCGAGCCAGTCCTGATATTCCATCCCTTTGGTGTTGACCAGTCGCTTGGCTGCTGTTGAGCGTTTGGTGGTGATGGTTGGATTGACTACAATCTTTGATCCTACAGTCGTAGGCTGATGGGTAATAGATGCAATTTGATTCATGGATTTATCCTTATAAATTCTGATCTCTATAAAAGAAATGCATAAAAAAGCCATACCCGACACGAGGTCGGGTATGGCGATTTGTTTGCTGTTTTAATTGAGAGGGGTTACATGAGTGCTCTGATGAGCATTTGTTTGGGGTGACTTGATTGCAACATAAGTGAGTCGATTAATTTCAGGCGATCAAAGCAAGCGCTTGCTCCAGTCCTCGTTGTTTCACACCCGCACCTGCACCAAACCAAGCTGAATCAATTCGGTGATCTGTACTCATGGCACGTCGTTCATGATCCACAAATTCTGTGATCGAACAAAGTAATCCATAAGCAGTGTCTTTTGCTGATGACAAGTCAGCACCACGACCTTGACCATTGAACATGTCCAAGGCCTTATTCATGGCACGACCATTTGGTTCAGGCTTTTTCTCCTGAGCCTGCTGAGCGACATTACGGTAGAACTGAATGATGTTTTCTTCAGGATCAGAAATTGCCATGGTGCTGTTATTAAACACCGCATCAAAGTAGGCTTTGGCTTCTTGCTGACTCACCTTACGCTGTGTGAGCTGTTTCATTTCATACATGTGTTCATCCCAAGCACGAACTGAAATACCCAATTGCTGTTTCACTTTCTCGGCATCAAACTTGGTGCTATGTGGAACTTTCACTACACCAGCACTACTGCTCTGCCCACGTAGAGCAATTGCTAAAGTGTTGTTACAAACCACCCGGATACTGGTGAACTGCGCTGTAGTTGCCAAAGTACCATCACATGCAGTAGCCAGCAGAATATAACCATTACTAACATCCTTAGACTTTAATGCAGTGCTTTGCCCAGTACGCGCTAATGCCCAGAACTTCTTCCCGCCTTTCAAAACCCCTGCGGTTTCTAGCTCAAAACCTGATTGCTCAGTCAGATCCCGGTAGAACTCCAGAATCTCTTTGGGTTGAACTTCCTGGTAACGCTGACTGACCACAGATAAAGGCGCATGTGTATCTGAGCGATACAAGACACGCTGCTCTTCAAACGGCATGATGATGCTCTGACCACGTTCATTCTGGGCCATATAGCTGACGTTCGAGGATTCAATCCGCCAGTCCATTCCGGCTTGCTGTGCCCAGACTTCCAGTGGTTGTTTCGGACTCAGCTGGTTACCTAAACCATGCCAAGGGGTTTCGCCAACATAGGCGATTTGTTCGATTTGATGTGCCATCGTTCTTATCTCCTAGGTTATTAGCGGAAGTTCTGCTGACATTGATTACAGTGGTAGTAGGTCATAGTGATTGGCTTTTTAGGCTCATTAAACACGCTGCTAAATAAACCACCAATGACCGCACCTGCAAGCCCGCCAAGCAGTGGTGATACAGGCAAAGGTAAACCCTTTGAAATGGATGCACCGATGGTTGCGAACGAAGTTGATGCTGCTAGACCTGTGGAATTAGAACCACTCACCTGATGATTAACAACCTGAATGACCTGATCCGACAAACAATAAGGACAATTTAAACTCATAATATATACCTCTAGAAATGACAAAGGCTCACCGATTGGTAAGCCTTGCAAAGTTAAAAAACTCGTTTTCATCTAGATAATGTATATCTGAGATTATTTTCATTTAGCGTCTATCATATTGCGTTATTAACTGACCTTTGCCAAATACTCTTCGCCCTCTCGGTTTAACTCGTAAGTATTGAAGGGTACGTTTGTGATGATCAGTAAGGTATTCCATTGCCTCAATGAAATTTGTCACTTGGGTTGAATCGCGACGATAAATCAAACCGATCCCCAGCTCATCTCTACCTCGGAGCTCCTTTACGCGTTCGCGGTTCCAACAATTATAGCCTTGACCATAATCTCGAGTAATCTCACTCCAAAGCGCGATAATTTTATTCCCCCAATATGCTGCGCTTCCATCACGAAAGGCAGTATCATAAATGATTGCTAAATGGCAATGAAAACCTTTACTTTTACCACCTTGCTCTACTCCCCATATATACCCGATCACATGTTTAAATATGCCATCTTTATTTTGGATACGATTAAGCAGTATATCTAAGTCCTTATAAATATCTTCAACTCTGATTCGACTAGAATGTTCTTGCAAATAACCCAAGTCCACACGAGAGACTAATATTCGACTACATTTATTAAGTATTGATCTACAATATTTCTGCACTTCAATTTTATTTTCATCTTTCTGTTTTTCGATAATCTTATAATCTTTTTCAAAATCCTCAGATAAATCTAAAAACCATGATCTCATCTCTCTATACCCAATTATCTTTAGCTCATCCATAAGATCAAAATAATCGGAGTTTATTCTCTGCAAGTCATATCTCAGAATTACAAAGAATTGAAGATAACCTATGTATTGATCATCAGGATCATAAATATCATCAAAGTCGAATAATAGATTAGTAAGCTGCGAATAGAATTCATCCCATTCCCTACTTCTTCTTTTTAGACATTTTAAGAAGTTCTCAATCTCAAGTGTAAGTTGTGCTTGGTTAATTGAATCTCTCATGTTTAAACCTATGTATGTGATAGTTACATAAGAGATAGGGAATTCAGTATATTTATACGTTTACTTCTCAATAGCATGTTAGCTAATAAAAGATAATATATATAACCAAAGCTCTAGAGAGTCCAAACTTCACCTGTGGTACAGCATCTAATCCCCACATTAAGCATATTTCCTCCCTGCTTTACACTTAGTCTCTAGCCTTAAAAAAGCTAGAATTAAGCAAAAGCATAGTGATGACTACCAAAAAACGTGTATAAACTATGATTTCGAGGAGTCCAGTATAGTTTTAGTATTGAAAAAAACTACTATAAATACTACAGTAATCACTACAAATATTTATGTAAAAATCTTATGTTAAACACTATTGATAAAGATCATCCTAACTATGAACTTACTATAAAAATTTTTAAAGAATTTAAGGATGAATCCTTAATCTGGATAGTAGATCGTTGGGCTGATAAAAATGATATGAGTAAAATGGGTGTTCTTAAACTTATTAATGACAGACATAATTTTAAAGAAATAGCTGATTATTTAGAAATTGAGTTCAAAAATTCCACACCCAAGAATTTAGAGATTTTTTTAGAAAATTGTTATGAAAATAAACATAAATATATTCTGAATGAAGATCTAAAATTTTTAGAAAAAGATAGTCGATTATGCTGGGCAATTATCAATAATCTTAAATACAAATATAAAGAAGATATACCAAGAAGATATAATTTCAGAAATCCTTATTTCTCTCTTATCTTTTTAATACATATTGAATTATTTAATTTTAATATACAAGTTGATGAATTAAGACATTATTTAAAACAAATAAGCAATAAGGACAATCCAGTAGTATTTCTAAGTAAATATATAGAAAATCCTGAATTTATAGATTGGGCTTTAAAATATACAGAAAGAAAAAATCGCATAATTACTTTTCCTAATTTCACCCCTACTAACTCTAATGACCAACTGGAGAAACTTTTAGGATATTGGGACTTTCTCTATATTAATGACCTACAAAAATATTGTATTGAAATAAATAAACTTAAAAAATCATGGCAGCAAAATATTTTTAGAGAAAAAAATAAAGAAAACCCTAAAAAATATTTTCACTTACCATTAAAGAAAAAGACAAAAAACCATTTAGAGAAATTAGCACATTTAAAAAATATGTCTGAAAGTAATGTTCTAGAAGAATTGATTAATAAGGCATATGAAGAATATAGAGAATATAAGTGATCAAAAAAGGAAAGGCTCTTTACTGAGCCATCCACTCCTTAATCTTCTCCCCATACCACGCCATCAACCTTACCCGCTCATCCCAGTATTGTGCTCGGTTATAGGCCGAGCGAATTCTATTTTGAGGCACATGAGCAAGCTGGCGCTCAATGGCATCTGGATTAAACAGATTTGATTCGTTTACGACTGTACTGAATAGCGATCTAAAACCATGTGTGGTCATCCGACCTGCATAGCCCGAACGCTTGATCACGGCCAAAATAGATTCGCTACGCATAGGTTCTTTGTTATTTAAACGATGTGGAAATAACAGTTCCTGATTATGGGTAAGTCTCAAAGCCTGAAGCTCGGCAATCATCATGTCCGTCAACGGTACACGATGTGGAAGACGGTTCTTCATCCGCTCTTCAGGGATATCCCACTTACGCCCTTCCAGGTCAAATTCTTCCCAGCGTGCTTGCAGCAATTCACTAACCCGAACACCTGTCAGCATGATCAGAATAATGGCATGATGTGTTTGAGCATCACTTGGGTAAGCTCTTACCTTTCTTAAAAATTCAGGCATTTCAGAGGCAGTAAGCGAAGCCAAATTTTTGACTCTTTTATTCTTGAGAGCATAAACCAGATCACCTGCCGGATTATCATAACGATAGCCATGCGCAATGGCATACTTCATGACCATGCCGCAACGAGATAAGGTACGTTTTGCAATTTCAAGCGAGCCTCTAGCTTCAATCTTCTTAATAATCTGCAGAATCTCAGGAGCCTGAATCTGGTTAATACGCTTATTAGCAAGAGCAATATAAAGCTCATCCAATGAAGCTCTAACATTACTAATATGTTTGGATGACCAGGTTTCTTTTTGATTATTGAACCAATCTTCTGCAACTTCTTTGAAATATGGCTTTAATTCTTCATGCAGCACTGAACGTGAGAATCGATGCTTAAGCTCATATGCAAGCTCCCTTGCCTTTTTTAAGCTTAAATCTGGATATGGACCAAGCGATTCAGACTTACGCTCACCATGGACAGTGACGCGTACATTCCAATATTTTTGACCTTTGGTGGTAATGATGAGGGATAAACCATGTGAATCCGAAAGACGATACTGTTTGTCTTTCGGCTGTGCTTTTCTACATTCAGTATCTGTAAGTGGCATATCGATTACCCATAATTGATGTATTAATTTCTGGGTAAATTTTCCCAATATTTACCCACAAAGAGCAAATATGGGGTCAAATGGGATCAGACGCTATCGGACAAACAGGCATAAAAAAAAGCCTTTAAACATTGAGTTTAAAGGCTTTTTTAGATTCCGATGGATTACTTCGGAAAGAATTTTGGTGGAGGTGGCGGGAGTTGAACCCGCGTCCGCCAGCACTACGCTCGAGAATACTACATGCTTAGATATCGTCTATTGTTTTAACTCTTTGTGACCCGACGAACAGGGTACAAATCGCGATCCTCTTAATTTAGTACAAAGCCCCGAGGCTTGGCTTTATACGGACTTGTGTGCGTGCGCTTCAGTCGGACTCTCTAACCACAAGTATTCGGAGAGGCGGACAAGCTGCCCTTAGGCAGCTAGAGCGTATGATTCGTCGTTTGCGACTAAAAAATGCAAATTTGATTTACGAGAGAAAATGCGCTCTCGGCATGCATCTATGAGTTTCATCACCAGCGTCGAAGCCAGAAACACCCCCAAAGTACAAGGCAATCATAGCATAAATGTCAAAAATTACGATGTATTTTCTGAACATTTACACAACTTGATGCGCTTAATTACATTATTGCGCTAATATTTTACTTTTCAAGCCGAATAACAGAAAAATTATGAGCTACCTTCTGGCCCTGGATCAGGGAACTACGTCAAGTCGGGCCATTATTTTTAATGAACATGGACAAGTTCAGGCAACGGCTCAACGTGAAACACATATCCACACCGCACATTCAGGCTGGGTGGAACAGGATGCACAGGAAATCTGGAGCTCACAGATTGCGGTGGTACAGCAAGCTTTAGCGACTGCAGGTATTCTGGCAAAAGATATTAGAGCCCTTGGCCTGACTAACCAGCGTGAAACCACTGTAGTCTGGGATCGTCGAAACGGCAAACCGCTCGCCCCGGCAATCGTCTGGCAGGACCGTCGTACGTCTGATTGGTGTAACCGGCTGATTGAACAAGGCCTGATGTCCAAAATTCAGCAAAAAACCGGCCTACGGATTGATCCTTATTTTAGTGCGGGAAAATTGGTCTGGTTTTTAGAGTATGTCGAGGGAGTACGGGCACTCGCTGAACAAGGCCATGTGGCATTTGGTACGATCGATAGCTGGCTGATCTGGAATCTGACCCAAGGCGCAGAGCACGTCATTGAAGCCAGTAACGCTTCTCGTACCATGTTGATGAATCTGCAGCAACAGTCGTGGGATGAAGAGCTACTCGAGCTGTTTAATATCCCTGCTTCGGTCTTACCGAAAATTATTTCTTCTGATTGTTATGTCGCTGACACTGCTTCTGGCTTACTGGGGGCCAATATTCCCATTACCGGAATTTTGGGGGATCAGCAGTCTGCCCTGTTTGGCCAGTCCTGTTTTGAGGTGGGCAGTGCTAAAAACACCTATGGTACTGGCTGCTTTATGCTGTTCAATACCGGACATAATATTCAGCTTAGCCAGAACAAGCTGCTTTCTACTCTTGCCTGGCAAGCCCAGGACCAAACTACCTATGCGCTCGAAGGCAGCGTATTTATGGCTGGTGCTGTAGTGCAATGGTTACGTGATGGCCTCGGAATTATTCAAAAAAGCAGTGATGTGGAAAAACTGGCGCATCAGGTCGAGCATAGTGACGGCGTGGTTCTGGTTCCGGCATTTACCGGACTGGGCGCGCCGCATTGGGATAGTGAAGCACGTGCCCTACTCTGTGGCATGTCACGCGGTACGACCAAAGCGCATATCGCTCGTGCAGCCCTTGAATCTATTGCCTTTCAGGTATCGGATGTGCTCAGTGCGATGCAGTCTGATATTGCACATCCACTTAAAGAACTGCGGGTTGATGGTGGTGCCAGCAGCAATGACATGCTAATGCAATTTCAGGCCGATATTCTGAATGTACCGGTACTGCGTCCGAAAATGCTAGAAGCTACTGCCTGGGGCGCAGCCGCTATGGCCGGATTAAAAGCTGGCGTATTTTCAAACCTGGATGAAATTTCCCAGTCCTGGCAGCTGAACCGTGCTTTTGAACCCAAAATGCAAAATGACGAAAGAGAAATGCATTTAGCCAAATGGCAAAATGCCTTGAAACGGGCTAAATCTGATCTCTAAATCCTCTAGGTTCATATTTGATCATTATAAAAAAAGCACTGTTAAACAGTGCTTTTTAATTTCCTCATTTCACGATTTTATTAATAGGCATAAGACGCAATTGCAGTTGCAATCGCCTTATCTTCATCATTGACCATGGTCATGCGCATGGTGCAGCCCTTACGCCCCAAACGTAAGGTTTCTGCACGTGCAATAAAATATTTGCCACGTCCAGGCGCCAGATAATCTACCCGCATATCGACCGTCGCCAGACGCGATACTTTTTTAATGGTATCTGCAATCGTTTCCGGTTCAGCTTTTTTATACAGTTCGCCCATGGCCACAATACCACCGACACTATCCAGTACAGTTGCAGCCAGACCGCCATGCAGAATCTGGAAAGCCACATTACCAATCATGAAATCCTGCATTTCTACATAGGCCTCAATCTGGCCCTCGACCACCCGCATGGTCATGCCGTTATGCTTAAAAAAAGGAGAGCTATTAAAAGCATGTACCAGCTGGTTCAGGACTACATCAATATCCACTTTCGAGCCCAGATGTAT
Source organism: Acinetobacter sp. CIP A162 (assembly GCF_000367905.1). GTDB lineage: Bacteria > Pseudomonadota > Gammaproteobacteria > Pseudomonadales > Moraxellaceae > Acinetobacter > Acinetobacter lwoffii. The sequence goes on along the minus strand of NZ_KB849159.1, from coordinate 142,392 downwards.
ATTACCGGTCCAGTTTCTCTCTGTCTTACTCATCACTTTGCCCGAATCCACCACAATAAAAAACCGCTAATTTATGCCCAAAAATTTGAGTTAGGGCTACAATAGAGGCCTAGTTTAATACTGATTACTGAGATTTTTATGACTTATACGTTCAATCGTCCCGCGTTTCCTGCAACTCGCATGCGTCGTATTCGTAAAAATGAACATTTACGTTCGATGGTTCGTGAAACCCATCTCGCGGCAGATCATCTCATTTATCCAGTATTTGTCCTGCCAGGACAAAACCAGACCCAAGATATTCCAAGTATGCCGAATATCCAGCGTCTGTCAGCGGACTTGTTGTTAAAAAAATCAGAACGTCTACTGGAACTCGGTGTCAATAAACTGGCGCTATTTCCGGTCACCCCACAAGAAGATAAAAGCCTGACTGCAGAAGCTGCGTGGCGTGAAGATGGTCTGGTACAAAACACCTTGCGTTTATTGAAAAAAGAACTGCCAGAAATGGTGCTGATTACTGACGGCGCATTAGACCCGTATACCACACATGGTCAGGATGGCATTATTGATGAGAACGGTTATGTCTTAAATGATGAAACGGTCGAGTGCCTGATTAAACAGGGCTTGAGCCATGCCGAAGCCGGTGCAGATGTATTTGCTCCAAGTGACATGATGGATGGCCGGATCGGTGCGATTCGTCAGGCCTTTGAGCAAAATGGTCATATCTATACTTCGATCATGGCCTATTCAGCCAAATATGCATCAAGTTTCTATGGCCCGTTCCGTGATGCAGTCGGTTCTGCCAGCAACTTAAAAGGCGGCAATAAATACAATTACCAGATGGATGTCGGTAACCGTGCTGAAGCCCTGCATGAAATTGCGCTGGATATTCAGGAAGGTGCAGACATGGTGATTGTTAAACCGGGCATGCCTTATCTGGATATCGTCCGCGAAGTCAAAGACACTTTTGGCGTACCAACCTTTGTCTATCAGGTCAGTGGCGAATACGCGATGCTGGCTGCGGCAATTCAAAATGGCTGGTTATCTGATAGCGTCATTTTAGAATCATTGATGAGCTGTCGTCGTGCCGGTGCAGATGGTATCTGGACCTATTTTGCTGAAGAAGCTGCGCTTAAACTGAAAGACATGAAGTAAAAGGATTTCGGCGCAATGCATATTGCCATTGTCGGCGCTGGCATCACCGGTTTGATGTCGGCGCTGGAACTGCTTGAACAGGGATGTTCTGTTACCCTTTTTGATCAACAGGCCGCCGGACAGGCTGCATCCTGGGCTGGAGGAGGAATCCTTTCCCCGATGTATCCGTGGCGTTATCCCGCTGCTGTAAATGCTCTGGCTCGACATGCCAAACCCATGTATCAGGACTGGAATCAAAAACTGCAACCTTTCACTGGCATCGATTTCCAGATTCATGAAACAGGTATGCTGATTTTTGATGAATCCGATTTTGAAATCGGTTTAAGTTATGCCAAAACACATCAGGATCCGCAGCAACAGGCAGAATTGCTTGATCAGGCTAAACTGCAACAGATCAATCCAAGAATTAATCAGAGCAAATTCAAGCAGGCGATTTATTTCCCTGAACTGGCGAATATCCGTAATCCACGGTTATTACAGTCGATCATTCACTATTTGAAGCAGCATCCTCGTGTCACCTGGCAAGAAGACTGTAAAATCACTCGGCTCAATATTCAGCAAGGCTGTGTAAAAAGTATCTCAGATGAACATAGCCAGGTTTTTCAGGCAGATCAATATGTGTTCACAACCGGAGCATGGTCACAATACTGGTCACAGCAACTTGGTTTGGAAATTCCGGTACAACCGGTGCAAGGTCAGATGCTGCTGTTTAAAACGCCAGAAAACTGGCTGCCGACCATGTGCATGAACAAGGTGATGTACCTGATTCCACGACCAGACGGACATATTTTATGTGGTTCCAGTATGCGTCAGGTCGGTTTTGACACCTCGCCTTCTGCCGAAATTCGGCAGGATATTTTACAGGCGTGCATCGAGATGGTACCGGAACTGGCAGATTTTCCGCTGGTCAAGCAATGGGCCGGATTAAGACCCAGCTCACCCGATGGCATTCCCTATATAGGCAGAATTCCCAAGCTACACAATGCCTGGGCCAATTTCGGACATTTCCGTAATGGTTTATGTATGGGGCCGGCATCAGGCAAACTACTCGCTCAACTTATCCTTGAACAAACGCCAATCGTTGATCCAGTTCCTTATGATCCAGTCTGTTTATTAGAGTCCAGTCATTTAGTGCTTTAGGATATTATCCAGCGCTTCTTTCAGAGTTGGATAATGAAACTGGAATCCAGCCTCCTGCAAGGCTTTGGGCTGTACATACTGACCGTTCAATACCAGTTGTGACTGTTCTCCCAGCATCATTTTCAGACTGCATGCGGGTAGTGGAAGTAAGGGTTTGCGTTTCAGAATCTGGGCCGTAGTTCGTGCAAACTGGGCCTGACTACTTTTTTCTGGCGCGACCACATTAAAGATCTGCTCGGCTGTATCCTCAAGTATCAAGAATTCAATCGCACGCAGCACATCCTCTAGATGCACCCAGGTCACTGGCTGACGTCCATGACCAATCCGCCCAAACAGATTCAGCTTAATCGGCAATAGCATCTGCGGAAGAATCCCACCACCTTTGCCAAACACCACCGCAAAGCGAACAATCTTGGTGTTCTGGTTAGTATAGGACAAGGCCAGCTGCTCCCACTTCGCACAGAGTTCGGACATAAAAATATCTTGTGGCGGACTTTGCTCCGTGCAGACCTGATCCCAGCGCTCTGTCGGATCAATGCCATAATAGCCGACGGCCGATGTTGAAATAATCCGTTTCGGTCTAAGCTGATTTTTTTCTAAATAATCAAATAACCGTTTGGTGCTATCTAAACGGCTATCCAGCAATTTCTTTTTACGCGCTGCCGTCCAACGGCCTTGACCGATGCTTTCGCCAGCCAGATTGACCACATAATCAATCTGATGCTGTTTTAATTCTTCCAGCTGGTTAATCCAGTGGAAGTCCGGATGTGGTTCACGTTTATTTTTCTGACGGGTCAGACCAATCACCCGATAATCCCGTTCCAGTAAAAAATGCACGAGATGACTGCCAATAAAACCACTCGCTCCCGTCACCAGCACTACAGGTTTATACATTCGTCATTCTTCGCCTTATTATTTTCTTGGTTTAAATTATACGCCACTCATCTTCAGCTTTTTAAACCAAGAAGATCTTTGTAGTGGAGAATTTGTATCTTTCATCATTCAATTAATTTATGAAGATCGGGTCACAAAATGATTCATCTATATTCACTGAGGCGAATGGCCAAACATTTTCTCTGCCATACGCTGGGCCTGCTTGCCATAAAACCAGTACGTCAGTAGATATAGTGGAATTGCGATCATCAGGAACATGATCAGCACAATACTCATAAATTGTGGCTGCTGTAGATACAGCAAGAAGTCCTGCCAGGCATTCGGATTGGAACGGGTGGCGATGACAATACCGAGCAACAGAAATAATAAATTATAGCCCCAGTAAATCAGGCTAAAACCGAGGGTGAATTTTTTACGCTCTGCCTGGGTCGGCGCACGTTTTTGCTGTTTTAGAAATTTAAAAAGCACCCAAATCATGGCCACCAGATACGGAACAATCGTCAAGACTGCACCCATGCCCATCGGCAGCAAGGCTGCCAGTACACCGCAAATACAAGTAAAAATAAAACATATAACGAAAAACCAGATAAAATAACGACTTAGCGGCAACATATGCATGACTCAGTGATCTTCAACAAGCTAGTATAAAAAAAATCAGGTTTTTTTTCATTTTATTGTCAACCATCCACTATAGGGTGACGTTATATAGGGTACAAGGTACAAAAATTTGGACTGGCATCCACGAATTTTTGCTGACCTTTAGAGCTAAAGCAATAAGTCCAGTGTACAGGGAAATTTTGAATAGCAGCCAAAATCTTCATGTAACACAAATTTGACCGACGATTTCATCATCACTCGAATCGTCGGTTTTTATTTTTTAAAATTCCTATTTTTTTAAAAGCCTGATGGATTGCATGACTTTTCGATGTCTGATGATTTGGATGCGATCATCCAGTAATTTCCATACTGATCAAAATAAATTCAGCTTAAACATCACCAACAATTCGCTGAAATATCGTTTTACAAGTAGATTTTTACCTGTGCTTTTTCCTATAGTAGCAAGGCAGATATCTTGGGGTTCATTACATGGCAGTTCATTTTCTTCACACTTCCGATTGGCATCTGGGACAATTTTTCCATAACCATGACCGTGAATTTGAACATGCACAGTTTTTGACTTGGCTACTTGAGCAAATTAAAACAAAGCAGCCGCATGCTCTGCTGATTGCCGGCGATATTTTTGATGTGATCAATCCAGCTTCCAGTGCGCAAAGACAACTATACCAGTTTCTGGCCGACGCCCACGACCTGGCGCCACATATGCAGACCCTGATGATTGCAGGCAATCATGATTCCGGTTATCGGATTGAACAGGTTGAACCCTTGCTGGCCAAATTCAATGCCAAAGCTGTGGGAATCGTAGGCCGCACTGCAGAAAATACCCTGAACCTGGATCGTCTACTTATTCCTATTTATGATCGGGATAAAAATATCATCGCCTGGTGTCTGACCCTACCCTATTTACGCAGTGCCGAAATTACCGGACTGAATGAACATACCAGCAATAACCAGAACGCGATCAGTTATCTGCATCAACAACTGATTGCCGAAGCCAGAGCCCGCAAACAGCCACATCAGGCACTAATTTTAATGTCACATGCGCACATGCAAGGTGGTGAGACCTCGGACTCTGAACGTCCGATTATCGTCGGCAATGAAGAAGCCCTGTCGACGGCGCTGTTTGATGATGTGATTGATTATGTCGCGCTCGGGCATTTGCATAAACCACAAAAAGTCGGTCAGCCGCATATTCGCTATAGTGGCTCCCCGATTCCGCTATCATTTAGTGAAATCCATTACCAGCATCAGGTGGTTGAAGTCCGGATTGATCCTGAACAAAACCCGGAAAACCGCTTTCAGTACGATGCCTTAAGCATTCCGCGTACTGTCGAGCTGTTCCGCGTTCGTGAAAAGCTGGAAAATTTAATTACTCAAATTCAGGCGCTGCCCGCCGGAGAAATCGAGCAGCTTTCTGCACGGCATTTTCTGGAAGTGGAATACACGACCGATGCGCCGCCTCCGGTAGACCTGCGTCAGCAAATAGAACAGGCCCTCCCTGCTAACCGTTACCGACTGCTCCGCATCAGCCGGATTTACCAGCAACAGGTCGACCTTAGTTCAAGCCAGTCTAAAATTGATCTGGCACCCCCTACCCCGGAATCGCTATTTTTCAATATCTGGAAAAAAATGGGCTATGAGCAGGATCATTCGGTACAACGGGATTTTCAGGAATTATTGATTGAAGCCCAGCACGAACTTGCACAAAAACAACAAGCCTAGGATTGGCCATGAAAATTTTACGTCTAAGCCTGAATAACCTGGCATCTCTCACTGGCACTCATCATATTGATTTTGAATCCAGCCCACTGGCTCATGCCGGATTGATTGCGATTACTGGAAAAACCGGTGCAGGAAAATCCACCCTGCTCGATGCCATGTGTCTGGCGCTATACAATGAAATCCCCCGCCTAAAAGGTGCGACAGGCAGCCTGAAAGATGCTGGCGGTCAGGATGTGTCCATCAAGGATTCCAAGAATATTCTGCGCCGTGGCTGCGTGCATGGTTTTGCCGAACTGGAATTTATTGCACTCGATAGCAAACGCTATATAGCACGCTGGGAAATTAAACGGGCACGCCAGAAAGTCGATGGCAATCTAAAAGTAGACCGCTACGTCAAATGTCTGGATGATGACACCACACTGACGCAAAAAATATCGGAAGTCACCCCCCTCATTGAAAAACTGGTAGGCTTAAATTTTGAGCAGTTTACCCGCGCGGTGTTATTGGCACAGTCGGAAGTCGGTGCCTTTCTTAAAGCCAAAGATAATGAACGCGCAGACTTGCTGGAATATCTCACCAATTCGCAGATTTTCAGTCTAGTTAGTCAGAAAGCTGCAGAGAAATTCAGCGAAGTCAAAAACAAGCGCAACGATCTGGAAAAGCTGATCGGGCATATTGAAATTCTGTCTGAAGAAGACATCAGCGCTTTACAACAGCAGCAGAACTCTTTGTCTTTGCAACTTCAGAATTTGCAGCAATCAGAAAAACTGCTAGAAAATGAGAAACAATGGCATCTGGACCGACATAAACTCTATGCAGAAGTCCATGCCAAAAAAGAAGTCTACGAAGTACAGCAAGATGCAGTAAATAAATCTGCAGGACAGCAACAGCTACTGGAGCAGCTGGATGAATTCCAGTCGATTCGGGATCAGTTTGTGAGTCGTACCCGTCTAGCCCCTCAAAAAGAGCAGATTCAGCACCAGCACACCCAATTTACGCTGGAATTTGAAACGCTCAAACAGAGCTTTGTAGCAGAAGAAGCCAAACTTACAGCCTTACAACAACAGCAGCACCAGTTTCAGCAACACTTGGCAAACCTGAAACCGCATCTGGAGGCAGGTTTAAGGCTGGATCATGCAATTGATACGGTATCAGAGCGGTACAAAAAACTGCATGCAGAGCAAAGCCAGTTTCAAACCCTTCGTCTACAGCCTTTAGAAGAACAACTGCGACAGCAACAACAGACTTTGAATCAGCTACAAGCTCGGCAAGAAAAGGTTGCACAACAATTGGCTGAATCTGGCTTTTTAAATGTGTTCGATCTGGAGCCGCAAAGTACCTTGCAACGCATACAAGACTTTATGCGTCAGTATCAGCAACTGCAGCAACAGAATCCGGACAGCCTGAAGCAGCCTTTACCTGAACTGGAAAAAACCGTTACAGTACTTTCAGGAAATCTGAACCAGTGGATACAACAGCATCATAGTCTGGAACAGCTAGAAGAGCATCTCAAAACCATTCAGGAAATGCGTCAGCAACGCCAAGCGGAACAGCGTCAGCTCGACCTGCTGCAACAGCAGGTACAACAAATCGTTCAACAATCACAAGAATTTGAACAACTGCAATCTGCTGTAAATAGCCAACAGCAGCAACTAAAAATGCAGCAAGAGGCCGAACAGGCACTACATCAGCAGATTCAGGCTGAACAACAGGCCTATGAACACCTGGAACAAATACTTGCCCAGCAACGTTTATTGCATGCGCAAAGTGTGCAGGATCTTCGTGGCCAGTTAAAACCGGATGAGCCATGCATGGTCTGTGGAAGCCCAGCCCATCCTTTTGTCGATGCCGTCCATGAACATCTGGAACAGAGCCTGAACCAGCTACAGGAGCAACAGTTACGGCAGGCAAAACAGCAGCTCGATCAGCAACTGCAATCTCAGCAGCAGCAACGCATTGAAATGTCTAAAGCACAAACAGTAATTGAGCAACAGCAACAGCGTTGCCAGATCCTGCAAAACCAGATTCAACAATCCTCTGCTGACTGTAAATCTCAACTACTTAAACTGGAAGTGGTTACCGAGCAGCACAATGATCTTCCTACATTCATCCAGTTACTGGCGAATCACACTCAAAGTCTGGTCCAGCAGCTAGAACTATCACAACAGCAGGAACAACAGCTCCAGCAACAATTACAACAATGGCGTCAACAACAACAGCAATTGCACCAATTACAACTGGCTCTACAGCAACGTCAGCAACTCGACCAGCTGATACACCCAGTTTTAAGCATACTGCCCAAGCAGTACCAGTCGCAGCCACCTATGCTCTGCTTACCTCAGTTGCAACGACAAGTAGAGCACCGCATGCAGCACTTGGCAGTACAAAAGCAGCTGGAATCTGACCTGCATCAACAGCAGCAGATATTGGAAAAGAGCCAGTATCAACTACAATTGGAACAGCAAAATTTTGCTCAATTGAGTCAGTCTGTAGAGCAGTTGATTCAGCAAGGCAAAGACCTGCGTCAACAACTGGCTGAACTGACCCAAGAACATGCAGGACAAGTCTACCGTGTCGCTGCAGAATGGCGCGATGCACTAGAGCTACAAGCCAAGACCTTAGAGCAGACTTTAGAACAACAGCGTCAATGCACGGCGCAGGCCGAAAAACAGTGGCATCAAACCCACTTAAAACTGCAAGAATTTATCAGCCAACTTCAGCAGATCGATCAGCAATTGGCTCAATATCAGCAAGATATTCAGGCATGGCAAGCAGCACATCCGCAAGTGACGGCAGCTCAAATTGAACAATGGCTCAGTATTGATCTGAGCAACCATCAACACATTCGTCAGAATCTGGCCAACCAGAAACAGGCACTCGAAAATGCCAGAACAGCCTGGCAATTACTTGAAGAACAATATCAGGCCCATTTAAAACTACAGCCAGAACATGAATTTGAGGAAATTGAACAAAAACTTGGCATGCTGCATCAGGAAAAAATAATGCAGCAGGAAGTGCTCAATGAAACTGATGCCAAACTGCGTATGAATGCCAATAATCAAAACACCTATGCCAAATATCAGCAGCAAATTGAGCAGATCAAAGCCGAAGAATACCGTTGGGGTCGTATTTACGACCTGATCGGACATAAGGAAGGTACCAAATTCCAGAAAATTGCCCAGGAACATCATCTGGATATTCTGGTGGAATATGCAAATCAGCAGTTGCAACCGTTGGCACCCCGCTATCAGTTACACCGTATTCCGGATAGCCTGAGTCTGGCGATTATTGATCTGGACATGAATAGTGAAGTCCGCCCTGTGCTGTCCCTATCGGGTGGTGAAACCTTCCTGGTTTCATTGGCTTTGGCTTTGGCGATTGCCAATATGGCCTCCGGCTCCATGAAACTGGAATCACTGTTTATTGATGAAGGTTTTGGTACGCTAGATCCTGCTTCGTTACATATGGTGATGAATGCACTGGATCATTTACAAAGTCAGGGTCGTAAAGTTGTATTAATCTCGCATGTGCAGGAAATGCATGAACGTATTCCGGTACAGATTCAGGTCAAACCGGTTGGTGCAGGTGCAAGTACCATTCAGATTATAGGCTAAGGATCATGAACACTGCCCCGAATACGCTCTCGCACTATTTCAGCCTACAGCTTGAGAGCCTACGGGGTATCAGTGCCATTGTGGTGTTATTCAGTCACTGCTTTCAGGCATTTATTGCGCCTTTCGATACCAGCATTTATTCATGGATACGCCTGCTTGGGCAGGCTGCAGTCATGATTTTCTTTGCCTTAAGTGGCTATCTGATCGGCTATTCGATTCAGCACAACATTCATCAGCATGGTCAGTTCAATCTGCACCGTTATGCCCGACAGCGTTGCAGCAGAATTTTACCACCCTTTCTGTTTGCCATGGGGTTGACGCTGCTTTTATATCTGCTTGCTCCACTATTATTTGCCAGTCATACTCATGCTTTTCAACACAGTTTTGGCATGATGATCCGGACTGACTATAGTGTAGACATGATGGAATTTATTGGTTCGCTGCTATTTTTGAATGGCTTTGTAACACCAACGGTTTCAGCCAATGCTGCGCTCTGGAGCCTGAGCTATGAAGTGTGGTTTTATGTGCTGGCCGGATTCCTACCTTTTTTAAAAAATTCGGAAATCGCCAAAATCGGATTTTTTATAGTTCTGGCTATACTGTCATTACTGAACATCCAGTTTTTTATTTATTTTCTGGTCTGGCTTAGTGCCTTTGCCTGTTCATTTCAATATATCCAGCTACGTTTTTTAAACCGCTTACAATCGGTCAAATTAGCCCTATTCGGCTTGGCATTTCTAATTGCCTGTTTTGATGCTTACCAGTTTCAGATGATCGATGAAACCCAGCAATACCGCGCTGCGAATTTCACCCCTTTTAATTTCTGTGTGGGTCTGGCCTTTAGCTGCTGGCTGGTACAGCTCCAGTATCAACGCAGTCATTATCATGCGGTCTGGGTTCAATCCGCAGACTTTTCCTATACCTTGTATGTCACCCATTTCCCCTTACTTTTATTTATTTTGGGCTGTATTCCGGCAACTTTAGGCTATGGTCTGGGTGGAGCAGTTTTAGCCTTGCTTACGAGCATGTTCGGCATAATAGTCTTTGCCTGGCTGATGGCTAAATGGCTCGAACCAGCCAGAAAAAAAGCGTTATCCAATACCCTGCGATAACGTTTTGCTGCAAAAAACTGACATTAGTAGTTTATACATCTTTTTTAGGCCGTGCACCAAATAGGGCTGTGCCAACACGAACCATGGTAGAACCCGCAGCAATCGCTTCGGTCATATCCGCAGACATGCCCATACTTAAAGTATCCCAATCTTCAGGATGTGCATGCTGAACTTTGACTGCATCAAATAAAACTTTGGCATCACCAAAGGATTGAGGATTATTCGGTGCTGGAATCACCATCAGGCCACGTAAACGCACATTCGGTAGTTGGCTGATCTGTGCCACTAAATCTGCAACTTCTGCCGGCTGGCAACCATCTTTGGTATCCTGACCATCAATATTCACCTGAATACAGATATTTAGTGCAGGCTGATCATCTCCACGCTGATTGGATAAGCGCTCGGCAATAATCAGACGATCCACCCCATGCACCCAGGCAAAATTTTCTGCCAGATGCTTGGTCTTGTTACGCTGCACATGTCCAATAAAATGCCATTCAATGTCCAGCTCTTTCAGGGCCGTGATTTTTTCCAGCGCTTCCTGCAAGTAATTTTCACCAAAAGCACGTTGCCCTGCCTGATACATATCTGCCAGCACGCTACTCGGCTGGGTCTTGGAAACGGCAAGCAGTTGCACCGCATCTGCTTCGCGGCCGGCCTGAATACAGGCAGTTTCAATTTGCACTAAGACCTGATTTCGTGACTGTTGCAACATATTCATTGATGGGGTTCTCATTTCATTCATCTTTTTTTCCCTTGCCCATGAACTAAGTGTTGGTTAAGCTGTGGGAAAGCCTTATTATTCTATCAAAATAATTAACATTTTAATGAACTCGGGGACCTTATGGATATCACAGAATTGTTGGCATTTTCTGCTAAAAATGGTGCGTCGGATTTACACTTGTCTGCGGGCTTACCGCCAATGATTCGTGTCGATGGGGAAGTTCGTCGCATCAACCTGCCAGCATTAGAACACAAAGAAGTGCATAAACTCGTTTATGACATCATGAACGATAAACAGCGCCGTGATTTTGAAGAAAATCTGGAAACTGACTTTTCTTTTGAAGTGCCTGGCGTGGCACGTTTCCGTGTCAACGCATTTAACCAGAACCGCGGTGCCGGTGCGGTATTCCGTACCATTCCCTCTAAAGTACTGACCCTTGAAGATCTGGGCATGGGACAGATTTTTAAAGATATCTGTGAATATCCACGTGGTCTGGTACTAGTCACAGGTCCAACCGGTTCGGGTAAATCAACTACCTTGGCGGCGATGCTGGATTATATTAATGACAACCGCTATGACCATATTCTGACCGTCGAAGATCCGATCGAATTTGTGCATCAGTCCAAGAAATGTTTGATTAACCAGCGTGAAGTGCATCGTGATACGCATGGCTTTAATGAAGCATTACGTTCTGCATTACGTGAAGATCCGGATATTATTCTGGTCGGTGAGATGCGTGACCTTGAAACCATTCGTCTGGCTTTAACTGCGGCAGAAACGGGTCACCTTGTTTTCGGCACCCTGCATACCACCTCAGCGGCCAAAACCATTGACCGTGTGATCGACGTATTCCCTGCTGAAGAAAAAGACATGGTACGTGCCATGTTGTCTGAATCCCTACAAGCCGTAGTTTCACAGGCTCTGCTGAAGAAAAATGGCGGTGGGCGTGTGGCGGCGCATGAAATCATGATTGGTATTCCGGCGATTCGTAACCTAATTCGTGAAAACAAAGTCGCACAAATGTACTCAGCAATTCAGACCGGTGCCAACTATGGCATGACCACACTGGACCAGACCCTGAAAACACTGGTGTCCAAAGGTTTGATCAGCCCGCAAGTTGCACGTACTGCAGCCAAACAGCCAGAAGCATTTTTATAAGAAAATTGAATTGTATTGGGGTTTATATACATGGATTTTAACGGCTTACTCGATTATATGGTGGAGAAAAAAGCATCGGATCTGTTCATTACTGCCGATGTCGAACCATCCATCAAGATTAATGGTCAGATTTTACCGATTGGCTCAGTAAAATTACCGGGTGCGGCAGTAGGACAACTGCTCAATTCCATCATGACTGAAAAGCAGCGTAAAGAATTTGCTGACAGTCGTGAATGTAACTTTGCCATCAGCACACCGGACAAAAGTGCCCGCTTCCGTGTCAGTGCCTTTCAGCAACGCGATCAACCGGGGATGGTTTTGCGTCGGATTGAAACTGTTATTCCAACTATGGATGAACTCAAGTTACCGCCAATTTTAAAAGAACTGGCGATGACCAAACGTGGCATCATTATTTTTGTCGGGGCAACGGGTACCGGTAAATCAACCTCGCTGGCGTCTTTGGTCGGTTATCGCAATGAAAATTCCAAAGGTCATATCATTACCATTGAAGATCCGATCGAATTTATTCACCAGCATAAGGGCTGTATTATCACCCAGCGCGAAGTCGGCATTGATACAGATTCATTTGAAATCGCTCTGAAAAACACCTTGCGTCAGGCACCGGATGTAATTCTGATTGGTGAGATCCGTTCACGTGAAACCATGGATTATGCGATTGCCTTTGCCGAAACCGGTCATCTGGTCTTTGCTACCCTGCACGCTAACAACGCTAACCAGGCGATTGACCGGATTATCCATTTCTTCGAAGCAGACCGGCATAATCAGCTGTTTATGGACTTGTCCCTAAACATGAAAGCGATTGTGGCACAGCAACTGATTCCAACCATCGATGGCAATGGTCGCCGCGCTGCCATTGAGATTCTAATTAACTCGCCACTGATTGCCGACTTGATTCGTAAAGGTGATGTGCATGAGATCAAGGATCTGATGAAGCGTTCCCGTGAACTGGGCATGCAGACCTTCGATCAGGCGCTGTATGATCTGTATAAAGCCAAACAGATCAGCTATAAAGATGCACTGAAACATGCGGATTCACCCAACGACCTGCGTTTGCAAATCAAACTGTCAGAAGAAGGTGGCAGCCATTTATTGCGTGCACATTCCAATATCACCTTTGACGGTCAGTCCTGATCGGATTGAGCGCATAAAAAAACAGGCTTCCCATGAAGCCTGTTTTTTTTGTTTGAACCAGAGCTCAAATTATTTTTTACGGAACACTTCCTGACATGCAGTCGCATCGCAGTAGCCATACAGATTCAGTGAGTGACCGGTTAATTCAAAACCAAATTTCTCAGCAACGTCATGCTGCTCTTTTTCAATCGTGTCATTAATAAATTCAACAACTTTGCTGCAATTTAAACATACCAGGTGATCGTGGTGATCTTCCTGCATAATTTCAAAAACTGAATGATTATTTTCAAAATTATGACGTTCGATGATGCCCGCTGCTTCAAATTGCGTTAACACACGATACACAGTTGCTAAACCTACATCTTCGCCCTGATCGAGTAAAGTCTTGTAAATATCTTCCGCACTTAAATGATGTTGTTTTGAATTTTCTAGTAATTCTAATATTTTAATTCGTGGAAGGGTAACTTTCAGTCCAGCTTTTCGTAAATCTTGGTTTGAAATAGTCATGTAAAAAGGTCTCTCAACAAAATCAAAGTTGGAATATGCAACAAAGTTTAGATGCAGTATGATCTATCCTTGGATCAAATGCATCATAATTAATTTGGGATAGTTTAGCAAAATGCAAAAAATCATGTTGACGTTATTCGTCACTTCATTGCTCGTCGGCTGTTCGACATTAGGTGTTTATAAAGTAGATATTCCACAAGGAACCCCTTTAACCCAAGCACAAGCCGCTAAAATTCAGGTGGGAATGAGCCATCAACAGGTGCGTTTCTTACTGGGCAGTCCAACAGTAAGCGATCCACTGAATCCTTTACGTTGGGACTACATCTATAACTATACCCCAGGAACCTACGCTAAAAAAGCCAAGATCCCGGCAGCCCAAGGCCAGCATTTGAAAATCTACTTTAACCAGTCTGGTATCGTGGAACGTGTTGAAGGTCTGGAGACGATTCCAGAATCTCAACCCGGCTTACCAGGATCAAAAGAAGCGATTTTAAATGCTCCCCCACTATAGTCGGTTTCACATGAAAAAGCCCCTGAATCATTAGGGGCTTTTTTAATTAAGCTGATTGATTGAGCAGATCATTGAGGCTACTGCTCATTCAAGCCGCTTTCTATTCGGAAGATGGTTTCAGCTTTCTTAAAAGATTGCCTCTGGCATAACGACCCACAGGATTTTTCTCGGCGCGTTTACGTCGGATGTCTTTAGGATTGATGGTCAGTGCTCGGTAAATTTCTACCCGATCCCCTGCTGCCAGTGGCTGCTGATGATCTTGCAAACGCACCCCAAAGATGCCCAGAGATAACGGTTCAGGCAAGTCGACCTGCTCACGGATTCCACTCTGCTCAATCGCATCCAGTGCCGTCATGCCGGGCTGAAATGGCACGGCTAGATGAAATTGTTTTTCTGACGTCGCATACGCTACCCAGATCATCGCCTCACTCATCAGACGAATTGTCCTAAGACAGCAATGATTGCCAGAATAATCCCGACCGGCAACACCACACGTACTGCAATACGCCAGATGTTATAAAACGCTTCAGAGCTAAAATTCATTGATTTACGCAAATGACTGATCTTCATGATCCAGCCGGCAAATAATGCATAGATCAAACAAATCAATAAGCCCCAGACGAGCAAGACCACATTGAAAATTGGGCTTAGATTTGGAATAGCCCAGATCAGCGTAACCGCCGCCACAATCGCCCATTGAATCGCAGGATGAAGCTGACGTTGCTGTAACTGTTCACGTGCCATTTGCAAAATTAATGCGGCAGCTGCCACCATCGCTGCGACCAAGGTGAATGCAGGGATTTGCGCTTGCACAGCAAAGAAAGCAAATGCAATGACAGCAACGAGCTGCGCAATCCAGATCGGCAATACCGTCTTGCTGGCGACATCCTGTTGTTGTACAGCGCTTAGGCTAGACTGCCAGTACAAGCCCATGCCCAGACCACTTGCCACCAGCGCTAATACGGTGGCATTGCCCCATTCCGAGAATTCGACTGGCGTGACTTGCCATGCAGGTAGTGCAGTTCCCATTACATTGGCCAGAACCAGAGATGCGAGCACCCCAATCGTTGTAACAGCCAATAAAATTTGACGCGGTAGCAGTGACAGGGCCAACGCTACTATTGTCAATCCGATCAACAAAAGGTTCGGTGCAAGATCAAGTGCAGCAACCGCCAGAACATTACTGGCATTGTTCAGCATTGCACCTGCCAGAAACGGAATAAAAATCACACTTAACCAGCCGACAATACGCCATTTCTGTGACGCATCAGCTTCACGGGTCAGCGTTGACAGCGCCTGTAATGGCGTTGTTCTAGAGCGCTTGGCCAAAGCAATTTCCAAGTAGCAGACTGGAAGTGCCAGAATCAGCATGGTGGCTAACCAGAGCATCCAGAAATCCAGCTGACGATCAATCTGTATACCGGTTATCGGTGCGAGCGTCGCGATGATAATAAACGATAAACAGAAAGCCATCAGCGGCGATAACCATTTTGACATAGCATTGTCCTGCATGATGCATTCCTATAAAAATCTAGCGCTATTTTGCCTTGTGAAGCGGTGAAAATCAAAAACAAAAAGCAAACCACCTTAACGGTGATTTGCTGCGCCAAAATTATAATTAAATTGTAATTCTTGTTATCTCTTTAGATATTTTATTATGAGAAAAACCGAGCGAACCAGTTTTTACCGGTTTTCTTTTCTTTTTCCTTGATGATGCCCATCATATTTTCTTTCACGGCACCGACATAATCGGCGTCATCGTGCTGAATATGGTTAATCAGCCATTTCGATAATACTTCGTGCAGTTCATGTTCAATCGACTGCCCCAGTTCAAAACGGTCACGATAAGATTCAATTTTCTTAATAAACAGGTCATGCACACGTTTATGCGGCACCCGATATTTATAGCCGGCTTCTTCCTGAAGAGATTCCTCAAAGGTGAAATGCGACTGGGTATAATCAATAATATTATCAAGAATCTGTTTAATACGGGCACGCTCGGTATTGGCATCAATTCCATCAATTTCGTTGATATAATCGAGAATTCGTTTGTGCTGATCGTCAATCACATCGATACCAGTATTATAATCTGGAACCCATTTCATTTTCATTACGACCACCTATAAATATTAAGGACTTATAACGTGAAAATGAGCATATAGCGTATTGATTCAAATAAAAATGAAGCAAATTAGTCGGCTTTCCGCCTAAATCCGGCTTTTTCATTTTAAGTTTCTGTTATATATAATTAAAAATAATTTATCCTGAGTAAAAGGCTAAGATATTAATTAACCAAAATCCACAATAAGCCTTTATTTATTCTTAGATTTTTTCTTATTTTTTAAATATAAAAAAACGGAGTTTAAACGTAAGCGTCCGCTGAATCCCATACCAATTTTTAATTCAATTTAGGTTTCCAGCAGTGTGGCAGTAACTCTTCAATCTGGGTCACTTTATGTGTCGGTAACCTTTTCAGCACATCACTTAAATAGGCATACGGATCCAGCCCATTCAGCTTTGCTGACTGGATTAACGTCATGATGTTTGCCGCTCGCTGACCACTGCGCAGCGAGCCAGCAAACAGCCAGTTCTTGCGCCCCAACGCCCAGGGACGCATCTGATTCTCGACCCAATTATTGCAAATAGGTAGATTGCCATCATCCAGATAGCGGCTTAAGGCTGGCCAACGCTTCAGACTGTAATTGATGGCCTTGGCGGTGGGAGAACTCGATGGCACTGTCAGATGATGTTGGTTGAGCCATTCATATAGTTGTTGCATCACTGGTTGACTATGCTGTTGTCGGTATTCGCGGCGGTCTTCCGCTGTACCATCGGTCTTTTTCCTGAGCTCTGCTTCTATCGCATACAGTTTCTGAATCAGCACCAATGCCTGTTCAGCGACCTGACTTTTCCCGGTCACATGCAGTTCATGGAATTTACGACGTGCATGGGCCATGCAGCCCACCTCAATGACCTGGCCTGATTTAAAGCGTGCTTTATAACCACTGTAATCATCACAGACTAGATAGCCCTGCCAGCCTTTCAAGAACGCTTCAGCATGCTGGCCTGAACGACTATCCTGAAAGTCATAGATCACCGCCTGAACTGGATTGTACTGTGTAGTGGCATAGGCCCAGACATAACCTTTTTTCGGTTTTTTCTCATCATCACCCATCCGCATGATGGTGACCGGCGTTTCATCGGCATGCAGCATCTGCTGTTGTAGTACCACCTCTTTTAAGGCATTGGCCAGAGGTTCGAGTTCTACTCCGCAGCGACCTATCCAGTCAGATAACGTTGATCTAGAAAGTTCGATTCCCGCCCGCTGATAGATCAGGCGTTGACGGTACAGCGGCAAATGATCGGCATATTTCGATACCAGCACATGGCTGAGCAATTCAGGTGAAGCAATGCCTTTATCAATTACATAGGCAGGCATCGCTTGCTGAGTCAGGGTGTCACACTGATCACAGACCCATTTACCACGCACATGCTGTTCCTTATAGAACTGTGCCGGTCTGAAATGCAGTTTTTCACTGATATCTTCGCCGATACGACGTAACTGGCAGCCACAACTGCATTGGGTTGATGCAGGTTCATGCTCAATACGGATGGTGTGTAGATGATCGGGCAGCAGTCGACGTTTAGGTTTATTTGCTTTGGCTTTGTGTGTCGCTGCATCGGTTTTATCTGCATTCAGCCGTTCCAGTTCCAAATCAACGGCTGCAATATCTTCTTCGACCGCTTCATCCCAGAGATGGATTTGTTTTGCGGTGAGATGTTCGTTTTTACTGCCGAATTTGTGCTGTTTAAACAGCGCCAGTTCATGCTCGTATTTTTGATTGAGAATGGAAAGATGTTGGTTGCATGCTTCAAGATGCTGAACTTTGGCATCCAATTGCTGGTTTGATTTTTCTAATTCTTGCTTTGATTGTGCCAGAGACTGATGCTGCAACGCCAACTGCCTGGTGAATTCCAGCAGTTGTTCATGGGTCAGTTGGCTTAAGTCTGGCAGCGTATTCATGACCGCAGTATGCCTGAGGTCATGAGAAGAATGAAATAGAACGTTTGGAGAATAGCAGAATGGAACAGCCTGGTTTAAAGCATCGTCACCACCTGCTGTCGTCCAATGCGCTGCCAGGGCAAACCTTGGATCAGTGCCTGTAACTGTTCCGGGCTGAGGGCCACGGTTTCACCTTGGTGAACTTGAGCCCAGTGAAATTTGCCCTGTTCCAGCCGCCGGGCACACAGCCAGATGCCCAATCCATCATGTACCAGTACTTTCATACGATGGCCACGTTTATTACAGAACAGGTAAGCACAATGCGGTTTGATTGAACCAAAGGATTTCATAATCTGCGCCATGGCCGTATCCATACCCGCACGCATGTCCATGGGCTGGGTAGACAACCAGATTTCATCGATACGGATCATGTTGCAAGTGCCTTGAGTAATTCTGCTAAAGCAGATATTTCTGATACTTGCCATTTCAAGCCAATTTCTGCTTTTGAGTGGGGTAAAGTAATTTGAACCTTTAACATGTCAGTAGGAGTAGGATCTAATGGTGCAGAGCAAGATAAGGCAATAAATGCAGGTTTATTCGGTAGTGGTGAGCGATCATTCCCTGGCTTAGCATCAATTAAGCGAATCCATTTGGATACAAGATTTGTATTCAATCCATGTTGCAAAGCGACTGAAGCAATTGAAACGTCTGGTGCTTTACAAGCCTGAACGATCTGCTGTTTAAATTCAGCACTGTATGTTCTTCGTTTTTTCGCAAGAGATGCGATGGATGTCTGGTGATTTGTAGTCATAAATTTTAGTCCCCACTTGTTTCTAAGTGGGGACTAAATTAAGGCTTATAGGATGAATTCAGAAGGTGTGTTCAGCGGACGCTTACGTTTAAACTCCGTCTTTAATCGCATTTCAATATTGATCAGCTCGCGTGACGCGTTTTAAGGAAGGATCAAGACGTTCACGTTCCAGACGTTCAACATGCGTCAACTGAGAACGTACTTTCGCCCCATGCTGAAACAGGATCATTTCACCGGGCTGGAAGGCAGTCCATTCTTCATTCTGGGTCAATGGTTCAGTGGTAATCACTGCGACGCGATCTTCAGGGGTCGTGACCTGACTAAAGTCCACTTCGACATCAATATCAATCAGCTGAGCCGGTCTAAACGGGTATTCACGTACCAGCCAGTGGAGTTTAGTAATCGCATAGCTAAACAGCGCCTGACCATTCGACAGGCAGAAATTAAAGGTGCCATGCTCCGCGATTGCAGGTGAAATTTCAGCTAGAAGATCGAAAACCTGATCCAGTTTCGGCTCATGATAGCCAAAGCGTTTCACCAGTTGATCCAGCAGGTAACAGAAGGCACGCTCACTGTCGGTATTTCCGACTGGGGTAAAGCGCCCTGACAGTTCAGGAAAATAATCATATAAATCGCCATTATGGGCAAAAATCCATTGCCGCCCCCAAAGTTCACGGCTAAAAGGATGCGAGTTTTCCAGATTAATTTTGCCTTGAGTGGCTTTACGGATATGGGCAATCACATTACGTGATTTGATCGGATAGTTACGCACTAGCTCGGCAATCGGCGACTCAACCGCAGACTGGTTATCAACGAACAGACGGCAGGCTTTATCTTCAAAGAAAGCAATCCCGAAGCCATCCGCATGATCAGAGGTAATGCCCGCCCGCTGGGAAAACCCGCGAAAAGAAAAAGTAATATCCGTCGGGGTGGCACAATTCATTCCGAGCAGTTGGCACATGGTCTGGTTTCAGCTCTCTATTTACTTAGAAGCTTATTGTGCATGACTGTCCTAGTCATTTCAAATAGGTGGCTATAAGAAATCCAAATAAAAAAGAGTCTCTATTGAGACTCTTTTTTGCAAAAATTGGCTTAAGAACGATGCGGATTGGCACGATTGGTAATGAGGGTGCCCACACCATGATCGGTGAAAATTTCTAGTAAGCTGGCATGAGGTACACGGCCATCCACGATATGTGCACTTACGACGCCGCCTTTTACCGCATCCAGCGCACAACCGACCTTTGGAATCATGCCGCCATAAATCACGCCAGTTTCGATCAGACGATCGACTTCTTGAGTGGTCAAACCAGTCAACAGGTTTTTATTTTCATCCAAGACACCGGTGATATTGGTGAGTAGAATCAGTTTTTCTGCACCTAGGGCTTCAGCGACTTTACCAGCGACCAAATCAGCATTGATATTATAGGTATTGCCTTCTTCATCGACACCTAGCGGGGCAATGACTGGAATAAAGTCACTATTGGTAAACATTTCCAGAACATCAGTTTTCACGCCAACGACTTCACCGACCAGACCCAGATCAATTTGCTCAACTGAACCATCTTCAGCCACTTTTTCCATCAGCAGCTTTTGCGCACGAATCAGGTTGCCGTCTTTACCGGTAAGACCAATCGCACGGCCACCATGCTGGTTGATCAAATTCACGATAGATTTGTTAACGCTACCGCCAAGCACCATCTCGACCACTTCCATAGTCGCAGGATCAGTCACGCGCATGCCGTCGATACGGTCTGATTCACGGCCTAGCTGTTTCAGCATGGAATCGACTTGCGGACCACCGCCATGCACCACGATCGGATTAATACCGACGGTTTTTAATAATACGATATCACGTGCAAATGAACTTTCCAGCTCAGGATCGGTCATCGCGTTACCGCCGTATTTTACCACCAGGGTTTTACCCGCAAAGCGTTGAATATACGGCAAAGCTTCTGTCAAAATCTGTGCTTTGTCGATGCCTGTTTGTTGATTTGGCATTCGCCTCTCCTTATTGAGCATCTAAAATGTCTTGAGCGATCTCTGGATAACGGTCACGCAACATGGCTACAAACAAGTGACGAATTTCATTCAGACCTTGGGCATTATTGGCATCAAAGCGCACTGTGAAATACTCACCTGTATTGGATGCTCGAATGATGCCAAAACCATCCTCAAAATCAAGACGTATCCCATCAATTTTACTGATTTGCGCATTAATTCTTGCGGATTGTTGTTCAACGAAGTTTAAAAGCTCAACTGGACGTACTTGACGCGTTGAAATATAAAGATCTTCAGTACCATACCGTTTTGGATAAGCTGCCAAGGCCTGCGCGAGAGTTTGCCCCGTTTGATCTAAATATTCCATGACTCGGAGTGCTGCATAGAGGCCATCATCATAGCCCCAGCCGCGGCCATCATTAAAGACATAATGTCCGGCATATTCCCCACCAAAAATGGCTTGCTGCTGAGACTGGTTCAGATAGGTTCTGAGAAATGAACTGCCGGTACGAATCATCACCGGTTCACCGCCCAGACGTTGCACTGTATCGCGAACTAGAGTTGAACATTTCACATCATAAACAAATTGGCGTGGCGTTGAATCAGTGAGACAAATTTCGGCAAACAGGCATAATAACTGATCGGCTGTAATAATCTGACCATGTTCATCAACCAGAACCAGGCGATCGCCATCACCGTCCAAAGCAATACCGAGATCAGCCTGCTGTTGCATGACAGTTTGGCGTAAAGTCTCAAGATGTTTGTCCTGCGAAGGATCCGGCGCATGATCCGGAAAATATCCATTGGCCTCACAACGTAAAGCAATCACTTCACAGCCCATTTTTCTGAGTACCAAGTCAGCACAACGTCCGGCTGAGCCATGCAGACCATCCAGAATCACTTTAAATGAGCGCTTTAATTGAATATCTTCTAATATTCCCTGCTGATACTGCATGCAAAACTCTGGAATAATCTGATGCGGCAGTTCAGCTAAAGTAATTAGCTGGCTATCGCAATGTGACTTTGCCAGTTGGGCCACCTGTTGAATCATCTCAGGACAAGGTGGTTCACCATCAATAATCCATTTAATCCCATTATCTTCTTTAGGATTATGACTGGCGGTGACCATAATGCCATTGCCATCAAACTGGCGTGCGGTGAAATACAGCATCGGGCTGGAACAACAGCCTATAATAGTGGCTTCCAGCGAATAGTCTTTAAAAATACGGGCAATGATGTCGGCAAAAGCCGGACTACTGATGCGTGCATCATAACCAATGGCGACACGTGTCTGTCCCGCAGCCTGATACTGCTGGGCTAAACCGTGGGCAATTGCATCAATGATCCCGGCACCTAATAGACTGACTTTACCGCGTATGTCATAGGCACGAAAGATATGCATGGGGAATGGATGATTCATAGATCCCATAAAACTGTCTTTTCACTATTCGTTAAAATAAGGAGATTTAAAATGATGATTTCATCATAATGACTTTAAACATTTGTTTTTGTTTTAAGACCTGCTATTTTTAAACGATTTCAATGTAACAATCAATTATAAAAATATAATCTACAACTTTAGAATTATAGGGTTCTTGTAATTAAACAATGATTATTCAATTATATTTATTTTGAGTTTCATCTAATTAGACATTTGATAATTACATCAATTTTGGATTTAAATAATTCTACTTGGCCGAAAAAATAAGGTTTTATTTTTTAAATATATTTCAACCAACTCATTTTTTTTAATATTTAATCTAATCAACTAAAAATGGCTTACATCCAGTTAATGAATGTAAGCCATTATTAAAACTTAGTTTTTACCCGTATGACCAAAACCGCCAGCACCGCGTTCAGTCGCTTCGAATTCATTCACCAGATCGAATTCAGCTTGTACCACAGGAACCAACACATACTGCGCCAAACGTTCACCTGGCTCTAAGCTGAATGCCGTCTGACTACGGTTCCAAACGGATACCATCAATTCACCCTGATAATCAGAATCAATTAAACCTACCAGGTTACCCAACACGATCCCATGTTTATGGCCCAAACCCGAACGTGGCAAGATCAGACCAGCAAATGCAGGATCTTCAATATAGATTGCTAAACCAGTTTTTACCAAAACCGTTTGGCCTGGTTCAATGATTGTGGTTTCTGCAACACACGCACGCAAATCCAGCCCCGCTGAACCTGTCGTAGCATAAGTCGGTAATGGCCATTCCTGACCGAGACGCGAGTCAAGGACTTTCACCTGAACTTTCATGTATTCATTCCTGTTGTTTCATTTAAAATAAGAGCAAGCCTTGCGCCTTATCGTTTGATAAGGTTACGCAAATTATCAAGATAATGTTGGGCTTGTAATTTCGGATCGATGTTGCCTGCCAGCTTTTTCTTACGACCTAACCATTCCAACTCATCTTCTGGTAATTCATCCAGAAAACGGCTTGGGGTCATCTGCTTCATCTGCCCACCGGCCTTGCGCTGCGCTGCCAAAGTAATGGTCAAGCCCTGACGTGCACGGGTAATGCCCACATACATCAGACGGCGTTCCTCTTCGACGGTTTCTGCAGCAATCGAGTTTTTATGCGGCAGAATTTCTTCTTCCAGACCAATCAAATAGACATAAGGAAATTCCAGACCTTTAGACGCATGCAAAGTCAATAAGTTGACTTTATCGGTGTCCTCTTCTTCCTGTTGCTGCTCCAGCATGTCCAGCAGCACCATTTTACGAATCACACTTTCAATATTTTTTTCGTCGACATCTTCAGCGCGGTTAATCAGGCTCTGAATGCTGCTGTAGAGCACCTCGATATTGTCAAGCTTGGTTTTTTCCTGTGCTGGCGTGGCTGCAGTTTCCTTGATGTAATCGATATAACCGGCCTCAATCATCATCTGGCGGATGATCGGTACTGGTTCATCATCATCCAGTAAATTGCGGGTAAAGCCCTCAATAAAATCGGCAAATTCGGCCAATTGAGTCGTGGCCTTTTTCGGAATCGCCATGGTCAGACGTTGATCCGCTGCTGCAGCCAGCAAGGACAGGTTGTTTTCCTGAGCAAATAATCCAAGTTTTTCCAGCGTTACCGGACCAATCGCCCGTTTTGGCGTATTGATAATTCGCAGGAATGCGCTGTCGTCTTCAGGGTTAATGATCAGGCGCAAATAACTCATCATGTCCTTGATTTCGGCACGTGCGAAGAAGGACTGTCCGCCAGACAATTTATACGGAATCTGCATCTGACGTAGATGGGTTTCTAAAATACGCGCCTGGAAATTGCCGCGATATAACACCGCATAATCTTTCCAGCTTTTACCGTTCATTAATTTATGCGTGATCAGGTCTTTAACAACACGCTCTGCTTCATCATCATCATTGCGGCAGGTAATCACACGGATTACTTCACCATGGCCTTTGTCTGACCAAAGTTTTTTATCAAAAATATGCGGATTATTGCCAATGACAGTGTTGGCTGCCTTGAGAATACGACTGGTCGAACGATAGTTCTGTTCCAGTTTAATCACTTTTAAATTAGGAAAATCCTGCTGCAGCAAGGCCATATTTTCCGGTTTAGCCCCACGCCAGGCATAGATTGACTGATCATCATCGCCTACGGCGGTGAACTGTCCCATCACGCCAACCAGCAATTTCACCAGAATATACTGTGCGGTGTTGGTATCCTGATATTCATCGACCAGCAAATAACGCACGCGGTTTTGCCATTTGTCACGGACTTCTGCATTTTCCTGCAGCAAGCGCGTTGGCATTACAATCAGATCATCAAAATCCACGGCGTTATAGGCGCGTAAATTACGTTCATAAAGCTGATACAAATGCGCAAACTGCACATCTTCGGCAGTTTCACAGGTGGTGTGGGCTTGCTCAGGTGGAATGAGATCATTTTTCCAGTCCGAGATCATTTTCATGGCTTTGGCGATCAGTTCTTTGCTTTCTGCACCGGATAAATTGTCACGTTGCATCAGATCCATCAGAATGCGTTTACAGTCGTCAGCATCCAGAATTGAGAAATTATTTTTCAGTGGGGTATGTTTCAACTCCAGGCGCAGCATATTCAGGCCAAAAGTATGGAAGGTTGAAACTGAAACGCCTTTACTTTCTTCACGTGTCAACAATTTGCTGACACGCTCTTTCATCTCACGTGCTGCCTTGTTGGTAAAAGTCATCGCAGTAATACGATGTGCGGGAATCCCGCAATGCTTGACTAAATACGCGATTTTTCGCGTGATCACTGAAGTCTTGCCTGAACCCGCTCCTGCAAGTACTAACAAGGGTCCTTGAGTGTATTTCATGGCTTCAAGTTGCTTGTCATTTAACTGACTGGCGAGTGACATATGGCTTCCTCTTCTAGATTCGGCTCCGATTATAGTCATCTCTGCGTCAGTTGCCTAATTTAAAATACGATTAATCAGATCAATATTCAGATATAAAAAAACCACCCGAAGGTGGTTTTTTCTTAAGCGTTCAAGAATTATTGAACTGCATATACCGCGATTTCTACACGACGGTTTTGCTCTTTACCTGCGGCAGTTGTATTGTCTGCAATTGGGTTCGCTGAACCTAAACCTTGAGCATTAATACGTGTACGTGAAACACCTTGGCCTGCCAAGTAAGTCGCTACAGAGTTTGCGCGTGCTTGAGACAATGGCAAGTTAATTGAGTCATTACCCGTGCTGTCGGTATAACCAGTTACAAGGATACCGCTCTTGTTATCTTCAGTTAATACTTGCGCCACTTTGTTTAAAGTGCCATAGAAGTTTGGTTTGATATTTGATTTGTTGGTATCAAATGTAATGCTGCCTGGCATCACAAGGTTAATCGAACCATCTGCATTACGGTTAACGTCTACGCCCGTACCCGCTGTTGCTTGACGTAATTTTTTCTCTTTGTTATCAAGATACACACCCGCTGCACCACCAACAACAGCACCAATCGCTGCTGCACGGTTATTTTGACGGCTGGTATTCGCATTGCCTTTAGAAACACCGTAACCTGCTGCAGCACCAATTAAAGTACCTAGAGCAGCTTTATCATATTCCACACCACCGATGTTATTACCAGTTGATTGACAACCTGTAAGTGCTACGGCCCCTGCTACAGCTGCTGAAATGACTAGTGCACGCATCGCATGACTCCTTGTTGTATGCTTTGTTGTTAAGCGAGATAATGATTTAAATTGAATGGGCTAACCATTGAATTTTTGTTAATAATAAATCGTTTAGTAATATTTTGTAATGTTTATATGTAACTAAAACCAAGTAGTTCGTCACAATATCTTCATAGTTTCCTGTTTAGGCTTTTTTATTTGCCTAACTGTCTCTATATTACTCAAAATATGAAAAAATTTAAGTGATTAATCTCTGGGGACTGTTTGGATATGTCATCGAATAGCAACAAGCAACCGACTTTAAAAAAACTGGCGCGTGGCCTGACGGTCACATCCGTCATGACGGGCAGTACTTTTTTTCATGGTCCCCCGGTGCTGGCCTTGGGTTTAACCAAACTTTTTAAAAAATCCGCAAAAGTGGATGAAACCAATATCAAGATTACCAACAGCTGGTTAGGGGTCAATAATTGGCTGATTGAGCATGTGCTGAAAAACACGCAATGGCAAATCAGCGTAGATGAATCACTGGATTTGAATATGCAGGGCCGTTATTTGATGACCTGTAATCATCAAAGCTGGGTCGATACCACCGTCAACCAGTACTTCGGTCTGACCCGTATGCCCCTGACGCGTTTCTTTACCAAATGGGAACTTATTTTTATTCCTTTTGTTGGACAGGCCTTTAAAATTTTGGGCTTCCCGATGATGAAGCGGCATAGCAAGGAACAGATTGCCAAAAATCCTGCACTGAAATACCGGGATATGGAAGAAGCACGCAAATCTTGTGAACAGCTGATCAGTCAGCCTTTTACCCTGTTAAATTATCTGGAAGGCACCCGCTTTACCCAGGAAAAGCATGATCAGCAGCAGTCTTCCTACACACATTTACTGAAACCTAAAGCCGGTGGTCTGGCATTGGCGCTCAGTATTCTCGGCGATAAAATTGATGCGCTGGTCGACATGACCATTGTTTATCCTGACGGTATTCCGGGCTATGGTGAATTTTGGTTAGGTGAAGTGCCACGTATTGCGGTAAATTTAAGAAAAATTGATATTCCAGACTGGGTACTGGGCGGCAATTATGAAGATGATGCTGAATATCGTGCACGTTTTCAAAAATGGATTGATCAAATCTGGACTGAAAAAGATCAGCTCATCGCACAAATGCAGCAGAACTTTGCCCAAGCCCCGGTCGGATCTGTAACCGAGTAATTATGAAGAAAGACAACCCGGACATTACGTCCAGCTCATTTAAATTTGTTCGTAAAGGAACCTGGGGCTGGAAAATTGCACTGATTTACGATATTTTCATGATGGTTCTGATCATCATCAATCTGTTCTGTCTCAGTGCTAACGCCATTTTAATGAGCGATTTTGGGCAGTGGTTGTTTGACTTCATTCGTTTACCGGAAATCTTGCAGTTTTATAAAAGTGATTTACGCCCTTGGGTCATCATTACCGAGGGCTGGTTTACCACCTTCTTGGTCTGTGAATTACTGGCACGCTGGGTCATCGCGATTGTCCTGCGTCATCATCGACGCTGGTGGTTCTTCCCTTTTGTGCACTGGTATGAAATTTTATCTATTATCCCTCAGCTACGTTTCCTACGTCTGCTGCGTGCGGTTGCGATTGGCTACAACCTGCATAGCCATGGTTATAAAGTAATTCCCAATCGTTGGTATCGCCAAGGCAACTTTTATTACAACATGCTGATGGAAGAGCTTTCCAGCCGGGTGGTACTGACCGTACTGGACGGCATCAAGCGTGAACTGACCACAAGTACATCACATAAACAGTTAATTGATGATTTAGTGGAACATCACCGTAAATTACTGGCCATTGCCTTGGCAGATATCTTGCAGGAGTCTTTGGGTAGGGAATTACAGTCACAACGTTCCATGATCGCTAAAAATGTAGGGCAAGTAGTGAATCAGGCGATTGAAGATACTCCGGAACTGACCCAATTATTACGTTTGATTCCAATCGTAGGTAGCCGGATCGAACAGCAAATTCAAAGTATTGGTCAACGCCTCGGAGAAAATATCACGCAAGGACTGATTGAACCATTTACCCACACAGGCCAAAAAGAAAATCCGACTTTTACCCTAATTTCAGATAAAATCAGCCAGATTCAGATTGAACATAATCCACATATTGATAAATTGGTCGAATCGGCTGTTTTTGAAACACTTGAAGCAATCCGAAAACAGGTAAAAGTCAAACAGTGGCAACAGATTTTAGAAGAACATGAGCAAAATCAGAGCTCAATAGATAAGTAAAGTTTAAAGTACAGAATCAGACTAATCCGTCCGGTCCTGTTCGCATAAAAAAATAACTGAGATCGCTAGAGAATTACTGCAATTTGTTCTAGGATTTGCACTATTTACAACATTGCTTCGACACAAAACCAGCACGTCAGAAGTATTTAAGGAAGAATTATGGCTGATATACGGATAAAAGGCAGAATGGTCAATGCGATACGCATTAGCCTAGATACCAATGATCATGATGCAATCCGCCAGCAACTTAGCCCAAAATTACAAGCAGCATTTCCACCCGGCACTTTGGCAGTCATTGAAAGTTCAGTTGAACAGGAACTCATTGCGCTGATTCAACTGTTAATCAGTCTGGATGTACAGCCTATGGCTGTTACTGAAGGCTTACTTGGAGATCAGGCGCGCGCCATTCAGTTCCCGGTACTGCCACCTGATCGCCAGTTAGAAGAAATTAAAGCCACCAAAGAACAGGTCGTGGAAGTTAAACCAGAACCTACAGCGGTGAATGATGATCAGGCCCCTGCTGCCCCGATCGTCGCGCATATCACCTCATATCATGATGAAATCCTGCGTACCGGCCAATGTATCGTGCAACATAATGGCGACATTATTATTAATGCCGGCATCAATAGTGGTTCAGAAGTGATTGCTTCGGGCAATATTCATGTCTATGGCAGCGCGCGTGGCCGTGTCATTGCAGGTGCGGGTGGTAATACTGCAGCACGTATTTTCTGTCATAGCCTCGAAGCAGAACTGATTTCGATTGCAGGAACCTATTGCGTAGCGGATGACATTCCTCCGCATGTGGTCAAAAAATCAGTGCATATTTACTTGAATGATCAACAAGAGCTTGTATTTGAAGCTCTACAATTTTAATGTATAAATAAACACCAAAAACCCCATTTTAAACAGGGGATTTGAACCATAACAGGAGTGGATTCGGTGGCGAAAATTGTTGTCGTAACATCAGGCAAAGGTGGTGTAGGTAAAACTACAACAAGTGCATCTTTTGCAACAGGTTTAGCCCTACGTGGTCACAAAACTGTTGTTATTGATTTTGATGTAGGTTTACGTAACCTTGATTTGATTATGGGCTGTGAACGCCGTGTAGTTTATGATTTTGTGAATGTTTTAAATAACGAAGCACGATTACAACAAGCACTGATTCGCGATAAAGATATTGAGAATTTATATATTTTACCTGCTTCCCAAACACGTGATAAAGATGCCTTAACCGATGAGGGTGTAGCACGTGTAATGGATGAGCTTTCGCAGGAATTTGACTATATTATTTGTGATTCACCTGCCGGTATCGAGCGTGGTGCCATTCTGGCCATGTACCATGCGGATGAAGCGATCATTGTGACCAACCCTGAAATTTCTTCAGTCCGTGACTCTGACCGTATCATTGGTATGCTCGATAGCAAAACAAAAAAAGTAGAACAAAACGAAGGTCGCATTCGTAAGCATCTGTGTATTACCCGTTTCAATCCGGAACGTGCCGATAAACAGGAAATGCTAACGATTGATGATATTTCTAAGGATATTTTACGTGTACCGACCTTGGGCGTTATTCCTGAGTGTCCAAGCGTTTTACAGGCATCGAATGAAGGTAAGCCGGTGATTCTTTTCACTGAAGCTTCTGCAGGTCAGGCCTATGATGATCTGGTTGCGCGTTTCCTTGGCGAAGAGCGTCCTTACCGTCATATCGAGGTAAAACCTAAGGGCTGGTTAGCACGACTATTTGGAGCGTAGACATGGCAGGATTCTGGAGTAAACTTTTTAGTGGCGAGGATAAACCATCAAGCGCACGGACTGCTAAAGACCGTTTGAAGGTGATCGTTGCATCCGAACAAGGCTTGGGTCGTCGCTTGAGCCAGGACAAAATTGACCAGATGAAGACTGAAATCATGCAAGTGGTCAATCGTTATGTTCGCGGTGTCGATGAACAGCATATTCAAATGCAGGTCCGTTCTGAAGCCAATATTGAAATGCTTGAAATGAATATCAATTTACCTGAAGAACGATAATCTGATTTTTGATTGGTCAAGTAAATTGATTCAAGGCAAAATATGAGGCCGGATTAGTAAAGCATTGCTTTACCCGGCCGCAAGATGAGAAGCTATGCTTCGAGTGGGCTGGTCGTAAAATACTGCTTTACCCAGAAGACGAGAAGCTAGGCTTCCAATAGGCTAGTAACTCTACGCTACCTAGTCATAAGACGAGTAGCGAGACTTCGCCTAGACAATGTCGTTTTAAGGACATTGTCACTTGCGTACTCATATTTTGCCTTTTTTCATGCCGAAAAAACTACATTAGATCAAGGAAATTGCGATGGCATTATCTCAACCAGCGACCTTTAACGAAGAATGGTCAGATGAGCGTGTATTTGCCTACTTGAATCAGCTTCCTCCTGCAGGTGTTAATGCTGATTTTCACGTGCTCTATCATGCTTTCAAGCATATGCGTCCATTTGATTATGAACGCCTGTTGACGAAATTTGTCGCTGATGGCCGTGATGTCAATGCAACCAATCCGGAAGGACAACGGATTCATGACGTGATTGCCACTTTCCCGCGTCAAAGTGCCGAGTTTCTGGATGTATTGGCAAAATTTGCCTGAGTCAAAATACATAAAAAAGCCTGCTTTGAAAGCAGGCTTTTTTATTGTAGGTAGACTGAAATTAAACCAGAATCTCGCGTTTACCATTGGCACCCATACCGCTGACAATGCCGTTTTCTTCCATCTGGTCAATGATCCGTGCAGCACGGTTATAGCCCAGACTGAATTTACGTTGCAAGGATGAAGTAGAAGCCTTACGGGTTTCCAAAACAAAAGCTACACACTGGTCATACAGTGCATCACGGTCTGAACTGCCCTCACCACCATCTTCAAAACCACGGCTGGATGGTTCTTCATCAAATGGTGTCAGGATCTCGTCGACATAATTTGGTGAACCACGTTCACGCCATGCATCGCAGATCCGGTTGACTTCGTCATCGGCAATAAAGGCACCATGTACACGCTCAGGTTCGATTTTACCCGGGCCGAGGAATAGCATGTCACCGTGACCGAGCAAGTCCTCTGCACCACCCGCATCCAGAATAGTACGCGAGTCGATCTTGGAGTTAACCCGTAGCGCGACACGTGTTGGAATATTGGCTTTGATCAAACCGGTGATCACGTCCACCGATGGACGTTGGGTCGCAAGCAACAGGTGAATACCGGCAGCACGTGATTTTTGTGCCAGACGGGTAATCATCTCTTCAGCTTTCTTACCGACCTGCATGATCATATCCGCGAACTCATCCGCGACAATCACAATGGAAGGCAATGGCGTCAAACGCGGCGCACGTTCACCCACAACAGAATCGCTGGCTTTCCAGGTTGGATCGATCAGGTCTTCACCATTGGCAATCGCCTCTTCCACCTTGCGGTTATAGTCGCTTAGTTTACGGATTTTCAGGAAAGACATCAGTTTATAACGACGTTCCATTTCATTGACACACCAGTTCAATGCGCTGACCGCATCTTTCATATCGGTAACTACAGGCGTCAATAAATGTGGAATATCGTTATAGTTCGCCAGTTCCAGCTGCTTCGGATCGATCAGAATAAGACGCAATTCATCCGGTGTATATTTCAGCAACATCGATAGAATCATCGAGTTGACCGCCACCGATTTACCGGAACCTGTGGTTCCTGCCACCAGCATATGCGGCGCTTTACCCAGATCAGCAATCACCGGATTACCGGAAATATCCTTACCCATTGCCATGGAGAGGATGCTATTCGGATCAGTAAAGGCTGGAATGGTCAAAAGTTCGATCAAACGGACCATTTCACGGGTACTGTTTGGTACTTCAATTCCGATATACGGTTTGCCCGGAATGACTTCAACCACACGCACCGATGCCATCGACATCGAACGTGCCAAATCACGCGAAATATTCGTCACTTTAGAGGCTTTTACCCCTGGCGCCAGATCCAGTTCAAAACGTGTCACGACTGGGCCTGGCTGTGCTTCTACCACTTTGGCTTTGACGTTGAATTCTTGCAACTTGATTTCAAGCAATTCAGATAAACGTGCCAGCTGCTCTTCAGTAAAATTCACTTTTTTATTCGGATCGACTTCATCCAGTAAATCCAGACCTGGAAGCGGTGATAAATCTTTTCGGCGCTCCACCACCTGCATGGCACGTGACATCGGACGGCCTGAAGCATCAGTTAAAGGAGCATCAAAATCAAACTCGTCTTCATCTTGTGGTTTACCAGCCGTTTCTTGCCAGGCTTCTACAAATTCTTCTTTAGATAAAGCCTCGCGTACTGCTGCATGAGTTGCAGAAGGAGGAGATACTGGTTGCTCTATACCCTGATGCTGAATTGGTGCCTGAACAAAAGCAGAAGATTGGGCATAGCTTGATGCACGTACTGGTTGGCTTGGCTCATCTTCTTCAATCAGTAAATCACCCAGGTCATCCAGATCGGCCTGTAATGCGCTATTTTTCACGACATGTGCCGTTGTCATAGACGCCATGACAGGTGCAACATTGGTCATGTCTTCTACAATTCTTGCCGTCTTTTCGGCTGGCGCTGTATTGAATGGACTATGCACATCGGTCGCAGTTTTGCCTTGCGGAACTGCAGCCAGAAGTTCATCAAAGATTTCATCATCATCCCAGTCCAGGCCTGTATGCGGAGCCGATGCGGTTCTGGTATGAGCATGAGTCTGTGCTGCAACAGGTTGAGGAGCGGTTATATGTGAGACTGGAGAATTAAGCTGTTCTTCTTCGGCTGCTTTGAGTAAGGCATCAATATCCTGTTTATGGCGCTGATCTTCATTTGAATGTAAGGCACGCCACACCTCGCCTGTCGCTACCACACGATCCGGCTGTTGAGGCACTTGCTGTACTTGCTTAAATGTCTCGACTGGCTCAGGAGCCTGCTGCTCAGCCTCAGGAATATCCTCATAAAACTGCGGTTGTTGTGATTCTTTATCGGCAAAATCATCAAATAAGCGTTCAGCCACCTGATCGCGCACCACCGGATCTATTTCTACCAGTTGATGCTCAGGCGCAGGTGTTACTGCAACCGCTACTTTTTTTGCACTAATGACTGGCTCTTTTTTGGCGACAGGTGCAGTCCGGTCAAAATCAGACATGCCTTCAGGCACATTGCGGTAGAATAGGTCTTGTAAATAAGCAGGGGTTGCTTTGAGGCTGCTCCAGGTCTTGTTCCATTTCACCCCAAACGCCAAGGTAAATAGCACCACCCAAAGCACCAGCAGGAAGAATGCTGCACCGTATACTGTCAGCAGTTGTTCCAGACTCTGGCCTAATTCATAGCCAATAATACCGCCGGAAGAATTATCCAGCGTATCAGCAGGGACTTGCCAAAATAAAAACAACAGCGCTGAGGTGGTCAGCAACAGGAAGAATTGCGCAGCATAGCGAAATGGCCGGTTCAGGAAGCTACGCGGCCACCAGACCTGAATCGCTTCCATAAACAGATAGACAGGGATCAGCAGACTTGCCCAACCAAGGAAGCCAAACAAAAGGTCTGCAATCCAGGCACCCGCTACCCCACTGGCATTCGAAACCGTCTGCGTATCACTGGAGATATGCATCCACCCCGGATCAAATGGCGTATAGGTCACTGTTGCAAGAAACAGATAAATCCCAAATGAGACTAAAAATAATGTCATTACTAAGCGCTGTGCATAGGCACTCGACACCGCTGTCATATACTGTCCTGTAACCAATTCTTCATGAATATTCTTTTGCTTCAATGCTTGAAAAAAGCGACGCAATAAAATACATATTATGCACCTGTTCTGTGAAAAAAGATGCACTATTGTGCAAGCACAATGTTACTTATGCTATATAGCCCAAATCGATTTCAATGATCAATAATATCGACTTTAATCTCACACCACTGTTATACAGTTTCACGTATAATTCAATAAATTTCTAAATAAAAAAGGATACAGCTGATGAGCGCACGTCACTCACGACTGATTATTTTAGGTTCTGGCCCTGCAGGCTATAGCGCAGCAGTATATGCAGCGCGTGCAAACTTGAAACCTACCCTGATTGCAGGCTTGCAACTGGGCGGTCAGCTGACCACGACGACTGACGTCGATAACTGGCCGGGTGATCCCGAAGGTTTGACTGGTCCAGCATTGATGGAACGTATGCAGGCACATGCAGAGCGTTTTGGCACTGAAATCGTGTATGACCATATCAATGAAGTGGATCTTAGCCAGCGCCCCTTCGTGTTAAAAGGCGATATGGAAGAATTCACCTGTGATGCCCTGATTATCTGTACCGGTGCAACTGCCCAATACCTCGGTCTGGAATCTGAAGCAGCCTATATGGGTCAAGGTGTCAGTGCTTGCGCAACCTGTGATGGTTTCTTCTATAAAAACCAGAAAGTCATGGTTGTAGGTGGTGGTAATACCGCTGTTGAAGAAGCGTTGTACTTATCCAATATTGCGTCTCACGTGACTCTGGTTCACCGTCGTGATTCACTACGTTCTGAAAAAATCTTGCAAGATCATTTATTTGCCAAAGAAAAAGAAGGCAAGATCAGCATTATCTGGAACCATCAAGTCGATGAAGTACTCGGTGACGCACAATCTGGCGTGACCTCGGTTCGTCTTAAATCAACTCAAGATGACTCTACTCAAAACGTCGATGTGACGGGTATGTTTGTGGCGATTGGTCACAAGCCAAATAGCACCATGTTTGAAGGCCAGTTAGAGCTTCGTGACGGTTATATCCAGGTACAAAGCGGTACTGCAGGTAATGCAACCCAAACTTCGGTACCGGGTGTATTTGCAGCCGGTGATATTGCGGACAGCATTTACCGTCAGGCCATTACTTCTGCCGGTTCAGGCTGTATGGCTGCGCTTGATGCAGAAAAATATCTTGATGCGATGGGCAAACTAGACTAAGCAGCAAGAATAAAAAAGCCGTCCATTATGGACGGCTTTTTTATTGCTAGAATGAGATGATGATTTATCTATAGATTTATGTCGGGTCTGCCATGTCTTTACTTCCTCCCTCAGAATTCATTTTTCCCAATCCGGTCGAGGTTGATCCTGAAGGTGAAGGACTGATTTGTATTGGTGCAGACCTCTCCCCTTCCACACTTTATGAAGCCTATATGCATGGATTATTTCCATGGTTTTCAGAAGGTGATCCGATTTGCTGGTGGAGTCCGGAACCACGCTGCATTATTCGCCCCGAAGATTATCATCCTAGCAAATCCCTGCTACGTAATATGAAAAAGCAGGACTATAAGATTACGGTCAATCATGCTTTTGAAAGAGTGATTCGTTCCTGTTCATTGCCTCGTGCTTATGCAGACGACACCTGGATCAGTGAAGATATTATCGCAGGCTATTGCGACATGTTTGACGCAGGATATGGCTATAGCATTGAGGTCTGGGATGAAGATCGCGTCGTCGGTGGACTTTATGGTGTGACCATCGGTCAAGGCTGTTTTGGTGAATCCATGTTTAGTACGCAAACCGATGTTTCTAAAATGGCTTTCTATACTTTAATGCTGATTGGACAGGAAAATAAACTATCCTGGATCGACTGCCAACTGGTCAACGATCATCTGTTAAGCCTGGGTGCCTGCACAATTTCTCGCCAAGCTTATCTTAATTCTTTACAAGATATTGTAAAAAAGCCTGCTATCGATTGGAAAAAGTATCAGGAAGGTGTATTTTCAAGTAAAACAATAGCGCAAAACGCGCGCTTAAGTGAATGAAAATAACAGAGGGTAGTTGTTATGAACTCTTATCAGCCAAAGGCCCTACTGAACGATTTACAGTATTATATTACGCCGCCGCATGATTGTAGCTATTTGCCCAACAAGTCGGCGCGCATGGTTTTTCTGGATCCTGCACATCGAATTGATGTAGTCACTTTATCGGAACTGTCACGTACCGGTTTCCGCCGCAGTGGTGATTTCGTCTATCGACCCGAATGTCATCTGTGTCGTCAATGTCTGTCTTCGCGTGTACCCGTTGCTGAATTCCGCATGAACAGTTCACAAAAAAAAGCCTGGAAACGGAATCAGGACCTGGTGATGAAAATTACCAGTCCAGAGCACGCCGGTGATCTACATTATGCGCTGTATGAACGCTATATTAATGAACGCCACTCAGATGGCGACATGTTCCCACCCACTCGGGATCAGTTCGAAAAATTTTTATTACAAAGCTGTGCCGACAGCTTCTTTCTAGAATTATGGCAAGATGAGCGTCTAATCAGTGTTTCAACCTGTGACTTGCTGGATGATGGCATTTCTGCCGTCTATACCTTCTTTGACCCAGATGAAAATCGTCGTTCACTCGGTGCTTTTGCAATCTTGAAACAGATTGAACATGCACAAAAGCTGGGCTTGCAATTTATCTATCTGGGTTATTGGGTGCCGCATTCTAGCAAAATGAATTACAAATCTCAGTATCTGCCACTGGAACTCTTGATCGATGGACAATGGCGACGTTTAAATCATGCATTGAGTGCCACGGAGATTCAGCAATTGGGAAACTCATTAATGACGACCTTACCCAGCGGATGGAATCACCAGATTATTAAATAAGGTCGTCAGTTTGTATTATTTAAATAGACTAGCAAAATCATCCGTACATGCTTTTACCATAATGATGGCATGTTCACGGCTTCCGTTACTGTTAGGATAATAATTCTTGCGCAGATCAATCTGATGAAAGCCTGATTTTTCATACAGCTTGATCGCAGCCAGATTACTCTCGCGCACTTCCAGGAAAATCTGCACCGGATTATTTTTTAGCATCGCCACTGAAGCCTCCAGCAACTGATAGCCCAAGCCCTGACCTTGCTGTGCCGGATCAATCGCCATGAGCAATAAATTGGCTTCATCCAGCACCGGTTGTAAAATACAAAATCCGACCACCTGCCCTTTTACTTCAATCACGGTACTTTGATAAGCTGTTACAGCATCTTCGAACTGTTTTAAAGTCCAGGGATGTGATTGAACTGATTTTTCAATCTTTGCAACGACTTCTACATCCGCTGCTTGCATTAAACGAATCATCTTCGTTCATCTTATATAGAATCAACCTCCGCATTATAGAAAGTTCATCCAAAAAATCGAGCAAAAAAAAGAGCGATTTTAGTCGCTTTCCAATCTTCAGTTCTGTCACAAACCCAATTTAGCTTTCCAAGTCGCCAACAGTTGATCTGTATAATGATCATTCGGATGGAATCCCGGTTTAAAATACATCAGCATTTCTTTCGCCATACCGGTAATGACACCTTTAGAAGGACTATAGGCATAGGTATAAATGGCTTTTAAGGACTCAAGATTAAACTGCTGATCCTGTTTAAGCAAACGGGCGAGGAAATAGCTTTGCACCACAAATAAGGTTGCCATTGCGATGACCAAGGATGAAGTACGCAGTGCATAGGCTTTTAGGCCTTTGCCAAAAACTCCTTCAAAGACATCATGTGCAACTGCCTTATGTTCATTTTCCTCGATAGCATGCCATAACCACATGGTTTTCATGGTTTCATCTGTCATCAATTCCTGAATGTGGCTATTGGTCAAAAGCTGTGAGGCAATGGTTGCAGTGAAATGCTCAAGTGCCGTAGTTGCAGTCAAATCTACCATTTCTTGGGTAATTCCCACAGGCTTACCCAGTTTAGCCATGACTTTACGTGTCGTTTGAATGACTTTATCGGTATAACGATCAAGCGTCTCGACATCATGCCCATGTTTTTGCGCAGAAGCATTAAAGCCGATATGCTCGTGAGTATGCATGGCTTCCTGACCAATAAAAGCAGAAATTTCTTTTTGTAATGCTTCATTATTGGCAATTGCAGGATGGTTACGTACCGCGCGGACTGAATCTATAAAAAACTTTTCACCTGCTGGAAATAGCGCAGATAATGCGGTCATAAAATGAGTGAGACCTGCTGAACCATTCATCCAATATTCCGGTACAGCATCAAAATCAAAGTTCATGCGACGAACCGGAAAACTAGCACCCGCACGATTGGTAATATTTACTTTCGCATTCATGTGACCACTCCCATCAGGCCAACCCAGGCCCAAAAATGTAATATTCATATTCTTATCTGTATATTACGTGGTAATTTTTTTTACATAAGTGCAGTTTAGGTCAAGCCGATATCAGATAAGGACAGCTTTTGAAATCATTGTCAGACAATTTATTTTTAGTTTTATAAAAGTTTGAATCAAAAAAAAGCGCCTCAAAGAGGCGCTTTTCTTACACAATCAGCGATTATGCAGTTACTTTAGCAACTACACCAGCACCAACTGTACGACCGCCTTCACGGATCGCAAAACGTAGACCTGGGTCCATTGCGATCGGGTGGATTAGCTCTACTGACATCTCAACGTTGTCACCAGGCATAACCATTTCCACGCCTTCTTTAAGCGCGATCGCACCAGTTACGTCCGTAGTACGGAAGTAGAACTGTGGACGGTAACCGTTAAGGAATGGAGTGTGACGACCACCTTCTTCTTTAGAAAGTACGTATACTTCCGCATCGAATTTAGTGTGCGGCTTGATCGCACCTGGTTTAGTCAATACTTGACCACGTTGTACGTCTTCACGCTTAGTACCGCGAAGAAGAACACCACAGTTCTCGCCCGCACGACCTTCGTCAAGAAGTTTACGGAACATTTCTACGCCAGTTACTGTAGTAGTTTGAGTATCACGGATACCAACGATTTCTACAGACTCACCTACTTTAACGATACCAGTCTCTACACGGCCAGTTACTACTGTACCACGACCAGAGATTGAGAATACGTCTTCAATTGGCATAAGGAATGGAAGGTCGATCGCACGCTCTGGCTCTGGAATGTAAGAGTCAAGTGCTTCAACAAGCGCAACTACAGCTGGCTCGCCGTATTGGCTGTCATCACCGTTAAGCGCAAGAAGAGCAGAACCACGAATTACTGGAGTGTCATCACCCGGGAAGTCGTAAGTAGAAAGAAGTTCACGAACTTCCATTTCAACTAGCTCAAGAAGCTCTTCGTCGTCTACAAGGTCGCATTTGTTCAAGAATACAACGATGTAAGGTACACCTACCTGACGAGAAAGCAGGATGTGTTCACGAGTCTGTGGCATAGGACCATCAGTCGCAGCACATACAAGGATCGCGCCGTCCATCTGAGCAGCACCAGTAATCATGTTTTTAACATAATCGGCGTGGCCCGGGCAGTCTACGTGAGCGTAGTGACGAGTTGGAGAATCGTATTCTACGTGTGAAGTATTAATTGTAATACCACGTGCTTTTTCTTCTGGTGCAGAGTCGATTGCAGCGTAGTCTTTCGCTTCGCCACCGAATTTCTTCGCACATACAGTTGCAATTGCAGCTGTTAAAGTTGTTTTACCATGGTCAACGTGACCAATTGTGCCCACGTTAACGTGTGGCTTATTACGTTCAAACTTAGCCTTAGCCATGAGATCTTCCTTTTTAAACTACTCATGCAGGATCACTGCATGAGCACTTGGTTTTTAACTATGAATTAGTTTGGGCTTATAGTAATCGAAAGATTACTCGTCGTCACCTTTTTTACCGCCAGACTGGAATTTAGAAATGATGCCTTCAGCCACGTTACGTGGAGTTTCAGCATATTTAGCAAATTCCATAGAGTATGTTGCACGGCCTTGAGACATAGAACGCATTTGAGTCGCGTAACCAAACATCTCAGCAAGTGGAACCTCAGCTTTAATTGCTTTAGTACCACCAGGCAAGTCATCCATACCTTGAACCATACCACGACGACGGTTTAAGTCACCCATGATATCGCCCATGTAGTCTTCTGGAGTTTCTACTTCAACTTTCATGATAGGTTCAAGAAGAACAGGATCTGCTTTCATGAAACCGTCACGGAAGGCATAAGAACCAGCCATCTTGAACGATAATTCGTCCGAATCGACATCATGGTAAGAACCGTCAAACAATGTAGCTTTAATGCCAACTACTGGGTAACCAGCAAGGACACCATTCTTCATACGCTCTTGGATACCTTTATCCACAGCACCGAAGAATTCTTTAGGAACTACACCACCAACAACTTCTTCAACGAACTCGTAGTCTTTACCAGCATCAGCATCCATTGGCTCTAAACGTACGTATACGTGACCAAATTTACCTTTACCACCAGTTTGACGAACGAATTTACCTTCTTGCTCAACTGACTTTTTGATCGTTTCACGGTAAGAAACCATTGGTTTACCAATGTTTGCTTCAACACCGAATTCACGCTTCATACGGTCAACAATAATGTCAAGGTGAAGTTCACCCATACCAGCGATGATTGTTTGACCTGACTCTTCATCAGTACGAACGCGGAATGATGGATCTTCCTTAGCCAAACGACCTAAAGCAATTGACATTTTTTCTTGGTCAGCTTTAGTTTTTGGTTCAACAGCCAATGCAATTACTGGCTCTGGGAATTCCATACGCTCAAGTGTGATGACATTTTTCTCATCACAAAGTGTATCACCTGTAGTTACGTCTTTAAGACCTACACACGCAGCGATATCACCCGCACGAATTTCTTCAACGTCTTGACGATCGTTCGCGTGCATTTGCACGATACGGCCGATACGTTCACGTTTAGATTTAACTGGGTTATAAACAGAATCACCTTGTTTAAGAACACCAGAGTAAACACGTACGAAAGTTAAGTTACCTACGAATTTGTCGTTCATGATTTTGAACGCAAGTGCAGAGAACGGAGCTTCGTCAGATGCTTCACGAATCGCTTTAGTTTCAGCCTTATCGTCAAGAACACCTTCAATCGCTTTAACTTCTGTAGGCGACGGTAAGAATTCAATTACTGCGTCCAACATACGTTGAACACCTTTGTTTTTGAATGCTGTACCACAAAGCATTGGTTGAATTTGACAAGCCAAAGTTTGGACACGTAGACCAGCAACGATTTGTTCTTTAGTCAAATCGCCATTGTTCAGGTATTCATCCATTAACTCTTCAGAAGCTTCAGCAGCAGCTTCAACCATGTTTGTACGCCATTCTTCAGCAGTTTCTTGAAGTTCAGCCGGGATTTCACCGTATTCAAACTTCATACCTTGTGAAGCTTCGTCCCAAATGATCGCTTTCATTTCGATCAAGTCGATTACGCCTTGGAAGTTTTCTTCAGCGCCAACAGGGATTACTACAGGTACTGGAGATGCACCTAAACGTGTTTTCATTTGTTCAACAACACGGAAGAAGTTGGCACCAGTACGGTCCATCTTGTTCACGAATGCTAAACGAGGCACTTGGTATTTGTTCGCTTGACGCCATACAGTTTCAGACTGAGGTTGTACACCACCTACAGCACAGTAAACCATACACGCACCATCAAGAACACGCATAGAACGTTCAACTTCAATTGTGAAGTCAACGTGTCCCGGTGTATCAATTACGTTGATACGGTGTTCAGGGAACTGTTTAGACATACCTGACCAGAATGTAGTCGTAGCAGCAGAAGTAATGGTAATACCACGTTCTTGCTCTTGCTCCATCCAGTCCATTGTTGCTGCACCATCGTGTACTTCACCAATTTTGTGAGATACACCTGTGTAGAACAGAATACGTTCTGTAGTTGTGGTTTTACCCGCATCAATGTGCGCAGAAATACCAATGTTACGATAACGAGAAATTGGGGTTTGACGTGCCATGATTTCTAGCATTCCTAAATTTTGTTGTTTAAAACAGGACGCTTTAAGCTGCATAGCAACTTAAAGCGCTTTGGTGACAAAACCATGACGGTCTTATCACCCTCCTGAATAGGGCCTGTTTTATCTGCTTAGAAACGGTAGTGAGAGAATGCTTTGTTGGCTTCAGCCATACGGTGCACATCTTCACGTTTCTTAACCGCAGCGCCTTTGCCTTCAGATGCATCAAGCAACTCGCCAGCAAGACGTAAAGCCATAGTTTTTTCAGAACGCTTAGCAGCAGCATCTACTAACCAACGCATCGCTAGAGCAGTACGACGGGATGGGCGTACTTCCATAGGAACTTGGTATGTAGCACCACCAACACGGCGTGCTTTTACTTCGACCATAGGACGAACTTTTTCAAGAGTAGTCTCGAAAAATTCAACTGGGTCTACTTTAGATTTTTCTTGAACGCGGTCTAAAGCACCGTAAACGATACTTTCAGCAATAGATTTTTTACCATCTTGCATTACGTGGTTCATGAATTTAGCGATTGTTTGGCTGCTGAACTTAGGATCCGGAAGGATTTCACGAGCAGCGACTACGCGACGTCTTGGCATTTTAAACTACCTATAAAGATGACACTTCAGGTTTATCCAGCATGAGTACAAAGTGTCATGTACTACTCGCTGGCCTTACTATACGTCGCTTGGAATTTTCACAAAATTAATGCAGAAATCAGACAAGCGAGACGATAAAGGATTGCGGTTCTACGTTCTTAAAATTTAATTCTTAACGAATTATTTCTTAGGACGTTTAGTACCGTATTTAGAACGAGACTGGTTACGATCTTTAACACCAGCACAGTCTAAAGAACCACGAACGGTATGGTAACGTACACCTGGTAAGTCTTTAACACGACCACCACGGATAAGAACAACACTGTGCTCTTGTAGGTTATGGCCTTCACCACCGATGTAGCTAGAAACTTCGAAACCTGAAGTTAAGCGAACACGGCAAACTTTACGCATTGCTGAGTTAGGTTTTTTAGGTGTAGTTGTGTAAACACGTGTACAAACACCACGGCGCTGTGGACAAGCCTTCAACGCAGGAACTTTAGATTTTTCAACTAAAGTCGTACGACCCTTGCGGATCAACTGATTTGTTGTTGCCATTTGGCAATTCTCCCGTTAATAAAAAGCCCCAAAAAACTACTACTTTTTGAGGGCATGCAATTGTAATTCAAGATGCAAAATTGGTCAACCTACTCAAGCCAAGCAAATACCGTTTCTCACGACATTTGCCTGCTTTTATTTACCTTCAAAATTCGCTTATTTTTTTGAATTTTTACCGGCTTTTTTGCTCACGTCTTGAGCTTCAGATTCAGTTTCCGAATTTTCTTGATCCTCTGCACCCTGCTGTGAAGTCTCTGTAGCAGCTTCTGCCTCGTCAGCAGCTTCTGGATGCAGTTCAGCTTCGATTTCCGGGTCAAATGAAGTTTTGGTTAAAGCCGGTTGTTGCGACTGCTTGTCTGCCGCGGGTTCAACCAACTCATCGTTGAGCGCCTCCAGCCCTTCACTCACTTTTTCATCTTTCTTCACTTCTGCTTCTTCAGAGCTTAGATCATTCTGCTCTTTTTTGACCAGCTTGACTTGGGTAATCGTGTTATTGCCTTCAATCGCAATATCTTTATCCATGATCAGATTATCTTTCGCAGGCTCAACTTCGTGAGAGGCACCATTTAAGAGTTTCGGAGTTGCCTGTTGCAACAAACTAACTGCTTTTTCATAAGCAGCATAAGGAGACAATTGCGAATCCTGATGCTGAATC
This sequence comes from Acinetobacter sp. CIP A162, assembly GCF_000367905.1. Classification (GTDB taxonomy): domain Bacteria; phylum Pseudomonadota; class Gammaproteobacteria; order Pseudomonadales; family Moraxellaceae; genus Acinetobacter; species Acinetobacter lwoffii. Next base: position 98,339 of record NZ_KB849159.1, on the reverse strand, counting down.
AGGTATTGGCGTGCATGCGAGAATGCTTCCTGAGCTTTCTGATTTACATCCTCGACAAAACGATGACTATATACAGCACCAATACCAGCACTCGCCAGAGGCGTCAGTTTGGTTAATCGCTCCAGAATCGAAATTTTTGGCAGATGATTTATCCATTCCCATTTAGCCTCTCCCTCATGACGACTTAGCCATTGTTTGATAGCGCTGACATCATTATCAGAACCTAGCATGGCTTGTAGCTGGGAGATATCATGAGTTTTAAGGGTATTACTTAACGCTTTTAAACCCAATAACAAGGTTTGCTTTTCTGCAATCAGGCTCAGGTCGATCTGTCTAAAGATATGCTGGACGATTTCCTGATCATCTTCTTTGCTCAGGTCAAAACCATAAGAGCGACCGACTTGATAAATGGTACGCAACGCCATCAGTAAAGAAGCGGGAATATCAATCGCGGTGCCAAGCATCCCTGAAGCACCACTCACTGCACCCTGCACCGTTGCAATCCATTTGTTTTGTTCACCCAAAGCCTGTGAAATTCGCTTGGATCGATCGACGTCCTGAGTCAATTCCTCTAAATCTTTCGCTCCTGCCTCATTCAGAATGGCATCAACTGAACTGGTTTGATTACTGAATTGATTGAGACGGTCATAAAAGTAGTTAGACACTTTTTCGGTCAGATCGGGAGAAACAAAATGCGCGACATTATTCACGGTATTAAAGCGGCGCCCGAGAAGTTGACGAGAGACATTTGGAAGATGCTCGCGAAGCATTTGCTGAGGATTGTCATATTTTTTAGCTGAAAAAGCGCTTTTCGTCTTCGCCGAACCGTCAATCACCTGATCGGAGCTGGAAGGCTTCAGCGCTTTAGTCACCGAATCCGGCGCAACATGATTCAATAAATCCAATCCAGTTGAACTGAACTTTTTCGCCACTCCAAAGGCATTCGAAATCAGACCATTAGATTGTTTATTATTAGCATTTACCATTTTTTACCTCAGCATTCATGTGCTTGTATTTGGTATAAATACTAGGTGTAGTCAGCGTTTATCTCAACTTTATTCTGTTTCATTTAGTAAAACCCCTACACGCCGACTCACAAACTCAACCGACTGTCACACGGCATAACATTTGCCATAAGATTTCAAAAGTCTTTCTGCTATCATGTTCCCCATCATGAAATAAGGCTAAGCGCTGGATTGGGCGATTTTAAAACCCAGATATCTGCGCTGAGCATAGAGCAAACTATAAGGATCTGTAGATGAAACGTGTTGTCATCACTGGCATGGGTATTAACTCGTGTATTGGTAATACATTAGAGGATGTAAACCATTCTTTACAAAACGGGATTTCAGGAACACGTTTTAATCCGACTTATGCTGAACTCAATTTCAAAAGTCATGTCAGTGCTGCAGCCGAGCAGGATTTCGATGGGATCGACCGCAAACTGAAACGCTTTATGGGTGTATGTGCGATGTATGCGTACAACTCAGCTCTTGCTGCAGTTGAACATGCAGGTTTAAAGGTTGAAGATCTAGCTGGCAACCCACGCTATGGTATCGCGGGTGGTTCAGGTGGCGGTTCAACTGCTTCTGTTATTGAAATGAACGAATTATTGCAAACCAAAGGTGCGCGTAAAATCGGTCCTTTCTTTGTACCACGTAATATGACTAACACCATTACGGCTAACGTTGGCGTTGCATTCAAATTACAAGGCGTGGCGCATACCATTACCAGTGCATGTGCAACCTCTGCCGATGCCATCGGTTATGCCTACAACCTGATTCAACTCGGTAAACAAGATTTAATGCTGGCAGGTGGCGGTGAAGAAGATCACTGGTCACAAAGCTTGTTGTTTGATGCGATGGGCGCACTTTGCTCTAAATACAATGACAGCCCTGAAACAGCATCACGCCCTTATTCTGCAGACCGTGACGGTTTCGTGATTGCCGGTGGTGGTGGTTTCGTGATTCTTGAGTCTTTGGAACATGCGCAAGCGCGTGGTGCCAACATTCTTGCCGAAGTCGTAGGCTATGCAGCCAACTCGGATGGTGCCGACATGGTTGCACCATCTGGTGAAGGTGCAACGCGTTGCGTACTAATGGCTTTAGAAGAAGCAAAACAACACGGTGTCGATAAAATTGACTATGTAAATACGCATGGTACTTCTACTCCAGCAGGTGACATCACAGAACTTAAAGCAATGGAACGTGCTTTTGGTGAAGGTCAGGTTCCTCCACTCAGCTCAACCAAGTCAATGACAGGTCACAGTCTTGGTGCTGCTGGTGTTCAAGAAGCGATTTATTCAGTTCTGATGATGCAGAATGACTTTATTGCTCCAAACATCAACGTGACCGAGCTGGATGAAGGCGCGAAACCGTTTGATATCGTGCTTGAAAAACGTGACGCAAAATTGAATACTGTCATGAGTAACAGTTTCGGTTTCGGCGGCGTAAATGCTTGTCTCATTTTCAAAAAATGGGAAGGCTAAGCTGCCCAGTTTAGGGTGACTTGATGGATGCTCCTTCTGATGCTTTCTTGTGGGTAAAAGCATTACATATTATTGCAGTAGTTTGCTGGTTCGCGGCTTTGTTCTACTTGCCACGGCTGTATGTTTACCATGCCATGAGCGAAGATGCCGTCAGTCATCAACGCTTTGAAGTCATGGAACGTAAGCTGTACCGTGGCATCATGTGGCCAGCCATGTTGGCTACCTTGATTACGGCGCACTTTTTGGTGGATTGGGGTGATGCAACGCGTCACTATCATGAAGCCTTATGGTTTTACCTTAAAGTCGGCCTGGTCGGCTTATTGGTGATTTACCATCTGGTGTGTGGTTATTACCGCAAGAAGCTGATTGGTAATGCACACTACAAGTCACACAAGTTTTGGCGTTATTTTAATGAGATGCCAACCCTGATCTTATTTGCAGTGGTGATTTTAGTCGTGGTTAAACCTACTTTCTAATTCACCTGCGCAATAAAAAAATCCCCGATCAGTCGGGGATTTTTTATGTCTGAATATTTAAGGATTACCACGCTGACGCATACGCGGCTTATACAGCAAACGATAGGTCACTGCCAGAATAATCAACCATAAAGGACTGATCATCAGAGCTTTTAGAGTATCAGGTTCCAAGCTTAGAATAATCAAGGCGAACAACAAGAATGCTAATACCACATAAGACATCCATACCCCACCCGGCATTTTAAAGGTCGAAGCCACATGTTTTTGCGGTTGCTGCTTACGGTAACGGATGTAGCACACCATGATGATGCTCCAGATACTAATAAACAGGATCACACACAGCGAACTTGCCAGAGTAAAAGCTTCCATGGTGTTTGGTACAAAATACTGAAATGCTGCCCCCAACATAATAAAAGCACAGGAGAAAAATAACCCTGTGGCTGGTACTGCCCGACTAGATAACCGCGCTAAAGCTTGAGGCGCCTGTCCATCACGTGCCAAACCAAACAACATACGACTGGTCGAGAATACCCCACTGTTCATAGAGGACATCACTGACGACAATACCACCAGGTTCATGATAATGGCTGAAGTTGGAATACCGGCATACAGGAACAAACTCACAAATGGACTTTGATCCGCAGGAATCAAATGCCATGGTGTAACTGACATGATCATCAGCAATGACAATACATAGAACAGAATGATCCGCGTAGGAATGGCGTTGACCGCTTTGGGTAAATTCTTTTCCGGATCTTTGGTTTCTGCCGCCATCGTACCGAGCAGTTCCACCCCGACAAAGGCAAACATGGCAATCTGGAAGCCTGCCAGAAAACCAGTAAAGCCTTTGGGAAATAAGCCACCATGCGCCCAGACATTACTAAAACTGGCGACGGCGCCACTCGGTGCCTGAAAACCGCTAAACACCATATAACCACCGACAAAGATCAAACCAAGAATGGCTAAAATCTTGATTAGTGCGAACCAGAATTCAATCTCACCAAACAGTTTGACCGTGACTAGGTTAATCGCGAGAATAAACAGCACACAGCCAATACTAATCATCGCCTGCCCCATCGGGGTAAAGGCCATGCCTTCGGGCAGCCAGAAACTCAAATAGTTAATAATCGCCGCGAGATCGGCAATCCCTACCAGCACCCAACCCAGCCAGTACGACCAGCCAATATAATAGCCAGCACCCGGCCCGATCAGGTCATGGGCCATATCAATAAAAGATTTGTAATGCAGATTGGACAACAGCATTTCACCCAACGCACGCATCAGAAAGAAGAACATGCCACCAATGATCATATAAATGATCAAAATTGAAGGGCCTGCCAGGGAGATGGTTTTTCCCGATCCCATAAACAGGCCAGTACCGATACAGCCACCAATGGCGATTAACTGCAAATGTCGGTTAGAGAGTTTTCGTTGCAACTCATGCGGCGACGATTTTACGTCTTCTGTGCCCGGGGTGGTTTTCATGTTTACATCCTTTTTAATCTTTACAACAGCATCAAGCTGAATTTACAACGTTCAGTCCTCGAACGCTTATTATGACATTTTCATACTTTTTACTGCGCTGTTCAGTGAGATTTACTGCACTAAAACGACTTAAATCATTGCATGGGAGATTTCAATATCAAAAATTCAATTAAGCTTGAGCTGCAATGACTGCAATTTCAATCAGCCAGTCCGGATTGACCAAATCTGCCTGAATCGTAGCACGTGCCGGCGTACCATGTCCTTGTAACCATTCCACCCAAAGCTGATTCACGGTTTGAAAATCATCCAGATGCTTGACAAATAATTGTGCAGAAAGCAGCTGGCTTTTATCGGTATTTGCCAGTGCAAGCAATTCTTCAATTTTTGCAAAGACTTCCAGTGTTTGGCCGCGTACATCCAGATCCGTGCTATTTGGCACCTGACCTGATAGATACACAGTTTGATGATGAATCGTCACCGCACTCATGATTTGATTGCTGTTGAGTCGCTGAATGGCTGTATTGTCCTGTGTCATGCTAATCTTCCTTATTTGGGATATTTAAATAAAATTTAAATTAAAAATTTAAGCGTCAATCTGGAAATGAACCCGGGCGGTCACCGCACACATCAGCTCATAGCCGATGGTGCCTGAACTGGCCGCCACCTCATCAATCGGCAAAGCCACACCTTGGGAAGATCGTCCCCAAAGTACCACTTCACTCCCCACATTCGCCTGCGGCAGCGCAGTCAGATCTACCGCCAGCATATCCATACTGATTCGACCCAATGTCTGTGTTTTGATTGAATCGACCAGCACGGGCGTACCGGTCGCCGATAACCGTTGATAACCATCCGCATAACCACAGGCCACAATCCCGATCCGCATATTCTGCGTGGCGATAAATTTGGAACCATAGCCAATGCTCTCACCTGTCTGGATCATCTGAATGGCGATAATTTCACTGCGCAAGCTCATGCTCGGTTGCAGATTCCAGTCTTGAATCGTGTGGGTTGGATAATCTGGTGAACTGCCATACAGCATGATGCCGCTACGTACAATATCGGAATGAAGGGTTTGATGATGACGCAGAATGGCCGCACTGTTACTGAGTGAGATTTTACCCTCAAACCCCTGAATGGCCTGGCTAAAAATCAGGTTTTGATACTGAATCCCATCCTGTCCAAAACGCTGGCCATCTGCATCGGAGAAATGGGTCATATGCGTGATTGAACGCACATTATTCAGCTGATGCAGTTCCTGCCAGATCTCTGCATATTGCTGCGGCTCGAAACCCAGACGGTTCATGCCGCTGTTCATTTTCAAGAACACATCAAAATGTGCATCCGGTGCTATTTCAGCAAACTGTTTTAGCCATTGCACTTGATGCCGGGAATGAATGGCAAAGCTCATTTCATGCTTCACACATGCAAATAAATCCTCAAAAGCGAAAATACCTTCGAGCAACATTAGCGGCTTCTTGCATCCCAGCGCACGTAGCCGCGCGCCCTCTTCAATATCCAGAAAGGCAAAACCGTCTGCACCTTCAAGTCCAGCATAGACACGTTCAATCCCGTGCCCATAGGCATTGGCCTTGACCACGGCAAATACCTGACTATTGGGCATACATTGGCGCGCCACACTTAAATTATGCGCAAGCGCCTGTTGATGGATAATTGCAGTAATGGGACGTGGCATACATTCCTCCTTGAATATTCCGCCTCAGATAGTCTTAAGCCGCCTGGTGATAGCGCGCCAATGACAGACCTTCGGTACTAATTTCAGGATCACGTGCCAAAACCAGATCGCTGATTAATTTTCCTGAACCGCAGGCCATGGTCCAACCCAGCGTGCCATGTCCAGTATTCAGGAACAGGTTTTTAAAACGGGTTTTCCCAATAATTGGCGTACTGTCCGGGGTCATTGGACGCAGTCCTGTCCAGAAACTGGCCTGATTCATGTCTCCTCCAGGGAATAAATCACGGGTCACCATTTCCAGCGTGCCGCGACGATCTTCATTCAGACCCAAATTAAAACCGCTCAGTTCAGCCATTCCCCCTACGCGGATGCGCTGGTCGAAACGGGTAATCGCAATTTTATAGGTTTCATCCAGTACTGTAGATTGTGGTGCATAGGCCGGATCTAAAATCGGAATGGTCAGTGAATAACCTTTCACCGGATAGACCGGTAAATTCAGTTCAAGCGGTTTGAGGAAATCACGTGAATAACTACCAAAGGCCAGCACATATTTATCTGCCGTGAGTACCTGACCATTCACCAGAACACCTTTGATCTGGTCACCTTCTACAATCAGCTTTTCAACGTTTTGATTGAACTTAAACTCTACACCCATCCCTTTGGCATGTTCTGCCAGGGCATTGGTAAACAGATAGCAGTCACCTGTTTCATCATTGGGTAAATGCAGACCGCCTACCAGTTTGTCTTTTGCCTGTGCCAATGCCGGTTCTACACGCGCCAATCCATCGCGGTCCAGTAGTTCAAATTCAACTCCGGTTTCTTTCAGAACTTCAATATCGCGCTGCACCGCATCCAGCTGCGCATCTTTACGGAAAATCTGCAAAGTGCCTTTTGAACGGTTTTCATAAGAGATGCCAATATCACGGCGCAAATTACGCAAACAGTCACGGCTATATTCAGCCACACGCACCATCCGTTCTTTATTGACTGCATAATGCTGCGCATTACAGTTTTTCAGCATTTGTGCCATCCACTGCAATTGCCACAAGCTGCCATCGACATTAATCGCCAACGGTGCATGATGCTGAAACATCCATTTGACTGCCTTAAACGGAATACCTGGTGCAGCCCAAGGGGTCGAGTATCCTGGGGAAATCTGCCCGGCATTACCGAAGCTGGTTTCTTGCGCCGGACCTGCCTGACGATCCAGCACAGTCACAGTTGCTCCCTGCTGCGCCAGATAGTAAGCGCTTGCCACACCAATCACACCACTACCCAAAACTAATACGCGCATTACCTTAACCCTCAAACATCTTTTCAGTTTATTTCACTAGTATATTTTTGCTTTAATAGTTAAATTCACTATATTCAGACTGTATATTCAGTGGAATAAATATTTTTTCGGGCAGAATTAAAAAAAAGAGGGAAATATTGATGCGCAAATTAGACCGCATTGACCGCATGATTCTGGATATCCTGCAACGCGATGGCCGGATTGCCATTAGCGAACTTGCAGCACGCGTCAATCTATCGACCACGCCCTGTTCAGAACGGGTAAAACGGCTAGAGCGCGAAGGCATTATCATGGGCTATTACGCCCGTTTAAATCCGGAAATGCTGGAGCGCAACCTGCTGGTTTTTCTGGAAATCAAACTCTCTGCCAAATCAGGTGATGTCTTTGATCAGGTGGCACGTAACCTAACCGAAATCCCGGAAGTCCTGGAATGCCATTTAATTTCCGGTGATTTTGATTATCTGGTCAAAGCACGTTTAAAAGAAATGAGTGCTTATCGCCGTCTACTGGGAGATTTACTGAAAAAACTACCCGCCTCTGCCTCCTCGCACAGCTATGTGGTGATGGAAGAAGTCAAAGAAAGTTTATATCTGGACTTGGGTATTTAGTAATGATGGCTTTTTAAAGCTACTGGCAAAAACAACAAAGCCCCAAACGGGGCTTTGAGATCGAACATTGATTGGACTTATTAAAAATCAAGCAGGAATGCGGAGCACCTGTCCCGGAAAAATATCATCTGCATCTTTGAGCAACGGACGGTTGGCTTCAAAAATTTTATTATACTGATTGGCATCACCATAAAACTCTTTTGAGATTTTTGACAAACTGTCACCTGATTTCACCGTGTAGAACTTACTTTCCGGCTCAGGACTACTCACTGTAAGCTGATCATCCACTTTGGCCACATGATCAATATTACCCACGGCCAGAACAATCTTTTCACGATCGGCCTGACTTTGTACCTGACCTCTGACCGTCGCCAGATCTGAGGCTGAATTATAACTGATGGATAAACCAGTGATCGGAAGGCCCAGACTTTTCACATGGCCGAGTAATTTATTTGCCACTTCCTGAGCAGAAGGCTCCGCAGGTTGTGCTGCAGCCGGCGTTGTCGTTGTAGGTGCAGCCTGTGGTTCCGCAGCAGCTGTATTCTTCTTACCGATACCTTTTACAAAATCAAAAAGACCCATAGCGGACTCCATTCTTGTTGTTAATGTCACATCACTCTTATTTTTATAATGAAAACTCTAGAGAGATAGTTAGTCATTGGTGACAGAAAGGTAATGAATTGTAAAACCTCCATTCATGTGAAAAGCAGACACAAAAAAACCACCTCTAGGGTGGTCTTTATGTTCAGCAAAGCTGAAATCGGCGATTAACCTAGTTTCTTAGAAACGTAGTCAATTGCAGATTGAACAGTTGTGATTTCGTTAGAATCTTCATCAGGAATCGTGATGTCGAAATCATTTTCGAAAGACATAACAAGTTCAACTAGATCTAGAGAATCTGCACCTAAGTCATCCATGAAAGATGCTTCGTTTTTAATCTCTTCGATTTTGATACCAAGTTGTTCTGCAACTGCTTGCTTAACACGTTGTTCGATATCGCTCACAGGAATTCTCCTCATTGCTTGTGGCGTTTTTAATGCCGTTAGTTTAATTGAATCTAAAAAATTTGGAAAGTTTATACTTGAGCTTAGCTCATGTATAAGCCCCCATTTACATGCATAACTGTACCAGTAATGTAACTGGCTTTATCTGAAGCCAAGAAACTTACGGCATTTGCGATATCCTGTGGATCACCTAAACGGTTTAATGCCACTTGCTCAGTCATTTTTTTACGAATTTCTTCGCTTAACTGTTCAGTCATCTCAGTCGCAATAAAACCTGGTGCGACCGAGTTTACGGTAATTTGACGGCTACCCATTTCTTTGGCCAAGCTGCGGCTAAATGCTTCAATACCTGCTTTGGCAGCAGAATAGTTGGCCTGACCTGGGTTGGCAAAGTGTGCCACCACAGAACTGATATTGATGATGCGGCCGAAACGCGCCTTGGTCATGCCTTTGAGTACACGCTTAGACAGACGGTAAACTGCTTTCAGGTGAATATTTAAAATATCATCCCAGTCATCTTCAGACATACGCAGCAGCAAATTGTCTTTGGTAATACCTGCATTATTGACCAACGCAAGGACTGGACCATAGTTCTGTTCGATGTCCGTTACCAGCGCATCAATCGCAGCACCATCACGTACATCTAGTACTTTTCCAGCGCCATTTTCAGCAAATTCTGCCGATAATTTTTCCGCACCTGCTTCAGACGTTGCAGTACCTACGACAAAATAACCGTCTTGAATCAATTGCTGTGCGATCGCAGCACCAATACCACGACTTGCACCTGTTACCAGAGCAACTTTACGTTCCTGTGTCATGCACTTTTCCCTTCTGCCGCCAATACGGTGTTTAATGCATCTTCCAGACGAGATTGACTGTCCAGTGGAAGTGCTTTTTGAATATTCGGCAAGCGTTTCGCCAAGTTGGTCAATACATTACCCGGACCACATTCTACGATGTACTCAACACCTTCATCTTGAAGGAATTGTAAGGTTTTAGTCCATTGTACCGACTCATAAAGTTGCGCGGTCAACGCCTGACGCAATTCATCTACACTGGTTGCCGCTTGCGCGCCTACATTTTGTAATACAGGAATGCGTGGTAGCTCAATGGCGGTTTGTTCCAATGCCGGAGCAAACTGTTCAGCAGCAGGTTTCATTAATGAACAATGCGATGGAACCGATACTGGCAATGCAATGGCTTTTCCGCCGTTTTCTTTGGCCAATGCCATCACTGCTTCAACGCGATCTTTATTGCCTGCAACGACAACCTGCCCTTGCGCATTGTAGTTCGCCGCTTCGACAGAACCTTCGCCTGCTGCAGTTGCTTGTGCACACAGCTCAATCACTTTGGCATCGTCCAGACCCAAAATGGCAGCCATCGCACCCACACCCTGAGGTACAGCAGTCTGCATGAGTTTGCCACGCAAGTTCACTAGCTTCGCAGCATCACCCAGGCTTAAAGCACCTGATGCAACCAGTGCGCTGTATTCACCCAGTGAATGGCCTGCCAGATATTTCGGTGCTACACCGCCAGATTCTAACCACACGCGCCATAAGGCAATACTTGCAGTCAGCAATACCGGCTGGGTAAATTCAGTTTGATCCAGACCTTCGCCAGTTTGCGCAATCTGCCACAGATCAAAACCGACGGCTTCAGATGCTTCTGCAAATGTCTCGCGAATACTTGCAAACTGTTCTGCAAGCTCAGCCAGCATACCAGCTTTTTGTGAACCCTGACCCGGAAACACAAATGCAGTTTTTGTTGCTGGCACTGCTTGTTCGAGTGGTGTAGCAGACATAATAAAATCCTTTCATTCAAGAGGTGTGCTTCTTCAATCCTAACAAGAAGACTGACCAATAAGACCACCTAAATCATTGTGGAGCGCAATTTAGCATGTAATTTTGCTGGCGGTAATTGCCAAATACAACAAAAAACCGATACACCTAAAAATCAAAGACAAAAAAAAGGGAGCTAAATGCTCCCATTTTTTCTACTAAGCTTGACGCTTAATACATCACCAATTATTCAGCAGATGCTTTAGCGAATAATTGACGACCACGGTAGATACCATCTTTAGATACGTGGTGACGACGGTGAGTCTCGCCAGTAGCTTGGTCTACAGTTAATGCATTCTCGGTTAAAGCGTCATGTGAACGGCGCATGTCACGGCGAGAGCGACTTTTACGGTTTTGCTGAACGGCCATGATGGCTCCTTACAAAGATCGAAAAAATGGATCAGAACAAATTCGATTGTCTTATACACAAGAGTATAACACAAAAATTAGTTAAGTTTACCCTTCAAAGCAGCCAAAACTTCAAACGGGTTGTCCCGTTTTTCTTCAGCCACTTCTTCTACGGCAGGTTGATGCTTATGTTCACAAAACTCATGTTTAGGCGACAACGGCATCAACAATAACAGTTCATCTTCTATCAGCGCGAGCAAATCAGCGGTCGCCGGTGCATCATAATCACCTTTGGTCGTTGCTTCACTTTCACCTAGGACGATGAAATCAGCATCCTCATCCAAGCGCTCTATCAGTGACTCATCATCCACAAGTGCTAAATGGAACGATGAAACCAGTTCAATTTCTACAGTTTCCAGACAACGCTGGCATTCCATAGGAACTTTTGTTTCAACGTGACCATCTAGCCATGCAATACGATGATAGGCATCCATTGATAGCTTACAGTCTATGTTAATCAATTGATCATCAATTGATCCAACAGCTTCACGAGCGATACGAACAAAGCGGGATAAAGGCAGTTGACCTGACCATTTAAAGCCCTGTTCAGCCCATTTAAACGGCTCAATCTGTGCCGGAAAGGTATTTGCTGACATAATTAAGGCGGCAATTCTACAAATTCATCAGTACTCTGTCAAAGATTAAGATACAATTTTGTACTTATTTCGACAGACCATTTGGGTAACTCAAGTCATGCATCTGTTGCAGCCGCAAACAGAAGTGAATGTTTCATCACTCGTTAGCACAATTCCAAGCCTTGATTCTGACAGTTCAACACAACAAGTGCAACTCTCGCCATGGGCGAATTTATCGTCAGAAGCGCAGCAGGTGGACTGGCTCATCTTACACTTTAATCACTGGTTTTCCCATTTAAATGTCACTTTAGTGCGCGGCGAATTTGAACCAGAATATTTCCCTGCCAGCGTAGACTGTCCTGCCCGGATCCAGTTTGCGCATGGTTTCTTTAATAGTGCTCTGCATGAAATCAGCCACTGGACCATTGCCGGAGACAAACGCCGCCTGCTACCTGATCTGGGTTACTGGTATGCACCGGATGGCCGTACCCGCGAACAGCAGGCTTTGTTTGAACAGGTCGAAATCAAGCCACAGGCAATTGAATGGATGTTTGCCCAGGCTTTTGGCCGTAAATTCCGGGTTTCTTTGGACAATCTGACTGGCGACGGCGGTGATGGCGCCAGCTTTAAAGATAATGTCTACGCTCAAGTACAGGCTTATTTTAATGGTACAGCCAAACTTCCACGTGATGCAGCGCGCTTTATCCAATGTATCTGTATCTACATCAGAGGTGGCAAAAGTTTACAATCTGATGAATTTATACGTGAAATGCTTGATTAAATTAGGGTGTGTTGACACTTTTAGCTTAAAAAAATAGCGAAGTAGTAAAATCAAATCGCCAAACCCAATTTTACTATTCGCTATGCCTCGTACCATGCTGACAGATCAACACTGGCAAAAGTTGAAAGTTATTCTGCGTAATTTATCCATTCACCACAACTCAAATTTACGCAATTTTATTGAAGCTATTCTCTATAGAATTAGAACAGGCTGTCCGTGGCGAGATATTCCTTGCTGTTTTGGTCATTCAAACTCTATTTTCAAACGTTTTAATCGTTGGTCAAGCAGCGGTAAGTTACTTAGATTATTCAAATTACTAGCCTCATGCCCCGATATGGAGTGGATTTTTATTGATGGCTCTCATGTACGTGCTCATCAACATTCTGCCGGCATAGCGAATCAATCTATTTCTAAAAGTGTAGGAGGAAACTCCTCAAAAATACATTTGATTGTTGATGCACATGGCAATCCTATTGATTTCATGATTACCGATGGAACCACACATGATGTTAAAGTTGCACCTGATTTAATATCAACATTAGATTTAAAAGAGACAAAAGTGGTATGTGCAGATAAAGGCTATGATTCAGAACCACTGCGTGAACAGATCAGGAAAACAGGGACTAAAGCGAATATACCAAAGAAAACAAATAGCCAATCGAACAATGACCATATGGACTGGTATTTATATAAAATCAAGCATTTAGTTGAAAATATGTTTTGTAGATTAAAGCAATTTAGAGGAATAGCTACTCGATATGACAAGCTCAAAAGAAATTATCAAAGTTCTGTTGCTTTAGCCTGTATATTTTTATGGCTACCTTTATAGGGTTAATTATGAACAGTAAATGTCAACAGACCCTACACAAATCTACCTTTTTTATGATTGCCAGGTCTTGCCTGAGCGCCACATAATAAGCCATCAGCCCAAGCTTGGAGTAGTCTCTATGCTGCATTTACGCGTACACCCAGACAATCCGCAACCCCGCTTAATCAGTCAGGCAGTGGAACGTATCCGTGCGGGTGATGTGGTGGTCTATCCCACTGATGCTGCCTATGCGATTGGTTGCCAGATTGGGAACAAGAGTGCCATGGAGCGGATTGCGCAAATTCGTGGTCTGGGCCCAAAGCATCAATATGCGATTCTGTGCTGTGATTTGTCCGATATTGCCACTTATGCCAAGGTGGACAATGCCATGTACCGTTTGCTGAAAAATAATACACCGGCCATCACCACCTTTATTTTACCTGCGACCAGCGAAGTTCCACGTCGTTTGATGCATCCTAAAAAGAAAACCATTGGTCTACGCATTCCGAATAATCCGGTGTGTCAGATGTTACTGAAAGAACTCGGTGAACCGTTGTTGACCTCTACCCTGATTTTACCGGGTCAGACTGACCCACTCGATGATCCTTATGATATTGAAATGCAACTGGGCAAACGCATTGATGTTTTTGTAGATAGTGGTTTAGGCACGTTGAGCACGACCTCTATTGTAGATTTATCTGGTGATCATCCAGAAGTGATTCGTCGTGGTATGGGAGATGTCAGCGCCTTTGAATAAATGAGGTCTGAGAATTTCCTACAAACATTGAAGGAGTCAAAATGAATGGATTTATTTTATCTCCTGCTAAATCAGCATGAATTTTCTGCACAGGATTTAATCTATGCAGAACTGCCTTGGACACTGCAATCCAAGGCAGTCATGGTCGAAGCACATTTTCCTTCCCATCCCACTGTAAATATTGATCATACTGAGTACCAATTTTTCCTGACGTTGGCTGTAGCGAGACAGTTGTTGCAGATCTATTCAAACCAAAATGTATGCCTGGCAGAGACTTGCCAACGTATCATTGAATTTGCGACCAAGGAATACAATCATTCCTCACCATGAAAATCTAAAAAAGCATAGGGTGAGAGGTTGCAGTTCTATTCTTTTCAATTCGACAGGTATGCAATGGTTGCCAAAACCAGTTTAGGAATCTGAACTACGTTCATAATGACGAACTGCAATGAAATTTGGGCATTGCGATAGCTTCTGTTCATGGTGCATGAGTTCCTCGCCCAGCTTATTTTTCAGATACACATGAAAAATGATCTGATCATCTTCCAGTACATTCAGCATCGCCGTACGTGCTTTGGGTTCCATGACTTTAAAGGAATTGATCGACTCACAAGACATGGCTTGCATATCCAGTTTAATCCGCTCATCCAGCTGGTCGCCCTCATAGGCCATATGCCGCATGTAAAAACGAATATTGGGATATTGGTCCAGCACACTAAAATCCATTTTCATGGCCTGCATGACAGGTCGGGCCTGTTCTGCAAAAGCTGAAAATCCGCCTGATTTCAGTCCTGTGCGTGCTTCATCTTCAAGCTGCATAATCTGATATTTGGGATAAGCCCAAAATCCCCCGAATGCGATCATCCCAATAACAACCAGAATAAGTGGCATGCTTTCTTCACCTTTTTATTGATTTTTGTGATTCTTGACTATTCTTCGAGAGTATAGCGAGATTTTTGACCAAAAATCATAGGGAAATATTTTATTAATACTTATTAATTTTATGTTTTTTAATGGGAAATCCGTTTAAAAATCATTCAATATCTGCCAGCTAGCTTATTTCTTCTTTTGATGAGAATCACTGTATTGATCGGGTTTTTAAGTGAGTCAACTGGCATCATCTACCAGATATGCTTAATTATGAGAATCAATTTAACGTAAAAATCACTACATCATTTCCTGCCCGGTTCTGCCATTCTTCTCGTTACTATTTTTAAATCGCAGAGAAATTCCATTATTTTTTTAAGTTTTTATGGCTTTGACGGCTTATTTAATTTATTTAAAGTTACTTTTCCAGTACAATGACAATGCTTAATCCTGTGCTTTTCTTTCGATCAGATACCGAAAATCAAGCCTTTGCATGCCTTTGAAAATTCGCGTGGCCTATAATTGTAATGACTCAAATTATCCATAACACTATGGAATCTGCTCCGCACATTCGGGTTCTGGATGAATGGCAGGATACAATTCCAGAGGATCTGTACATTCCTCCAGCGGCATTTGAAATCTTATTAGAACATTTTGAAGGCCCACTCGACTTTTTAATTTACCTGATTCAAAAAAACGGTTTTGATCTGTTACAGGTCGATATCGCGCCGATTGCAGCGCAGTATTTGTCTTATATGGACGCGATGAAATCCCTGAATATCGAGCTGACGGCCGACTATATGGTGATGGCGGCCTTACTGGCAGATCTGAAATCACGTTTGCTTTTGCCGAAACCGAAAAGCCTGACTGCGATTGAACAGGATCCAAAACAAGAACTGATTGACCGTTTAGAAAATTATTTAAGAATTAAACAGGCAGCAGAACGTCTGGGCCAGATGCCGATTCTGGAACGTGACACTTTCACCACCAACGTCAGTTTGGGCGAAATCCAGCAGCCGAATGAAGGCTATTCAAGCGATTTATTGCGTGATGCCTTGCTTTGTATATTTAACCGTCCTGAACCGGTGATTCATCAGGTGCAACAGGAACCGGTACTGCTGGAAGAACGTATTGCCTATATTGAAAGTTGTATTGAAACTGGCGCAATACTCAGCTTTAAGGACTTGTTAAAACCGAGCCAAGGCCGTATGGGTATGGTGGTAACCTTTATGGCGGTGCTGGAACTGACCCGACAACAAAAAATTCAGATTATTGCTACAGGTATTGAAGCCCCGCTCGCGATTCAAGGAGCCAGTCAATGACACTCGATCAAAATACGCTGTTATCTGCAGAAGATAATCTGCATGAAGTATTGATGCAGCTTGAAGCCATTATTTTTGCCAGCGACTCCGCGGTTTCATTGGCTCATCTGAAAGAAACTTTTCAGGATCGCTATAGCAAGCAGGAATTACGCCAGTATTTACAACAACTTTCCATGCTGATGCATGGCCGTTCAATTGAACTGATTGAAACAGCACAAGGTTATCGTTTTCAAGTGCGTGCAAAATATCGTAATATTATTGCACAGACCTGGCCTGAGCGACCGGCTCGCTTGTCGCCTTCATTACTGGAGACACTTGCTGTGATTGCTTATCACCAGCCAGTGACTCGAGCGGATATTGAACAGATTCGTGGTGTCACGAATAACAGTCAAAACTTGCGTACGCTGTTTGACTGGAACTGGATTAAAGAGTCTGGATTTCGTGAACTCCCTGGAAGACCTGCGTTGTTAATGACAACGCCACAATTTTTAAATGCGTTTGGCCTGAATAGTTTGGGCCAATTGCCTCCCCTGCAGGATGCCAAGGAAGCTTTTATGGCCCTCGATGCGAATGCACCGAAGTCATAAATAGGTGAACTGTTGATAATTATTTCTAAGGTTATGCTGTCATGAGTGAAAAGTTGCAAAAGGTGCTTGCACGCGTTGGTTTGGGTTCTCGCCGTTATATGGAAGAAGTCATTGCCGCGGGTCGTGTAAGTGTCAACGGGCAAATTGCCCAAGTGGGTGAACGAATCGAACCAGGTGATGAGCTTCGCATCGATGGTCGTAAAGTTGCCTTCCAGATTGAAGACGAAATCCGTCGTCGTGTCATTATTTACTACAAGCCTGAAGGCGAGATCTGCTCACGTAGCGATCCTGAAAACCGTCCGACTGTATTTGAACAGCTGCCTGCTATTCCGGGCGATCGCTGGGTAATGGTGGGTCGTCTGGATATTAACTCGACCGGTCTGCTTTTATTCACAAATGATGGTGAACTTGCGAATCGCTTGATGCACCCATCGAATGAAATCGAACGTGAATATGCAGTTCGTGTCATGGGTGAAGTTACACCACAAATTCGTAACAACATGCTCAAAGGCGTGGTGCTAGACGATGGTCCGGCAAAATTCGAATCTTTCTCTGAACTCGGTGGTGACGGGATCAACCGTTGGTTCCAGGTGGTAGTAAAAGAAGGTCGTAACCGTGAAGTACGTCGTATCTTTGAATCACAAGGCCTGAAAGTCAGCCGTCTACTGCGTACCCGTTATGGTACTGTGATTTTGCCACGCGAACTGCGTACCGGTCGCTGGATTGAACTGGATAAAAACGATATCGACAACCTGACCAAAGCTGTGGAATTGAAACCACGTCAAGGTACTGGTTTGTTTGGTATGGCGAAACGCCGTAATGAACGTATGCAGGACAAGCCGATGGCTGCACGCCGTGGCGGTTTCTTGCGTCAGCAACGTCGTGACAGTGATGAGCAACCACAAAATAATACTGGCCGTGAGCGTCGTGATGACAATGCTTATGGTCGTCGTGACAGAGCTGAAAACCAGAATGGCACTCAGTTTGTGCGTCGTGAAAACCGTCCGGATCAAGGCTTTGGTCGTCGTGAAGAGCGTGATGAAAATGCGCCGCGTCGTCCATATGGTATCAACAAAGGCTTTAAAAAGTTTTAATTAAGATAAATAAAAAAAGTCAGGCACATTGCCTGACTTTTTTTATGCCTTATGCATCAGGCACTTTGTGGAATCCCTTGCGGGATAGCACCGAGTAAACGCTTGGTATATTCATGCTGTGGCGATTGATACAACTCATCTGAATTGGCGATTTCCACCAATTCACCATGATTCAGCACCATGATCTGATCTGAAATATATTTCACTACCGACAAATCATGTGAAATAAAGATATAGCTGAGTCCGAATTCATCCTGCAAATCTTGCAGTAAATTCAGCACCTGCGCCTGTACTGAGACATCCAATGCCGAGACCGATTCATCGCAGATCAAAATCTCGGGTTTTAAGGTCAGGCAACGTGCAATCGCAATTCGCTGACGCTGACCACCTGAAAACTCATGCGGGTAACGATAAAAAGCCTGTGCAGGCAAGCTGACCCGCTCCAACAGATCCAAGGCCATTTGTTTGCGCTCTGCATCATCCTGACCAATTTTATGAATCTGCATCGGTTCCATCAGGATTTGTCCAACAGTAAAACGTGGATTTAGAGAAGCATAGGGATTCTGGAAAATGATCTGGATTTTACGTTGATACTGCGTAAATTCCTGTTCCGACATGTCCAAAATATCCCGACCCTGAAACAGTGCTTTACCGCCCGTAGCCTGTTGCAGACGCATCAGCAATAAACCGATGGTGGTTTTACCCGAACCAGATTCCCCGACCAGCCCCAAGGTCTTGCCTTTGGCCAGTTGGAAAGAAATTCCTTTTACTGCTTGAAACTCATCTTTGCCAAACAGTCCTTTACGACTATAAAAAGATTTTTTCAGATCCCGTACATCCAGAATAATTTCCTCTCCGCCTTTTAGTCCACGTGAACGTTGCGGAAGCTGAGTATTCAGGCGGATATCTTCCAGCCAGGTTGAGCCATCCTGTTTCATAAAATCACTAATCATCGGCAAACGTAGCGGACGTTGCGAGAGTTGCGGGCGGCAGTGCAACAAGGCTTTGGTATACATGTCCTGAGGCCGGTCCAGCACCTCCCGAACCGGACCCTGTTCACGGATTTCCCCATGGCGCATCACAATAACCTGATCGGCAATTTCACCAACCAATGCTAAATCATGGGTAATAAACAGCATCGACATCTGGCGACGTTGCCGCAGCGATTCCAGCAAGTCCAGAATCTGCTTTTGAATAGTCACATCCAGAGCTGTGGTCGGTTCATCTGCAATCAACAGTTTAGGTTCACAGGCAATGGCCATGGCAATCATGACCCGTTGTTGCTGTCCACCGGAAAGCTGCCCCGGATAGGCATCGATTTTAGTTTCTGGCGTAGGGATACCCACTTCTTTGAGCAGTTCCAGAGTACGTTGACGTGCCTGTTTTTTATTCATGCCCAAATGTAGTTGCAGGATTTCTGCAATCTGCATGCCTACCGTAAATACCGGATTTAGCGAAGACATCGGCTCCTGAAAAATCATGGCAATGTCTTTGCCGCACATCTGGCGCATTTCACGGGTTTTAAGCTTGAGCAGGTTTTTCCCTTCAAAGATGATCTGGCTATCTTCTGAAATACGTGCGCTTTCTGCCGGAAGCAGGCCCATAGTGGCGAGGGAAGTAACCGACTTGCCACTCCCCGATTCACCTACCAGTGCAACCGTGGTATTGGCCGGAATCTCGAAAGAAACCCCTTTTACGGTCTCAATATATTCTTTATTTTCACCTTTAAAACTGACTCGCAGATTTTCTACGCGAAGTAACGCAGGTGCTGTGCTTGGATTGATTTCAGACATCGTTGCGCTCCTATTTCAGTTTTGGATCTAATGCATCACGGAGTGCATCGGTAAACATCGAGAAAGCAGTCACCAATACCGCCATGGCGATTGAGGCTGCCGCCAGTTGCCACCATTTACCCAAAATCAGCTCGCTTTGCGCTTCATTTAGCATACTGCCCCATGACACTACCCCGATAGGCACACCGAAACCAAGAAAGCTCAAAATGACTTCAGACTTGATAAATGCCACCACCAAAATAGACATCTGTACTAGGGCAATATGGCTGACATTGGGAAAAATATGGACAAACATACGACGCATATTGCTCACGCCAATCGCCTTGGCAGCCAGCACATATTCACGTGCCGTATGTTTCATGTATTCGGCACGAACCAAACGGAAGACCCCGGTCCAGCCAGTCAGACCTAAAATCAGGATGATTGATAAAATACCTTTTTGTTGTAACACTGCGGCAATCGCCAAAACCAGCAACAGATAGGGAATCGAAGTAAAGATATTATAAAACCAGTTGAGAAGATCATCGACCCAGCCACCAAAGTAACCTGCTATTGCACCCAGTGCAGTTCCAATCAGTACAGCGACAAAGGCTGCAATCAGTCCAACCAGAATCGAGGTTTCAGCCCCCTTGATGGTTTTCTGTAAAACATCCTGTCCCCATTTATCGGCGCCGAAGACCAGACTTTGCTTGAGTTCCCCACTTTCATCCATCAGCTGGCCGCCGAGCTCCTGATTAATGGCCTTCATGTCTTCTGCCAGCGGATCGACCACTCCATAATAATCGATGCCTGCACCAGCACCCTGCTCAGCAGCAATTTCAGCATTCAATTCAGCAATGACATCTTTTAAAGGATCAACTGGATTGACTGGTAGAGGTACAGATTCTGCGCCCTGCTCTGTATCAGATACAGCCGGAACTGGCGCTGCACTGATAAAACTCGGCGGTGCATAGCTGACCGCCACTTCTTTATTCCAGTCTTTGGCAATCAGGCCGCTCATTGACAGTACCAGCAGCAGCAGATAAAACAGCACCACATACAGGGAAAACATGGCAATCCGGTCACGTTTCAAACGGCGCATGGCCAGTTGCCATAATCCTGTTGAAGCCGATTCAGGTGCTGCTTCAGCCGCTTGTTCTTTTTTAAATATCGCACTCAGCATAATTCACCTACTTCAACTGTACACGCGGATCGACCCATTTATAGATCAGATCGGCAATCAGGTTGAATATCATGGTCGCAGCAGCGACATAGACCGTAATGGCTTTAATCACAGGAAAATCGGAACGTTCTACCGCAATAATAACTTCACGGCCAATTCCCGGAATACCAAAAAAACGTTCGATCAGGAAAGCACCGATCAGCAGTGCCGGAAGTCCTGCCATCACATCGGTAATAATCGGAATCGAGGCATTGCGCAAGACATGCACGCCCATGATACGGTTTTCACCCAAGCCTTTGGCACGCGCAGTACGTACATAGTCCTGATTGACTTCATCCAGTACAAAACTACGATACAGGCGTAGTGTTGGTGCAATACTGACCACCAACATAATCAGCACAGGTAACAAGGCATATTTGAAAAGGTTGTCAGCGAAATTATCACTCCAACCCTGTACCGGGAACCAGCTCAGTTCATAAGCCATGAAATACTGGAACACGATGATGTAAACCAGAATACTGATCGACATACCGATCGTACACAGCATCATGATCATGCGATCTGTCAAAGAACCACGAACCGAAGCCACACCCAAAGCCAAAATGATAGAAATAATAGTTTGCAGAATGGTCAGTGGAATCAGAATGGTCAGTGAGGGCCCCAAACGGGTGGTGATAATCTGTGCCACCGATTCTCCGGTACTCCAGCTCACCCCATAATCAAAGGTTAAAATCTGCTTGATAAAGATCCAGAGTTGTACGTAATACGGTTGATCCACACCCAGTTGCTGACGGATGTTTTCAATCTGTTCCGCATTGGCCATTTTACCGGCCAGAATATAGGCAGGGTCTCCGCCTACCCAGTTAAACAGCAGGAAAATCAGCAAAATCACCCCGAGCATGGTCGGGATCATTTGCCAAAGCCGTCGAATAATATATGCCAGCATCGCTTGCCTTCCTTAATTTTTTCCAGAGATTTCATTAAAGAAAGCTTTGCTGTCCGGATCACGACCCAAGAAGTCTTTCACCATTTGCTCGCCATGCTTTTGACCACCTTGAGCCAGGACCGTATTGCGATAATGCGCACCGACTTTCTTGTCCATCAGCTGATCGCCAAAGGAGGAAAGCATATCCAGGGCAATGACCTCAGACCACATATAGCTGTAGTAACCTGCCTGATAGCCGCCCATCAGATGCCCGAACTGTCCCGGGAACTGCTGACCGTTAACATAACCCAAGGCAGTTTTACCTTCCATATCCTGCCAGAGTTTTAAAGGCTCAATGTTTTTTGCATCTTTACCATGCAAGGCCATATCATATTGGGCATATAAAGCCTGACGGGCATAATGCAGGCCTCGGCCGTAATTCTTCACATTCTTTAAGCGCTCGGTCATGGCAGCATCCACCCGAGGACATGCCGGCTCACAGTAATCTGCTACTTTTGACAAGGTTTCCAGACGGCGTGCCCACTCTTCATACATCTGTGATGGTGCTTCTACAAAGTCACGCTCTACCGAGGTACCAGACTGTTCTGTATAGCGGGTCTTCGAAAGAATCCCGTGCAAGGCATGACCCATTTCATGCACAAAGGTTTCCAGTTCATTGCTGTTCAAGCCCTTACGGTTAAAATTGGTCACCAGTACCGATACCGGACGACGCTGATTCAGGGTACTGCCGCCATAAGCTCCCCAGACAGCTGCATGCCCATATTTGCCTTCACGCGGGTATTTATCAACATATAATCCGCCCAGGAATTCGCCCGTAGCCTTGTCATGTACCGCATAATATTCCACTTCATCATGCCAGGCCTTGACTTTCACCGGCTTGAACTCAATGCCATAGAGTTCCGAAGAAATAGCGAATAACCATTTTTGCGATGCTTCTGTCGGGAAATAATCCCGCAATTTTTCCTGGTCTACCTTGTATTTGGCCTGACGCAGTTTTTCACTCCAGTAACCCTGATTCCAGCGTGTAATTTCTGCTTTCTCTAGTGGAACTTTTAAAGTTTCAGCCTTGAACTGGCGTAATTGTTCTACATCCTGCTTTTCTAGAGGTGCAACTTTGGCATAAACCTCATCCAGAAAACCGTTCACTGCTTCCGGAGTTTTGGCCATGCGGAATTCAAGCGCAGAATGGGCATAGCTTTCCTTGTCAAAAAGTTGTGCCATTTCATAACGCAGATCAATGGCCTTTTTCATGAATTGCAGGTTTTGTTCAGTCCCGCGACGCGTGTAAGCGGTCTGGTAACGTTTGCGTGCTTCATCACTTTCTGCCAGCTCCATAAAAGGCTGATATTCCGGATAATCAAAGCCAAGCAGATAATTGCCCTTTTCATTTTTCTTTAAATTTGCGATGTAACTTTCTGGCAGGCCTTTCATTTCAGCTGGAGTAAATTCAACTTTTTCAGGGTTATCCCGCACATTTTTGGAAAAATCCTGTCCCAGTTTGGTACTTTCTTCAATAATTTCTTTCAGTCGTTTCTGTTTTTCTGCACTGAGTTGTACCCCGGTGTTCTCAAACTGCTCCAGAATATCTTCTAAAAATTTCTGATCAATCGGATCGCTGGCTTTCAGTTTTTTGAACTGTCCATACAGTTTCGGATTCTGATACAGGGTGGTCTGGTATTTGCTGATTTTAAGTTCACAGTCATCGGCTGCCTGACGCAATGCAGGATCCGGATCGACATTACTATATAGTCCCACTGCTGCACCGAAATCACGGGCTTTGGCATGCAATTCATCCCATTCAGCCAGATAAGGCCCTGCCTTGGCTTTATTTTTAATTTTCTTATTTTCAAATATCTGGATATCTTTTTGCATCGAGGCCAGACTGGCATCACATAAAGACGGAATTTCTGCAGCCTTGAATAATGGCAGCAGCTGTACTTGGGTATCTGCCGCTACACCTTGATATCCCCCCATCATCATTAAACATAAGGTACTTAATTTTAAAGATTTTGATTTCATATTCATCTCCAGATTTTTTCTTACTTTTTCGTATTAATATCGATATACATCCATTCTGAAGACAGAATCGGATGGGACTTATGTCCAATAATTTGGGGTTGGGTCAAAGCGTTACGGTAGGTGCTATAGAGCATCAAGGTCGGCATGTTGACTTCCAGAATCCGGGTCATTTTGCGGTAGAGCAGATCACGCTCCGGTCCAGGCGGCATGCTCTGGGTTTGTTCGTATAGACGGTCGAATTCAGGATGCTTGAAACAGGCATTGTTGGTGACATTGATATTCTTGCCATAGAACAACTGCATAAAGTTGTCAGCATCCGGATAATCGGCAATCCATGCAGAACTCTTAAACATGGTTTTACATTGCTTTTCCAGCTTGATGCCTTCAGCGAATGGCATGGCCTTACTGGTCAGCTGAATATGGATACTGTCCAGGGTCTTTTTCCAGAATTCACCCTGCTGCTGGCCCCGACTGGTATTCCCAGTAATCAGTTCAATCACCAGAGGTTTACCTTCAGGCGTCTTTCGCCAGCCATCTGCACCGATCTTGTAGTTATAGCGGTCGAGCAACATGTTGGCTGCTTTGACTGAATAGGGAATACTGCTTTTATAGGACGGTGAATAACCTGCTACTCCTGGGGGAATAGGCATGTGCAGTTTTGCTCCATCTCCCTTAAGTAATACATTGATCATGTTTTCTACAGAAAATGCCATCGCCATGGCACGACGTAAGGCAATTTTTTCTGGCGCGAAACCACCCACGACCGGGTTTTGCATATTCCAGTAATGGTAACTAATGGAGGGCTCTAAAATACGTGACAGCTTCACCCCCTGCTGTGCCAGCTCAGGCTTTAATTTATCGCCATCAAGGGCCTGTACGACGATATCGCCCTCAATTTCGAGCAGGTCCAGTTCATTTTTCTTAAATGCCAGCATCCGGGATTGCGCTTCTTCAATAACACGCACATCAATAGTGCCGATTTGAGGCATTTTTTTGCCCTGCATGGCTTTTACAATGGCCTGATCTTCTGCACCACTGGCTTTAAAGTCCCAGACAAAACCACGATAAGCTGGATTTGGTTTTAAGATAATCCGTGAGCCTGGTGTCCAGCGGCTGAGCACATAAGGACCAGTTCCCACTGGCCTATTCATGACCCAACCCGCCTTGTCTTTATATTTTTCAATCACTTCACGAGCTACTGCAGCGGCCGGCCCATGTGCCAGCAACATCGGAAAGTTCTGATCCGGATTATTCAGCTTTAATACCAAGGTATAGCGGTCTGGGGTCTGAATACCTTCAAACGGATTTTCATAGGCTTTGCCATTCTTTTTGGTTAGGGCCATCCATGCGTCCAGCCCTTTAATTCGGCCATCCAGCAACCAGCTGTTCGGTGAATGCAGCTTTGGGTCCAGTAGACGTTTCAAGCTATAAGCATAGTCATACGAAGTCAGTTCACGTTTTTTACCGCCAAAGACCGGATCATCGGCAAAATAAATACCCTTTTTGATTTTGATGGTATAAGTCAGGCCATCCGCACTCACTTGAGGCAGACTGACCGCAGTCAATGGCACTAATTTTGCTGGCGAGGCCAGATAATCATAGGTAAATAAGGTTTCAAAAATCGCGGCATTAATTTTGGCTGAATAACGGTCCTGGATATAACCCGGATCAAAACCGGTTTCAGCTGCCAGAAATACTGTTTTTAAAACCTTATTCGGGTTGGCAGGATTGCTAGCCCATGTGGACGCGCCCCCTGCCATCATCAAACCAGCCATTAGCACCCCACTGGCCAGTTTTTTTAAAGTATTTTTATTCACATTCATACTGGTTCTTAATCTTCTCAAGTTATTTTTTAACAGGTTCAATATCCATATATTGCCAAACTGCTCTGGTCACCGGATGGGCCTTAAAACCCTGTACATGCGGATGAATCAACCAGTTACGTATACGAGTATTGTGCAGAATCCATGGATTATCGGCCTCCATCTGACGGTTCATCTGCTCATAATATGGCGCCCGCTGCTGCGGCGGCAGTTTCATCGCGGTCTGGTACAGTGCATCATAAGTTTTGGAGGTATAGCAACTCAGGTTGCCTTGCTGCGCATTTGGCCCATACAGTAACTGGGCAAAGTTTTCCCCTTCCGGATAGTCCGCAATCCAGGCTCCACCCCACATCATATGCTTGCATTGGGTGGCTTCTTTTAAATTGTCAGCAAAATTACTGACCTTGAACTCAATTCGCACCCCGATCGCATCCAGATTTTTTTTCCATAATTCTGCAGAAATCACCGAAGAGCTTGAGCTGGTTGAATTCATTTTTAGTATCAGAGGCTTGCCATCAGGCAAGCTACGGTAACCATTAGCGCCTTTCTTATAACCAAAGCGGTCAAGCAGTTTATTGGCCAGTAATGGGTTATAAGCAATACTGCTTTTATACGTCGGGTCATGTCCACCTACTCCCTCTGGCAAAATCATTTCAGCTTTATCGGCATGACCTTTGTACAGCTGCTGGATAGCTTCTTTCTGGTTATAGGACAAGGCAAGAGCACGACGTAAGGCAATTTTTTCCAGTGAATTTCCACCAATTAACGGATCACGCATATTCATGATGGTATAGGTAATTTCCGGTTCTTTATTCGGATAATGCAGGATGCCTTTTTTCTTGTATTCACTTTTCAGCTGCTTATTTTCCAGTGCCTGTTCGGCACCGCTCGCAGTGAGTTTGTCATAGTCCAGTTGTCCAGACTTTAAAGCCAGCCAGCGAGACTGTTCCTCTTCAATAATACTGATTTTGACCTTGCCAATTTGCGGCATCTGCTTGCCTTGCATGGCTTTGACAATACGTTGATCCCATTCGGAACCATCGCCCTTAAAGTTCCAGACAAAACCGCGATAATTCGGGTTGGCAGTCAGTTCAATACGGCTACGCGGCACATATTTGTGTAACTGATACGCCCCTGTTCCAACCGGATGCTGACCTGCCCGATGACCATAATGTTCGATCGCTTCCCGTGCGGTACCACTAAAAGCAACATAGGCCAGAATGTAAGGAAAATTCAGGTCTGAACGGGTCAAGGTAATTTGTAAGGTATATTTATCTAGAGCTTTTAAACCGGCAATCGGAGCATCATAGTTAAATTTACCCGTTTTTTTAGCCTGCTGGATGACCTGATCTGCGCCAAGAATTTTGCCTTCAATAAAGGAAAAAGAAGGTGAATGATTTTTTGGATCCATCACCCTTTGCATGGAATAAATATAATCCCGGGCGACCAGTTCACGCTTCTTGCCCTGAAAGGCCGGATCCGGACTGAAATAAATTCCTGGCTTGATTTTAAAAGTATAAACTTTGCCATCCTGTTCAACCACGGGTAAAGACTCGGCGGTATTTGGGGCCAAAATTGCAGGCCGGGCCAGATAGTCATAACGCAACAAAGGCTCAAAAATAGCTTCAGCAACGCTACCACTATAAAAATTATAGGTTTTGACCATATCAAAACCATCATCAGGTGCTTCGAAAGCCAAGTTTAAAACTTTATCCGGATGTGCAGATGATTTTGCCCAGGAGGCTTGCCCCGTAGTCATGGCCAAGGCCAAAATTGTCATACTGAAAAATGCTGATTTCAAATTTGTACCTATTCTTGATCTTGAAGTTTTATTGCTATAGGAAGTCTTTAACACATCATCCCATATTTGCTTCAATGGATGGGTCAAAGCTGGACAGATGGAATAAACTGAACAAAGCGAATTTCATGCCATCCTCAAAAAATAACGTTTTTTTCCTGTTATTAACTCAAAAAAGCTTATTTTTATTAATCATTTAAAACATTATCAATAACATAATATTTTCCATGAATCATTAATTAAATTTTTATCCTCAAAATTCTTACTGAAGTTCATTTCGCACAAAAATAACTCAACCCTGTTTCATCTTATTGCACTATTGTATACCTTTAGGTAAACAATAAATAAACACAAGTACTTGTATTATAAATAATTTATTTTAAAAAAATATTATATATTTTATGTAAAAATTATGCACCATGATTAAACTTTATTCAATTTCTCTTTCAGTTTTAGATTCCTTTCTTATTCATTAAATATTTATTTTTTACTTTCTCATGGTTTCCTATAGAGACTTTCTTCAGATTTTAAACCCTACTCTCTTAATATTTCTTCATCAGAATTTAGTAAATCTCTAAAAAAACCAAATTAAATATAATTCTTTCAATCACTTAATGTTTTTTAAAGTTAATAATTTATAAGTTGGCATTCGCTTTGCTTAAGTCCTCCCAGCACTACTTCACATAACAAAAGGGTGAAAATTACGATGAAAAAAAACAAATTGGTCGGATCTATGGGGGCTCCAACAGTTGGCAAGACAATACTCAAGTTAAGTACGCTTACCTTAAGTATGATGTGCTTGTCTTTGGCACATGCAGCCGATGAACCAGAAAACTCTGCCGCTCAACCTACCAAGGTTCAAAAAGTGACAGTGACAGGTTCATCTATTAAAGGAGTAGCTGCACAAAGTGCATCTCCTATTACTGTGCTTAAAGTTGAAGATCTGGTGAATCAGGGGGTCACCACGGTTGAAGAAGCCATTAATAAAGTAAGTGCTAACCAAGCTGGTTTTGCTGTTTCTCAAAATATTGGTAAAAGTAATACTTCAGGTTCTTCTGCCAACCTGCGTGGGATTGGTACTGATAAGACCTTAGTTTTATTAAATGGGCGTCGTTTGGCTAACAGCCCATTTAGTACTTCTGAAGTTAACCTGAATATTATTCCGCTCGCGATGGTTGAGCGAATCGAGATTCTGCGTGATGGTGCTTCTGCAGTATATGGTGCAGATGCAATTGCCGG
Organism: Acinetobacter sp. CIP A162; assembly: GCF_000367905.1. Classification (GTDB taxonomy): domain Bacteria; phylum Pseudomonadota; class Gammaproteobacteria; order Pseudomonadales; family Moraxellaceae; genus Acinetobacter; species Acinetobacter lwoffii. Next base: position 69,471 of record NZ_KB849159.1, on the reverse strand, counting down.
CGTAATTAACTTTATTATCAAAAAGGAATACCAAGGTTTCGGTATTTCTGGTGGACTGCAAGCACCTGAAGAAAAGAATGGCGACAAATATGATGTCTCTATTTTCGGTGGTTATGGTGATCTGGATGAACAAGGTTTCAACGTTTACGGTGTAGTAGATTATCGTACTTCTGACATGATCATGGCCAAAGATCGTAAAGTCAGCCGTCGTGGTGGTTTAATTCCAGAGTTGAACATGGCGATCGGTTCAAGTGCCGGCTTCCCTGCCAACCTTTTAGATTCAGGTGTAGGTGTAGTTAACCCTTATATCAATCAAAACTGTAATAATGCACCAAATATGTTTGTATCTGGTACACGTTGCCTGTTAAACACTCAAGCACTCATTGGTATTACTCCAGAAGAAGAAACTTTTTCAGCTCTAGGTAAAGGTACCTTCAAATTAACCGATTCATTAAATGCGGTTGCTGAATATATTTATACTGAAAGTAAAGTAAAAACCTCGATAGCACCTGATGTATGGGGAGGTAGTCTTTCTATTCCAAATACCAGCAAATATTATCCAGGCAACGGCATTACACCAGACATCGCTGGTCTGGTAGATCCAAGAGCAGCACTTTATTTACGTTCACAATCAGGTAACCGTGTTTCTCAATCAGAAAATGAATCAAACCGCTTTTTTGCAGGGATTGAAGGTGAAGTCTACGGTTGGGATGTAAATGGTGGCGTTACTTATGCCAAAAGTGAAGCAACTGATAATTTCGTCAGTGGTTACCTGAATCAAAGTTTGGTTCAAGCCGCACTTAATGATGGCACCTTAAACCCATTTGGTCCTCAGGCCGCTGCAGATGCTGGGAAATGGTCTACTTTTGATGTGGCAGGCCCAACAAATATGGCAAGTCTGGATTCTACCACTATAGATTTCACCGTCAGCCGTCCAATCTATGAACTACCTGCAGGTGAAGTTGGATTTGCCTTGGGTGGTAGCTACACCACTCAGGACTGGGAAGCCAAGGTGAATGCCGATCTTGTTCGCCAGGTTCCAGGTTCTGGTATTGATCCAAATAAACCGTCAAGTTCAGGTGACCGTGATATTACTTCGGTGTTTACTGAATTACATGTACCGATCTTGCCGACTCTAGAAGCTCAACTTGCGGCACGTTATGATGACTATAGTGACTTTGGTGATACTTTCAATCCAAAAGTATCCCTACGTTGGGAACCGGTTAAAGAGTTAATGTTCCGTAGTTCTTATAGTACTGGATTCCGTGCCCCAAGTATGTGGGAAATCAACTCTTTACAAAGTGAAACCAATACTAGCACTAACTTCAATAACCCACGTTTTTGTGATGCTAACGGTCAACCGACCAGCACCCAATTTGCAGACCAATGTGGTATGCAGTTCAAGCGTAAACAAGGTGGTAACCCAGACTTACAGCCAGAAGAATCAACCTCTTTTACAGCCGGATTCGTATATGAACCAATCAAGAATCTGGTATTCACCGCTGATTACTACAATATTGACATTGAAGGTTTAGTCAGCTCAGTTACTCCTAATGACATTTTTAATGACCTTGATCGCTATGGCAATCTGATCGTTTACGCTCCAGATGGTCGTATCCAGTATTTAAATACAACTCTACAAAATATGGGTGGATTAAAAACTGAAGGGATTGACCTCAGCCTGAACTACTTAAGCCCAATGACAGCAACAGGCCGTTTTGGTTTTGGGATTGATGGTACCTATGTCATCAAAATGGATGAGCAAGAAGAACCAAACGGTGAATGGGAAGGGCTCGTCGGCATCTATGATGATCCTGCAGTCGTCCGCTGGAGACATATTGCCAATATCAACTGGTCTTATGAAGACTGGAAAATGAGACTAGAACAACAATATATCCGTGGTTATGAAGACTTTTCTCAAGAACGTGATGTAAGTGCCTATACGCTTTATAACTTTGCAGGCACCTATAGCGGATTCAAGAATTTAGAGCTAACTGCAGGTATTCGCAACATGTTTGATGCAGAACCACCTGCTTCTGATGCAACCAACAATGCTCAATATGGCTATGACCCTCGTCACGGTGATCCAATGGGCCGTACCTACTTCCTACGTGGTACTTATAAATTCTTTTAATTAATTACTTCGCAAACACTGCTGCCAAGCGGTGTTTGCGGTTTTCCCCGTTTAATTTTAGCCAAACAAAAAATAATGCTGCCTGTAACTAAAAAAATTTTCTCATCAGTGCACTATTTCCTGTTTGTCTTAAATTCTAGGAGTCATGATGGGCACAAAGTTTGAAGACTTAGAAAAAAACTCCGCCAAAAAACTGACTGGTATTGGGGTCGTTGTTTTTTTGCATATCCTGGTTGGCCTGGTACTCATGGCTGGTATGGCAAAAGACATTATTAAACCAACGGAACAGCCAGTTGAGCTAATGATTATTCAAGATATTAAGCCGCCTGAACCTGAGCCACCAAAAGAAACACCACCTGAACCACCAAAAATCGTGGAAAAAGTAGCACAAGTGCCTGAGGTGAAACCGGTTGAAAAAGTCGTTCCTGTACAGAAAACACTTCCAACACCAACCCAACCGACAACTGTTGCAGTACCTACTCCCGTTGCAGCGAGTCCTTCACCAAGTCCGGTAGCAGCACCGGCTCCAGTAGTCGCAGCCGCTCCAGCCCCAGCTCCTCCACCCGCTGGCGTAACTCGTGGTGTTTCACAAGGTGAAGCAGGTTGTAAACGCCCAGACTATCCACGTGATGCACTGATGAATGAAGAACAAGGTGAAGTCTTGATCTCTGTATATGTAAATACCACCGGCAAGGTCCAGGATGCCAAAGTGAAAAAGTCGAGCGGTAGTCGTGCGCTGGATCGTGCAGCATCCAAGGCCTTCAGCTTATGTACTTTCAAGCCGGCAATGAAAAATGGCGAACCGCAAGAATCTTGGTATGACATTCCATATGAATTTGTCCTTGACTAACAGATACAACAGATAAAGAAAAAAATCAGGAGATCCATGATGAAAAAATCACTAAAACCTTTAAAAAATATGACTGCTGCTGGTGTAATTGCCATGAGCACTTTATTACCTCTGCAAACAGTTTTTGCAGAACAGTCCGCTACCCCCAATACCAGTGCTGTCACTGAAACAGTGGTAACAACACCTGCAACAGCGGCTACACCGACCCCGCCACCACTGCCTGCTGAAGCTAGCGATGAAAAAGCTGGATACAATCCTTATGGCCTAGAAGCCATGTGGAAAGAAGGTGATATTGTTTCTAAAATCACTTTGTTTATTCTGGTGGTCATGTCGATCGGTACCTGGTACATCATGATCAGCAAATGCCTGCAACAAGGCAAGATTCGCAAACAGGCTAAGCAAGCTGAAAATACTTTCTGGGAATCTTCTTCTCTGGATAATGCAACCGAGAATCTGGACGAAGCCAGCGTCTACCGTTTTATTGCGGAAAAAGGGATTAAATCAACTAAAAATCATGGCGGTACACTACTTGAGCGTATTGATTTCAATACCTGGGTCACTATCTCAATTTCCCGTGCGATCGACAAAATCCAGAACCATCTGAGTGGTGGCCTGGCCTTCCTTGCGACAGTCGGGTCTACCGCACCTTTCGTTGGACTTTTCGGAACCGTTTGGGGGATTTACCATGCATTGACTGCCATTGGTGTTTCAGGGCAAGCATCCATTGATAAAGTTGCCGGCCCGGTTGGTGAAGCACTGATCATGACTGCAATCGGTCTTGCGGTCGCAGTTCCTGCGGTACTCGGCTACAACTGGTTGACTCGCCGTAATAAAGCGGTCATGGAAGAAGTACGTACCTTTGGTTCTGATTTACACGCAGTATTACTCAGCGGCGAAATTACGACCAATAATCCTGTCAATCGTGACGTGAAGTAAGAGTGAGGCATCAGCCATGGGAATGATGGTCAATTCAAACGACAGCGATGATGAGGTAATTGGAACCATTAATACCACACCTTTGGTTGATATTATGCTGGTTCTGCTCATTATCTTCCTGATTACTGTACCGGTTGCCATTCATACCGTACCTGTCGATCTGCCCGAAGAAAGAAATGTACTGTATGAAACCAAGCCAGAAAATGTTCAGCTGGCTGTCAATAAAACTGGCGATATTTTCTGGAACGAAATTAATATTGCAGATAAAACAGTTTTACTGAGCCGTTTACAGGCAGAAGCACAGAAACGTCCGCAGCCTGAAGTGCATATTCGTGGTGATCAGTTAACACCTTATGAAGCAATTGATCAGGTGATTAGTACGACCCAGCAAGCGGGTATTGGCAAAATTGCTTTTGTCACCACTCCGCCCGCTACACCTTAAGCACAAAGAAGGATTAAGTTTATGGGTATGAATGTTGGTTCAAATCAAGACGATGATGTGATGTTAGATGTCAACATGACCCCATTGATTGATGTCATGCTGGTCTTGCTGATTATGTTTATTATCACAATTCCTTTGCCGAATAACTCGATTAATATCGATCTACCGAATGGAACGCCTCCTGTAACCGATGAAAAACCGCCTGAGCTGGTGGAATTACGTCTGGATGCACAAGGTAAGATTTTCTGGAATGAACAGCCGGTAGCAAATACCCAAGCTCTGGAAAACTTATTCAAGACAGTAGCGCAAAAAGCGGATCAGGATCAGATTAAAATCAAGGCGGATCGTGCCACTGAATATAAACATATCGCTATGGTCATGGCGGCAGCTCAAAGGCTGGAGGTCAAAAAAATTGGCATTATGAGTAATAACAACTAAGTATTTTCAAGATATAAAAAACCCAGCATGTGCTGGGTTTTTTATTCATCCGGTTTTACATCTGTGACTGAATATAATTTTGCAGACCAATCAGTTCGATTAAGCGCAATTGTTTTTCTAACCAGTAAGTATGGTCTTCTTCGGTATCCGACATTTGCTGGCGTAACATATCACGGCTGATATAGTCACCTTTTTCTTCGCATAACTTGATGCCCTGCGCCAGTTTTTCCCGCACGTGGTATTCAAGTTTTAGATCGGCTTTCAGGCAGCTCACCACATCGTCGCCAATCTCAACGTCATCGCGCTGCATGTTTGGCGTTCCTTCCAGGAACAGAACACGACGGATAATTGCATCCGCATGCTGGGACTCTTCCTGCATTTCGTGATCGATACGTTCAAAGATTTTGGTCAATCCCCAATCTTCATACATACGAGAGTGAATCAAGTATTGGTCACGAGCAGCCAGTTCGCCACCGATCAACATATTTAAATAATCTACGACTTCTGGATTTCCGCGCATTTGAATAACTCCCTACCTGTATTTTGCTATTATGGCGAAAAGCAATTGAATTTGCAAAGCTTAACCATGGTTAAATATTTGATTTTTATATAATTAAAATGAGAAGTACTTGCATTTACACTTCGTTCTTAATGAAATCCCATTTATAAAACAACACTTTGCATTTTCATTACGCTTGCCAATAACCTAAAACCGGCAAATAAACACATGCGTTAAAATTTGTAAATCTTAATTTTGACCAGACAGATTCATTCTTTTTGTATAAACATCACTGCATTGGCGTACTTCATGCTTAAATTTCGCTTATCATTCACACAAATTTAAAACAACAACGGTTCCGATATGACACATCCACAAACAACAGCGCCTGTTCTGGTTACCGGTGCATCGGGTTATATTGCCAGCTGGGTCATCCAGAAATTACTCACGCAAGGCTATACTGTACATGCCACGGTACGTGACCTAAATAAAAGTAAAAGCTTTGCCCATTTAGAAAAAATTGCCGACAGCACACCGGGAACTCTCAAGTTATTTCAGGCCAATTTATTAAGCCCGGGTTCTTTTGATCAGGCGATGCAAGGTTGTGAAATTGTCTTTCATATGGCCTCACCTTTTGTGGTCACCAACTATAAAGATGCAGTCAAAGATATTATCGAACCTGCGGTATTAGGCACTGAAAATGTACTGAATAGTGTCAATCAGACTGAAGCAGTGAAACGCGTGATCGTGACATCGAGTATTGCATCTACCTATGGCGATGCCATTGATATTCTACAAACTGAAAATAACAGTTTTGATGAATCATGCTGGAATACCACCAGTTCGGCCACGCATCAGCCTTATCCTTATTCCAAAGTCATGGCAGAGCGTAAAGCCTGGGAAATGGCTGAAGCACAGGATCGCTGGGATCTGGTCTGTATCAATCCGGCACTGGTTTTTGGTCAATCCTTAACACCAAATACCCAGTCTGGCAGCGTAGAAGTCCTGCAACAGTTTGCCAATGGCATGACCCTGCTTGGCGTTCCACCGATGTGGAATGGCGTGGTCGATGTTCAGGATGTCGCTGAAGCGCATATCCGTGCTGCATTTAATCCGCAAGCGCATGGCCGTTATATCATTTGTAGTGAAAGCTTAAGTCTGCTGGAAATGGGCCAAATTCTACGGGCACATTTCGGCAATAAGTTTCCGTTCCCACGCAATCAACTGCCCAAAGCAGCCTTTAAACTGTTCGGGCCTGTAGCAGGTTTTAGCCGCAAATTTGTAGAACTGAATATGGGTTATCCAATTTTCTTTAATGCACAAAAAAGTAAGGATGAACTCGGTCTGGAATATCGTCCGGTGAAAGAGAGTCTGGTCGAGCACTTCCAGCAATTACTAGATGATGGTGTGGTGAAAAAATATATTCCTTAATCGTACTTGCTCAAACCTGATCTGACAGTTACCGATTTTTTTATTGTGTCTGTCAGATTAAATTTGAGCTACTACACCGACTTATACGCCCACAAGCTCACTATTCCTGCCTAAAAACAAGCTAAGCAGAAGTCCAACGCGCATTTTTCCACGCTTGCTGTTGCTTTGCATCTAGAAAAGTCCAAGCCACAAAACGACTCTCTTTTTGCCCCTGCGTCATTTTAATGGTTTTTACCTCCACTGCACCGCACTTACGCAAGGTATTTAACAGCATAGGCAATGTGGTTTTCTTAGAAACCAGTGTACTAAACCAAAGACATTGCTCAGCAAACTGTGTGCTCTCTTGTACCATCTGGCAAACAAAGCGTTCTTCTCCACCGTCACACCACAGCTCGTTCTTTTGTCCGCCAAAGTTTAACACCACTTTAGACCGATCAACCGGTTTACCAAGTTTGCGTATTTTTTGCGTTGCTGTGGCATTTGCTTCATCTTGCGAAGCATGAAATGGTGGGTTACACAGGGTCAAATCAAAACGATCTGAAGGTTTAATCACACCTTTGAAAATATTGCTCGGTGTCTTTTGCAATCGAATCTGAATCCCCTTCCTGAGATTTGGATTTGCCTCCACAATAAATTGAGCACTTTTTACCGATGCAGGATGAATGTCTGAGCCAACAAATTTCCAACCATAACTACGATGACCAATAATCGGATAAATACAGTTCGCGCCCACCCCAATATCTAATACGTGAACGGCGTGTCCTGTTGGAATCTGACCTTTATTGCTATCACTCAACAAGTCCGCTAAATAGTGAATATAGTCGGCTCTACCCGGAATAGGTGGGCAAAGATAATCTTGAGGAATATCCCAATATTGAATACCATAAAAATGCTTGAGCAATGCTTTATTGAGCATTTTCACAGCTTGAGGATCAGAAAAGTTGACTGAAAGATCGTTATATTGATTCGGGATGACAAAAGGGGCAAGTTCCGGACAACTCTGGATTAACTGAGGAAAATCGTAACGACTACGATGCAGATTTCGTGCATGTAATTCCGATTTTTGTTGCGGAAAAGATTTCTTTGCTTGAGCCATGTGTATGCCAATCATCAACGGGAGAACAGAATCAATAAGGCAGGATCTATACCTGCAAATGAATCGATATTGTACGTGAATTCAACTCACATTGCCGAACCTGTCCTTGTATTTGTCTATCCTCCCCCTCTCATTCACCTATAGTTTTGAACTAGCAATAAAAAAGACACCTGAAGATTCATCATCCTCGGTGTCTTTTTTATTTGAGTCATTGTTTAGAACTGATTAGTCTTCGATTTGCCCATGCTCTTTCATCAAAGCAATAAATTGCGCTTCATTGATCACAGGTACACCGAGTTTTTCTGCTTTATCGAGCTTAGAACCCGCTTTTTCACCCGCAACCACACATTTGGTTTTACTGGACACACTGCCACTGACTCGTGCACCTAAGGCTTGCAATAACTGGGTTGCATCATCTCGTCCCATACTGCTTAAAGTCCCGGTGACCACCCAGCTTTCGCCGTTTAACGGCTGACGGGTCGGTGCAATCGGTGCATCCCAGTGAATACCGGCAGCCAGTAAACGATCCAGAACTTCCAGGTTATGTGGTGCCTGGAAGAAATCCAGAATCCATTCCGCAGTGATATCACCTACATCTGGAGTTTTCTTTAATGCTTCCAGATCTGCCTCACGTAAGGCATCCAGTGTCTGGAAAGTATTGGCCAGCATACGTGCCGTAGTTTCTCCTACTCCACGAATACCGAGTGCATAGATGAAAGCTGCCAGTGTGGTTTTCTTGCTGTTCTCGATAGAATCAACTAAATTCTGGACCGATTTTTCCCCCATTTTTTCAATCTGGAGTAATTGCTCACGGTGCTCATGCAGATGGTAAATATCTGATACATCTTTCAGAAGATTTAAATGTAGCAGTGACTCTACCCAGCGATCACCCAGCCCTTCTATATCCATGGCCTTACGCGACACAAAATGACGAATGGTTTCGATTCGCTGCGCAGCACAATAGAGTTCGCCAGAGCAGCGGGCCAATGCTTCACCTTCCGGCATCACTACTGGTGAATCACATACTGGACATTGTTCAGGTAAATGCACTTCTACTGCATCGACTGGGCGGAATTCCGGCCAGACTTTTTCCACCTTAGGAATTACATCGCCACTACGATAAACACTGACCGTATCGCCAATACGCACATCCAGACGGTGAATTTCCCCAATATTATGCAGCGTCACATTGGAGACTGTTACTCCACCAACAGCGACCGGATTCAAACGCGCAACCGGCGTCAATGTTCCAGTACGACCCACTTGCCAGTTAATATTTTCTACTGTGGTCAGTGCTGCAACTGCCGGAAATTTATAGGCGGTGGCCCAACGCGGTTCACGGCTCAGGAAACCAAGCTGTTGTTGCTGTTTCAGGTCATTGACCTTGATCACCATACCATCGATTTCGACACTGAGACTGGCACGCTCATCAATGATCTGTTCGTAGACCTTTTGCACGTCCTGAATACTGTCACAGATAAAGTGACGCTCGCCAACCGCAAAACCGAACTGATGTAACCATTCCAGACTGGCGGACATAGTGGTTTGTCCATGATGCGGCACGCACTGAGCAATCCCATAAGCATAAAAAGCCAATGGCCGCGAGGCAGCAATATTCGGGTCCAGCTGACGCAAACTTCCTGCCGCAGCATTACGCGGATTAGCAAAGGTCTTTTCACCTTTGGCGGCATTGGCAGCATTCAATTTTTCAAAACCGGATTTCGGCATCAACACTTCGCCGCGGACTTCCAACAAATCGGGAATGATGCCATTCACTGGAGATAGAAGTTTCGGCAGGTTGCGAATAGTTCTGACATTCTGGGTGATGTCTTCACCGGTTTCCCCATCGCCGCGCGTCACCCCACGCGTCAGTACGCCATGCTCATACCAGAGTGAAATGGCCAGACCATCAAATTTCAGTTCAACATCATATTCAATTTTTTGATTCGGCAAACGTTCTTCAATACGGCGGGCAAAAGCCAGCAGATCTTCCTGATTAAAGACATTGCCTAATGACAGCATCGGCACGGCGTGTGTTACGGTCACAAATTTTGAAAGCGCCTGCCCACCCACTTTATCGGTCGGGCTATCCGGCTGGATCAGATCGGGATATTGTTGTTCTAAAGCTTTGAGCTGATGAAAGAGCTGATCATATTCACTGTCTTCAATGCTCGGTTGATCCATCACATAATAAGCATGATTATGCTTGGCAAGCAGTTGAATCAGTTGACGCATTTGCGCAATGACAGTGGCATCTTGGGTCATAATTTCACCATAAAAAAGGGCGGAAAATCCGCCCTGTAGAATATTCAGCTTTTGGCTATTATAAAAATTGCAGTCCACAGATTCAACTTGCAGATCGAACAAAACCGCTTAAACTTCTGTAGGTTGACCCGCGCGATAATCAATCGCCTGATGGCGCCAGAATTCACGTAATTGTGGTGTAAATTCCTGCTGGTTCTGATCGTAGACCAGACCATCCACTTCACGGGCAATCAGACGTGAAATACTGTCCATGGTATCAAAGGCATTTTGTACATCGCTATGCGGCAAAGCCAGGAAGAAGGCCAGACCTTTGACTTCCTGAGTCGAGAGAGTTTCCAGATCAAAACCTTCCATGCCGGTATCCGTCATTTGCAGTACCGAAAACAGCAGTTTTGAATCATCTTCACTATAGCGGTGGAAACAGGCCAGTTCGCCATAACGCAGGCCATATTTCAATAAAACCTTCAAGGTTTTATCACCCGAAAGTACACGGCCTTGTGGATAGATATGCAAAGAAATAATGGTTTCAGCATTGGACAAAGCACTTTCTTCATCCACTATTTTTTGCTCATGCAGATGTGCATCCAGAATACTGCTTTCATCATTAAATTCAGAAATTTCTGCTTTTTCGATGTTGCTGTTCAGGCTGAATTCAGGCATTTCTTCCTTGGTTTCAATCTGGCTATTCTTCTGTTCCGCTTCTACCTGTTGAACATCCGCTGCCGTGACTACCGACTTTTCCACTACTTCAGCTTCTGTTGACGGGGCAGCTACAGGAGTTTCGACTGCTTTTGGCTCAACCGGAGTTGATTCAGCCTTGCGAAAGGCGGAAGGCTTTTCAGGAGCCGGTTCATCTATACCCAAGCTTGGCTCGATACGATCAGATTCGACATCCTGTTGTGCCAACTGAGAACGTACATGCCTTGGAATGATCGGGGTCTGGCTATCCGGGTCGATATGCAGGTTGGCATCCAGTGAAGGTACAGCCTCTACAGGTTTTTTGAACAGCATTCTTATACCAAACAGCATAATCACAATTGCGATAACAATCCCGATAATGGTGGTGATTTCCATATTATACCTCCGCAGCTAGGCCGTATTCTTTTGCCTGTTCCAAATTAACTGTCACTAATTTTGATGTTCCCGGTTCAGGCATGGTTACACCTAAAAGATCAGTCGCCATCATCATTGCAAGTTTGTTATGGGTAATATAAATAAATTGCACGTGTTCAGAAAGCTCTTTAACTAAATTACAAAAGCGTCCCACATTGGCATCATCCAGCGGTGCATCGACTTCATCCAGTACACAAAATGGTGCCGGATTTAAGCGAAAAATCGCGAATACCAATGCTAATGCGGTTAAGGCCTTTTCTCCACCAGAGAGTAAGGCCAATGAGCTGTTTCGTTTACCCGGTGGTCGGGCCATCAGTTTTACACCCGACTGCCAGCCATCTTCAAGGCTTAAACTCGCCTCACCGCCTTCAAACACTTTCGGGAACAGGTTTTGCAGTTCAGCATTGACCTGATCAAACGTGTGCATAAACAGTTTACGGGTTTCCTGATCAATACTCTTCATCGCGGCCTGTAGCTGTTCAACCGTATTTTCCAGATCCTGCATCTGGTGACTCAGTTCCTCATAACGTTTTGACACTTCTTCATATTCTTCAGAAGCCGCCAGATTGACTGCACCAAGTTTATCGAACTGAGCCTGAGCTTTTTCCAGTTTCGCCTGATGTGCTTTAAGGTCAATATTCAGTCCGGAAATTACTTCACTATTCAATTCTTTCAGCTGTTCAGAATAATGCTGCAAATCAGATTTGGCTGCCTGCCAGGCCAGACGTTTTTCTTCCAGTGTACTGCGGAGTTTTTCATCCTGCTGCTGGAAGCTGTGACGCTGTTCGGTCAGCTGCTGCTGTTTGCTCTGCACCTGATTTAATTCAATCTGCCAGTCGGCCCAGGTCTTTTGCAGCTTTTCAGTGATCTGCGCCTGTTCATTAAACTGGCTCTGTAAAGCAGGTAATTCCAGCTGTACCGGATCAACAAATTTCTTGGCCTGCTCGATTTGTGCAGTAATTTGTTGAGACTGTTCTTTTAGGAATACCTGATCTTTTTCCAGCAATTCAATTTGCTGCTGGCTTTGCACATTTTGCCTACGCAGCACTTCTAATTCCTGCTGCGCTTGCTGACTGAGCTGCTGTGAGTCATCCAGCTGAGTACTCAATTCTTCCAGCTGGAATTGCAGGGTTTTATAATTTGGTAGCGCCTGTTCCAGTTTGATATTCAAGGCATGCAGATCAATTTCCAGATCATCTTTCTGCATGGCATCTTCTTCAAGCTGCTCATCCAGTTGTTGTAACTGATGCTGTAATTGCTGCTTTTGCAATGCAAAAGCCTGCGCACTACTTTGTACTTTAGCAATATTGACATCGAGTTGCTGCAGCTGCTTTTGGGTATGCTTGTGCTGCTCGCTGATACTCTGAATCTGATTTTGCAAAGCTTTAACCTGATCGGCGAATTCAGGTAACTGCTGCTCCAGCTGCATAAGCTTGGGTTCAAGTTCCGCAAGCTGCTGCTCGATTTCATCCAGACGGATTCGATGACTCAATGCGCCTTGTCCGGCCTGACTGGCTTCATCATAGTCCAGCGCAATGACCCAGTCTGACCCAACATGATAGCCATCCAGACTTAGGATTGACTGGCCTTGTAATAGGTCAGTTTGAAGCGGTAATGCTTGTGCTAATGTATCTACGACCGCGACTTGTTGCCACAGTGAATAATGCGGAGATTCAATCCAGTCGGCCAGACACATCGTATTGGCAATCTGAATTTTATTCTGAACAGCCTGTTGCTTTAACTGACGCGCACAATCTTCAAGGAAGTACTCACCCTCTGCCAGAATCTGGGCAGACAGCCACTTGGCCAAAAACTTTTCGATCAGGCTGGCATGTCCTTTGCCTGCATCATTGAGCTTAAGTACATGCATCAGCTGGACCGCATCGTTTTTAGCATTTGGATTGGCTTTGGTCAGTAATTGGCTCAGGTTTTTCTTTTCTGAATGAAGCACCTGAATTTCAGATTTGAGCTGCATCAAGCGCTGCTGATGGTTCGCCTGCTCTGCCTGCATCTGCTCGAATTGAGTTCTTAAATCTGTTAATTGAATTTCATAGCCAACGATTTGCTGTTCAGCTTGGGCTTTGTCTGCCTGATACTGATCCAGCTCATCTTGCTGCGCCTGTTGCTGAATCTGTGCACTTTGCTGTTGGAGCGTCTGTTTCTGCTGTTCAATCCGCTCAATATTCTTTGCCAGTTGCTCGCTTTGAGCCAACATCTGTAATTTACGCTGTTGCTGCTGTTCGACCTGGGTTTTGATCTGGGTAAATTGCGCTGCCACAGTGCTATGTTGAGCTTTGAGCTCAGTCAAGTTTTGGCTTTGCGCCTGACTCTGGCCATCTTGCTGCTGCAATTGTGCCTGCTGATCTTCAAGTTGCTGCTGCAAGGTTTCGAGTTGCAGTTCAATCAACTGCAAACGCTCTTTGGTTTGGACTTTTTGCTGTTCCAACTTGATCAGACTGGTGGAATTCTGCTCCAGCAAAGACTGCTTTTGTTGCAGGGTCATTTCCAGTTCAGCCAGTTTTTTCTCGGCCTGTTGCCATTCGCTTTGCAAAGGAGTGGATTGCTGAATCAGACGCTGGAACAGTTCACTGGTGCTGCCCAAATCATGTTCAACGGTGGTCAGTTCGGAACGTACCAGCTTAAAGTTTTCCCCGAGCGTATTCATCTCAAGGGTATATTCTTCCTGTAAACGCTGGCTTTGCTCACATTGAAAAGACAGAATTTCGATCTTGATGGTACGGATCTGTCCTTCCAGTTCTTTATATTGAATCGCACTTTCCGACTGACGTTTCAGGGTTTTTAGCTGGGATTTCAGTTCGGAGGCGATATCTTCCAGACGCGACAGGTTTTGTGTGGTGTGATCCAGATGCAGCATCGTTTCACGGCGACGCGCCTGATAGCGTGATACACCCGCGGCTTCTTCAATATAAACCCGCATTTCATCTGGCTTGGCATCGACCAGACGGTTGATCATGCCCTGCTCGATAATCGCATAAGAACGTGGCCCAAGACCGGTACCAAGGAAAATATCGGTAATATCACGACGACGGCATTTGCTGCCATTCAGGAAATATTCGGACTTGCCATCGCGGTTGACCTGACGGCGTACTGCCAGTTCATTATAGGCATTATAAGCACCGCCCAGCTTGCCATAGGTATTGTCAAAGCGCAGTTCTACACTGGCCATGCCCACCGGTTTACGTTTCGCAGTTCCGGTAAAGATGACGTCCTGCATGCTGCCACCACGCAGCTGGCGCGCACTGGACTCGCCCATGACCCAGCGTATGGCATCAATGACGTTAGATTTACCACAACCATTCGGTCCCACGACCGCAGTACGATTATCTTTAAAATGCAAAGTGGTACTGTCGGCAAAAGATTTAAAGCCTGAAAGTTTTAAACTGCTTAAACGCATAATGTCCTGATTTAACGTCGTGAGCGTCTGGCCCACGCGAGTTCAATTTGTTTCATCCGTGTCAGAGATTCCAACACAAGGTTGCGCAAGTGTCGACAAAAATCTTCCATAAATAAAGTGGCCTGATGGCTTTTTCGTATCAAAATTGCTTCAGTGACCAGTTTAAATAAGTCAAAAGATTCCTGTAACTCGCGTCTGGAAATATTCAGGGTCAGAAAATAGCTCCGACGTAAAGATGGCAGCAGTTCCTGATAGTAGCGCATCAGATAAGGATTCCCCACCATCTCATGCTGCTGGGCCATGCCCTGAAAGATCAGATCATAAAACTTTTCAGTGTGTCCTTGGCGAGTTTCTGCTTCCAATTGCTCTAATAATAGCTGAATGCGCTCAGCTTCATGCACCCGCCAGGTTTCCGCCATGCGATACACCATTTGCCCGAGCAATAATGAGGTCATGTCAAATAAGGCACGCACCTGCAAGGCCGACATTTCCGAGACAATCGCCCCACGGCGCGGGAAAATTTCAATCAGCTGGGTGCGTTCCAGCAAAAGCAGGGCTTCACGAACCGAACCCCGACTGACATCAAGCTCTGAGGCAATCCTGAGTTCCTGTATACGTTCGCCTTCGACCAGTTCACCGCGAATAATCTGTTCGCTAATGTGCTTGGCAATCTGCTCAGACAAACTGTGCGCTTGTTCTAATGGCATACCGTTCCTGTCTTTATTTTTATGGATACTGGTTTAGCCCTTTATTTGGACTATGTTGCTATTAAACGGGTTTTTATCCATAAATACTTTGACATTGTCAGACAATCTTATGTCTATATAGCCAACTTAGGCCCATAAAAAAGGAGAATAGTGAGCTATTCTCCTTATACGGTACATCAGTCCAACCGAAAAGGTTTAAATCAGGCCATAAACCCTTGATAAATAAAATACAGGCCGACGGTGGTCAGTAGTGCAGCAAAACATTTTTTTAATACGGCCGGTGAAAGCAGATGTGCCACTTTTGCCCCCAGCTTGACCGTGAAAAAACTCATCATGCTGATCCCGATAAAGGCATAAATATGAATATAGCCAATGGTATTTGGTACGGTAACCTGCGCCTGTTTACCAAACCAGATAAAACCCAGCGCACCTGCGACTGCAATTGGCAATCCACAAGCCGCAGAGGTCGCTACGGCTTTTTGCATCACGATTCCGCAGCGATTCAGAAATGGGACGGTCAGACTTCCCCCGCCAATCCCAAAGATCGCCGATGCCACACCGATTCCACCACCTGCAGCAATTTGTACCGGGGTTGAAGGCAATTTTTGATTCGGATCAATCTGGATATGCGCTCCCTTGAACATTCTAAATGCCACCCAGACCGCAAAGAAGCCAATCATTAACTGCAAACCCTGACCAGATAAATAATCGGCAATCCCCGCACCTAGGAAAGAACCGATAATCAGACCTGGCGCCAGATTACGAAACACAGGCCATAGTACTGCCCCTCGCTGATGATGCGCCATCACCGAACTGATAGAAGTCACAATAATCGTTGCCAAGGAAGTGCCCACCGCCATATGCATAATCACGCTGGGATCGTACTGAAGCTGGGTAAAAACAATGTACAGGATCGGCACAATAATCAAACCACCACCGACCCCAAACAGGCCTGCGGTGAATCCGGCAATTGCACCAATCAATAAATATATGATTAACTCCATAACGATATTTACCACGTTTAGATTCAAATGGATGTAGAAACTCGTGAACTGCAACAACGATTAAGCGATGCAGGCCAACTCCCGGAAGTATTACTCATCAAACCGATTACCACATCGACCAATGATGATGTACGCGAATTGGCAACGAAGGGGGTGCAGCAGGTTCTGGTGTGCAGTCATGTGCAGACCCAAGGCCGTGGACAGCGTCAACGTCAGTGGATTTCACCTGAAGGGAACATCTATTTAAGCACATTGCTGCATACACAAAAACCCATCGATGGTCGTCTGGCGCTAGAAATTGCGTTAAATATCCTGCAAATGCCCAGTCTAAAAGGCCTGGAATTACAGGTGAAATGGCCGAATGACCTGTATAGCCTGCACGGAAAATGGGGCGGCATTCTGGTCGAGCCGATTTCATCTACACAGGTGGTGGTCGGTGTAGGTTTAAATATCGATCCTCTGCTCACTGACCTTCCAGATCAGCAGGTTAGCTCCTTGAACGAGTTGGGATTATCACATACCTCAAGAGTCGAGCTGATTGCCCAGTTATATCTGGCGATTCAGCAAGCCGGGCAATGGTTTAATTATGGCAGTCAAAACCTGGCGGCGCGTTTCAATCGATCGGCTGCATTTATGCAACAAACGGTTGAATTTACTGACGTGCAAGGGCAATATTCCGGTACTTTTCTCGGGATTCAGGATGATGGTGCAGTCAAGATTTTGACCGATCAGGGAATCCAGACCTTTTATCAGGGACAGCTCCGCCTTCAACACGGTGGATGAACAGGCATACAGCAATGAAAAAATTATGGTTGGATATCGGCAATACCCGGCTTAAATACTGGATTACCGAGCATGATCAGATTATTGAACAGGCAGCAGAATTACATTTACAGTCCCCTGCTGATTTGTTACTTGGCCTGATCCAGCATTTCAAAGCGCTGGGCTTGCATCAGGTAGGTCTATCCTCTGTCCAAGATAAAATCAATAATGAGCGCATTCTCAGCATTTTAGAAAGCCTGCATATTCCAGTGATTTTTGCTCAAGTACAGGCAGAATATGCCGGTCTGATCTGTGGCTATGATGAACCTTCGCAACTGGGGATTGACCGCTGGTTACAGGTACTTGCAGTGGCGACGCAAACGCATGAAAATTATTGTGTGATTAGTTGCGGTACGGCGCTGACCATTGATCTGGCGCAAGGACAACAACATTTGGGTGGATTTATTCTGCCAAATCTATACTTGCAGCGTGACTCCCTAATTCAGAATACCAAAGGCATTAAAATTCCGGATGCCGCTTTTTCTGAACTCAATCCTGGACGCAATACCATCGATGCGGTACATCATGGCATCCTACTTGGTCTGCTGAGTATCATCGAAAAAGTATTGCGTGATTTCCCTGCACAGTTGGTTTTAACTGGTGGAGATGCGCCGCTGTTTGCGCAACATCTCGCTCAGTATCAGCCCCGGATTGAACCGGATCTTTTGCTTAAAGGCCTGCAGCATTTTGCAGCTCATTTGCCAGACACTGTTTGATAATGTCCAGCAATTGCGGAAAATCGGCAAAGCCATCGGACTTGTTGAAATGCCCGGCTTTTTTGATCTCAAAAATTTGTGCATTCAAGCTATGTGCTAAACGCAAGGAAATCGGTGCAGGCACATAGGGATCATTACTGGAGATCAGCATCACCGCACGTTTATAGCTATACGGCAAGTTTTTCAGATCGAGTCGCACAGCCTGCAGTATTTTATTCAGTTCTGACCAGGCCACCAGCGGTGTATCAAAGGCCGAGACCAGAATGATGCCGCCGATCTTGTGTTGCTGCTGAATATAATGTTCCTGTAAAAATTTTAAAACACTGACGCAACTCAGGCCATGTGCAACTAAAAAGGTATGTTCATCCATGTGCGGAATGTGCAGTTTCAGATTCTGCTGCCACTCTTCTAAATCAGGCTGAAAGGGGTTGGCCAGCATAATCCGCTTGGACTCAAAACCGGCATTTTTAAGCTGGCGACTCAGCCAAGGATACCAGTGATCATTGGAGTTCGCCTGATAATCAGGGACGATATAGACTTTTTTTATTATATTTTTCATAGTGATTTACTTATTATCATTGAACGCAAATTGCGTCGACAAAAAATTAGTTTTAACCAGTCTGGAGATGGAATTCAAGTGCCTTTTTGAACACCATCTCATGTTAAACTTTAAAATTTAGCGAATACAACAACATGCTTAAACTTCGGATTTAATCAGATAAGGCTTGATCACTTTCCAGAGTTCCGGCAGATCAGTACAACCTTGAGAATCAATAAAATGCCCATGGTGCTTGGCATTCACCACAATGGCATCCAGACTGTCCGCCTGTTCCAGACTAAATTCAGGCGCAACCCGATCATCGCCTTCAGAATAGATCACTACACGCTCTGCAATCTGCTGTTTGAGTAAATCAAAATCGATCTCAGCAGCATCAATAAAAGGATTTACTTCATCCAGGCGACCCAATCGACCATTAAATCCCGCGATCAGTACCAGTTGCTGAATTTTCTGCTGTTTTAATTCTCTGGATAAGTAATGCAATGCGGCCACAGTTCCCAAGCTATGTGCGATAAAGATACTGTCCTCGTCAATTGCATCAATCTGTTCACGCATTTGCTGATCCCAGGTGTCCAGTGTCGGTGTAGGCGATGGATCCAGCCGGAGTACTTTTAAACTGACATTTTCCTGTTGGGCTTTTTCCTGAATCCATGGATACCAATTTTCTTCCGGGCTTGCAGTATAACCATGTACGACAATTACTTGGTTCATTTGAAATTTCTCTTTATTTTGTGCTGATATTCCCGAGTCTGCCTGATTGGATTTTTATTTTGGGTAAGTAAATGTTGTTTTGTTTAAACCAGTTTGACCATTTATTCGCAATAAAAAAAGGCGCATATTGCGCCTTTTTTTAAAATAAAACTTATTTCTTGTCGTTGCCGCCGAACAATGGACCCATACCACCGCCGCCGCCAAACTGTTTCTGCAAGCCGCCAAGTGATTTCATCATTTTCGCCATACCCGATGGATTGGCAAATTTTTTCATCATCTTGGCCATTTGGGCATGTTGCTTGATCAGCTTGTTGACTTCTGCCACTTCCATACCACAACCTGCTGCGATACGTTTTTTACGGCTTGGGTTCATCAAGTCCGGGTTACGGCGCTCTTTGATAGTCATCGACTGGATAATCGCTTCCATTTTCTTGACCTGCTTTTCAGGATTGGCTTGCGCCAACGCATCTTGCAGACCGGCATTGCTCATGCCAGGAAGTTTGTCCAGGAAGCCCATCATGCCGCCCATCTTGTTCATCTGCTCAAACTGCATCAGCATGTCTTCAAAGTTGAAGCTGCCGCCTTTTTGCAGTTTTTTCGCCATTTTTTCGGCTTTTTCTTTGTCGACCTTGCGTTCAAGTTCTTCGACCAAAGAAAGTACATCACCCATACCGAGAATACGCTGTGCGACACGCTCAGGATGGAATGGCTCCAAGGCATCGAGTTTCTCACCCATACCCAAGAATTTGATTGGCTTACCGGTAATCGCACGCACTGACAATGCCGCACCACCGCGCGCATCACCATCAGTTTTGGTCAGAATCACACCAGTTAAAGGCAAGGCATCGTTGAATGCTTTAGCGGTGTTTGCCGCATCCTGACCAGTCATGGCATCGACCACGAACAGGGTTTCAGTCGGGTTAATCGCTGCATGCAGCTCTTTGATTTCACCCATCATGTCATCATCGATATGCAAACGACCTGCCGTATCGACAATCAGCACATCGGCAAACTGGATTTTTGCCTGTTCAATCGCACGATTCACAATCGTAATCGGTTTTTCGTCTGCGCTGGATTCCAGGAAAATCGCACCGACTTCACCCGCGACAGTCTGTAACTGTTTGATCGCAGCCGGACGATATACGTCGGCAGAGACCATCGCGACTTTTTTCTTTTGACGTTCTTGTAAGAAGCGTGCAAGTTTTGCTGCAGTTGTTGTTTTACCTGCACCCTGCAGGCCTGCCAGCAGGACAACCACAGGTGGTTTTGCAGCGAGGTCGAGGCTTTCATTGGCCTCGCCCATCATTTTGGTCAATTCGTCATGAACGATTTTGACAAAAGCCTGCCCAGGAGATAACTGAGTCATCACTTCCTGGCCCAATGCTTCTTCCTTAACTTTCGCGATGAATTCACGAGTTACAGGTAATGCAACATCGGCCTCAAGAAGCGCCATACGCACTTCACGTAACGTATCTTTAATATTGTCTTCGGTTAGCTGCCCTGAGCCAGTAACATTTCTTAAACTCTGCGTGAGTCGTTCTGTTAAGGTATCAAACATTGCAAAATCCGCTTAAAATAGCCATGAGCAAAAAATTGTTTCTTAAAATAGAAAATTTATGCATAGAATGCTATAGGATACTGTAGTTCGCAGCGAATTTATATAAATGAATATTCATCACCCTTAAAAAGGTTTGACATGGTTAGCCTCCCCTTGGTTTATACGATCTTAGCATTAGTCGCTTATACCGCTTCCTTCTGGTATCTGTTCATTCATTTAATGTCTAAACGTGCTCCTAATCAATGGTTTGTCTCGCTAACTGCACTGCTTGGCCTGAGCCTGCATGCACTGGTTTTATATGGCGATATGCATACCTCGCTAGGCATCAATTATGATGTCTTTGCCCTGTTTTCTTTTACCTCCGGTCTAATGCTATTACTCAGCATTATTTACAGTACTTATCGTCCAATTATTGCCCTGAATCTGATCGGAATTCCAGTAGCTGCCACAGGTTTGATCCTCGGCTTTGCGTTTACTCAGCCTGCAAAAATCATCGCACAAAACTCTTTGGGTCTGGATATTCATATTATTTTGTCTTTGTCTGCTTATGCAGTATTGCTCATGGCAACCATTCAGGCCGTAATTTTACGTTTTCAGGATCGTGAGCTGAAAAAGAAGCAGAAACGCCGGGTCTGGGTCAGTTTGCTACCCTCTTATCAGGACATGGAATCGCTCCTGTTTGATATGCTGATGACCGGTTTTGTTTTACTTACCCTCGCTTTGGGCTTTGGCTTTTTCACCATCGACAATTTCTTCGCCCAGCATCTGGCACATAAAACTGCGTTCAGTATTATTTCCTGGCTGGTTTATGGTTCCCTATTAATCGGACACTGGAAGTTTGGCTGGCGTGGCCAGAAAGCCGTGCGCTTTACCCTGCTCGGTTTTGGCTTGCTGGCACTGGGTTTTATTGGGTCTAAATTTGTGCTGGAAATGATTCTAGGGCGATAATTCTGAGCCTTGAAATATTCAATTCATTGTCCAATAAACAGGCTTTAGCTTGAATATTCTTTAAACGATTATACGCCCCGCACGCACTGACAATGGCCAGCGAATCACTCTAGGCAATTCTGGATCTTCCCATTCTGGCAATAAGGCATCTGCCAGTGCATTTAATGGATTATGTCCAAGTGCTTGAGTGGCTGCTTTCACGGCTGACCAAGTACTCATATAACCAATTAACTGATAAAAATTCCATTCAACCTGTAATACCGGTGGCTGAATCACCATTTCCTGAAATGGAAATGGGAGATTTTTATATCCTTCATCTACATGGCGACGTTCAGGTGGCCAGTACAGTGCGAGTGTCACCTTATAAAAATGCTTAAAATAATGATCCAGATGTGGCTCATCCACACTGAACACGCCATAGCTAATTAAAGCCAGAATGGCATTGGGTTTAGCAATACGACGGACTTCTGCGTAGAATTTTTCGAGATTCAGCCAATGCGCTGCTTGAGCCACCGAAATCAGATCAATACTATGGTCAGCACACGGGATCTCTTCAGCGAGCGCCTGACCATACTGAATTTTTGGATGCGGTTTGGCTTGGGCAATCTGTTCACTACTCGCATCAATAGCAAGCACCTGATCAAAGTAATTCGCCAAAACTTCTGAAAGCTGTCCAGAACCACAGCCGACATCTACAGCCAATTTAGTACTTGGTGACAGCTCTGCCAATAGCTTTCCCAATGCATCCGGATAATGCGGACGAAACAAGGCATAATCCTGTGATTGCTGGGAGAAATGATCTTTAAATTCCCTGTTTTCCATATATGCTTTCCAGACCAGTTTTATTTCAGTCTAAATAGCCAGTCAGGGAATGCAGTTGGAATTTGGTTTCAGTCACTTCCTGTTTTTAAAATGCAGAATTCATCCAATGAATAGAATCATGTTCTTGACTTAGTCATTCAAGCTATTCTGCTTGATCTGATACTCTGCCTTGAAGGCTTTGTAGCTCAGCCGGTCTGCGGAGACTTCCGTTAAAGGATTGACTTCCTGCATGGAGGACAAGCAGCGCTCTGTCAGCTGAATATATTCCTGCGTTCCCTTGCTTTTCCAGGCGATTTCTTTAGCTTCCAAAGGACGGATAACCCGCGCTGGACTACCGAGCACCAATGAATTTTCCGGGATCTGAGCTTTGGCTTTAACCGTGCTATTGGCACCGATAATGGTATTTTCACCAATCTCGGCTTCATCCAGAATCACGCTGTTCATGCCGACCAATACATTTTTACGAATGATACAGCCATGTAAAATCGCGCCGTGTCCGATATGACCATATTCTTCGACCAGCGTGACATTGCCGGGAAAGCCATGAATGGTACAGGAATCCTGAACATTGGCATTTTTCTGGATGTGAATCCCGCCAAAGTCGGCTCTTAAAGTTGCGAAAGGCCCGATATATACGCCCTCTTCAATCACCACATCCCCGATCAGAACGGCTTGTGGATGTACATAAGCACGAGGGCTGACCACAGGAATCACACCATCAATGGCATAACACGGCATTATTTTATTCCTTTAAAAATGCAGAATTAGATTAGCTGACGGCTTCCAGTCGCAAACCGCCAAAGCGTTTATAGAATTGTGGATGTACCGGCGGCATCGAACCTTCCGAAGTTCGGGCGATCTCCATAAAGAATTCATCCCCTGCCGCAACCACGGTTTGATATAAATTACTGCTCAGATTACGGGCATTCAGGGAAAGCCAGTTGGATGGCAATAATTCAAAAGGCAGATTTGGATCTTTTAATAAAATCCGGCGAAATTGATGAATCAGCAAAATTCGCAGCTGAAAAGCCTGAACCGGATCCAGTTCATCTTCCTGTTCCACCAGATGAAAGAATTCCCGGAAATCCGCAATAAATTTTTCATAGCGCTGATGCAGTTCCTGCACCGGCCAGTTGGTGGCAACCATGCGTTTCACGGTTGGATAGGATTCCTGCCAGAGCTGCAAGGTTTCGGCCTTAAACACCACGACTTGGTCGGTCATTTTCAGGTTCAGCAGCAGGTTTTGCAGTTTCTGGTGATCACAGCCCGGATAGGCCATGACATTAGTGGCGATATTGGCAAAGCCCAGCCATTCCAGTTCTTTTTTCAGAACCAGTTTATTTTCCAGTTCCACTGAACTGAGCAGCACCAGATCCCACTTCTGATCCCATTCGGTATGCTGAAAACTGTAAATTTTTTGATCCGCCATAATAAAACGCTGGCGGCTGCTTTCGGTTACGCGATAATAACTGGTGCGACCAATTTTCTCAGACATCAGCCAGCCATTTTGGACCAGACGAAATACGGCAGTCCGTACCGATCGTTCATTAAATCCGAAGACATCCATGAGCTGAATTAGACTGG
The DNA here is from genome assembly GCF_000367905.1 of Acinetobacter sp. CIP A162. Lineage (GTDB taxonomy): Bacteria > Pseudomonadota > Gammaproteobacteria > Pseudomonadales > Moraxellaceae > Acinetobacter > Acinetobacter lwoffii. The sequence goes on along the minus strand of NZ_KB849159.1, from coordinate 45,421 downwards.
CCAGACTGATGATGCCACCGCGGTGAAAAATACAGTCACCGAAGATGGTCATGATTAATGAGGTTCCGCTGAGTGCTTCAGTTTGAATAAAGTCATCAATTATTTGTTTTAATTTCGGATTCATTGCGTTTAACTTTACCTTATAGAAACTGGATGATAGACCATTTGGCTATCATCTAATAGTACTTCATGCAGACTTGCGGATATCAAACACGCGCTGTGCCTTACCTTCAGAGCGTGGCAGGCTCCCTTCAGGCAACACTTCGACACTCACGGTGATTCCGACCATAGTTTTAATCTGGCCCTTAAGCTGAGTTGCCAGCTGGTGTGCCATAATGTCACTGCTATCTTTACGCATTTCGGTACGGATATGCAATGTATCCAGATGTCCCTGTTTACAAATCTGAATCTGATAGTTCGGAATGAGTTGCTGGATCTGTAAAATCTGCTCTTCAATCTGTGATGGGAAGACATTGACCCCACGGATAATCATCATGTCATCACTACGGCCGACAATTTTGTCCATACGGCGCATGGTACGTGCCGTGCCTGGCAATAAACGGGTCAGATCGCGGGTACGGTAACGGATTACCGGCATGCCTTCTTTGGTAATGGTGGTAAATACCAGTTCACCCAGTTCGCCATCTGGCAGCACTTCACCAGTTTCAGGGTGAATGATTTCAGGATAGAAATGATCTTCCCAAATGGTTGGACCATCTTTGGATTCCAGACATTCCATCGCTACGCCCGGCCCCATCACTTCTGATAAACCATAAATATCCAGCGCATCAATGCCTAGACGCTCTTCAATTTCTTTACGCATTTCATTGGTCCATGGCTCTGCACCAAAGACACCGGTTTTAATCGAACAGTTTTTGGCTGTGCCAAATTTCTTCTCAAGCGCTTCAATAATGTTCAGGCAGTAAGATGGCGTAACCATCAGTGCTGTCGGTTTAAAGTCATGAATCAGTTGCGCCTGTTTATCGGTTTGTCCGCCAGACATTGGGATCACCGTTGCACCCAAGCGTTCAACGCCATAATGTGCACCTAAACCACCCGTAAACAGACCATAACCATAAGACACCTGGATGATATCTTTACTGCTCAAGCCGGCTGCACGTAATGAACGCGCCACTACATCTGACCAGACATTAATATCATTTTGGGTATAACCGACTACGGTCGGCTGACCGGTGGTGCCAGAAGATGCATGCACACGTACAATCTGTTCCTGTGGCACAGCGAACATGCCAAACGGATAGTTATCACGTAAATCCTGTTTGGTGGTAAACGGGTATTTGGCCAGATCTTCCAGTGAGTTAAAATCGTCTGGATGCACGCCAGCATCATCGAATTTCTTTTTATAAACCGGGCTATTCTGATAAGCATGTTGCAACGTCTTTTTCATACGCTGTAGCTGAACACTGCGTAACTCATCAACCGATACTTTTTCAATTTTTTCCATTGCATTGTTATTCATATTCTTACTCCTGACGCAGTCTTCCTGACCACGGTTTAATTCATTGATTGAATGATGTGTTTAATCCATATTTTCTAAAACCAGTGCCACACCTTGACCCACACCGACACACATGGTGCAGAGTGCATATTTGCCTTTACGGCGTTTTAGTTCTTTCATGGCCGTGATCACCAGACGGGTGCCACTCATACCCAGCGGATGACCCAAGGCGATGGCACCGCCATTCGGGTTAATTCTGGAATCATCGTCTTGCAAGCCGAGTTCACGAATCACGGCCAGTGACTGCGCAGCAAAAGCTTCATTCAGCTCAATCACGTCCATCTGTTCCAGACTGAGTCCAGTCTGTTTCAGCACTTTATGTACTGCTGGCACCGGCCCAATGCCCATATATTTAGCTTCCACACCGGCACTGGCCATTCCAATCACTTTAGCTTTCGGGCGCAAACCATACTGCTCAGCAAACTGCTGATTGCCGAGTAATACGCAAGCCGCCCCGTCATTAACACCCGAAGCATTACCAGCGGTGACTGAACCGCCTTCTTTACGAAATGGGGTTTTCAAGGCTGCCAGATTATCCAGCGTCGTTTCTGCACGCGGGTGCTCGTCTTGGGAAATGGTCAGAGTGGTTTTCTTCGGACCTTTAACCTCGACTGGCAGAATTTCTTCGGCAAAAATACCTTTTTGCTGCGCTACTGCGGTTTTCTGCTGGCTGTGATAGGCAAACAGGTCTTGGTCTGCACGGCTAATCTGATACTTTTCAGCGACGTTTTCGGCAGTTTCCGGCATGCTATCGACGCCAAACTGTGCTTTAAATTTTGGGTTGATAAAACGCCAGCCAATGGTGGTGTCATAAATTTCAGGGGTACGGCTAAAGGCAGTTGTAGGTTTGGATTGCACAAAAGGCGCTCGGCTCATGGATTCTACGCCACCCGCCAAAATAAATTGAGCCTCACCCGATTTGATGGCACGGGCTGCCAGTCCAATGGCATCCAGACCTGAGGCACATAAACGGTTTACGGTCAGTGCTGAAACAGATTCAGGCAACCCTGCGAGTAAAGCAGCCATACGCGCCACGTTGCGGTTATCTTCACCGGCCTGATTGGCACAGCCTAGGATCACTTCATCCAGTTCTGCCCATGGCAAGGCCGGATGCTGATCTTTCAGATATTGAACCGGTAGCGCTGCCAGATCATCAGCACGAATGCTGCTCAGTCCACCGGCATAGCGTCCGATCGGGGTGCGAATTTCATCAAAAATATAAACCTGTTCCATGATTCTTCCTTTTAGCCAGCAACACGTAATGGTTGCTGCTGAGTTTTCTGTGCATATCCCTGCACCGCTTTCTTTGCTAAATATATACTAGTTCTATAGCGGTCTTCACCATAAATACGATACATATTTTCTAAAATTTGTAAAATTGTGTAATATCCAATTTTATCTGCCCATTCGAATGGACCACAAGGATAATTCACGCCATATTTCATAGCAGAATCAATATCTTGTTCTGATGCGATATCATGCAGTACCGCTTCACAGGCTTCATTCACCAACATGGCAATACTACGTATAACATAAAGACCGGGATGATCCTTAGACCAAATAGGTATCATATCCATACCTATGAGGAATAGCTCCACTGCCTGGCGTTGTTCAGCACTACATGCTGGTGATGCAACGACTGGAATCGATTGGGCATTTTCCCAATCTGCATGCCAATCCATCAACACCACAGGCTCATGCGGATAAGCCAGTTCAACTGATTCGCCAAGCGATAATCGCAGAGAAAGGTCACCAATCAGGATTTCATTCTGTTCTGCTGCCTGAAAACTCAGCTCTACATGAGAGGCCTGTTTTAAACGTTCAATCAGTACTGAGGAATGTAGCCATTCACCTTTTACTGTGACTTTGAGCTTATTCAGCGACTTGGCATAACACACTGGCAATTCATATACAGGCGTAGGCTTGGCCTGAGCGTAATCATAAAAACCCTGACCGGACTTGCGACCATAACAACCGGCATCGACCAGTTCTTTTTGAATCAAGGACGGGCGGTAGCGTGGCTCATAGAAAAATTCCTGATAGACACTTTGTGTGACCGAGAAATTCACATCCTGCCCAATCAGATCTGTAAGTTCACACGGCCCCATGGCAAAACGGCCACATTCGCGCATGATGTAATCGAGCTGTTCCGGGATGGTGGCATTTTCCTGCAAGGCACGAAAGGCTTCGGCATAATAAGGCCGCGCGACACGATTGACGATAAAGCCGGGGGTCGATTTGGCCCGTACCGGGACTTTGTTCCAATCCTTCATCAGCTCAAATACTGCATCGGCAAGGACTGCTGAAGTTTTCAGTCCGCGGATAATCTCGACCAGTTTCATTACCGGTGCCGGATTAAAGAAATGCAGTCCAATCACCCGCTCCGGATGCGGAATAGCCGAGGCAATTGCGGTAATGGAAATCGATGAGGTATTGGACGCAAAAATCGTCTGTTCCGGGCAAATGGTAGCCAGCTGCTGAAACAGGGTTTGCTTCACTTCCTTCTTTTCGACAATGGCTTCAATAATGAGGCCCGCATCGGCCAGCTGCTGGATGTCCTCTGCCACGATCAGATTGGCCAAAGTGCTATCGAGCAGTTGCTGGCTCATTTTGCCATTCTGTACGCGCTTGCTGAGCTGCGCCTCTAAAACAGTCAAGGCACTCTGAACCTTGCTGCGATCGAGATCAAATACATAGGTCGGATGCCCGTGCATGGCTGCCAGTTGTGCAATACCAATCCCCATGGTCCCAGCACCCACCACAGCAACTTTGACTTGTTCTAAATTGATCTGTTGCATGATTTAGCATCCTTTATATTCAGGGGTGCGCTTCTGCATAAAGGCTTGCACACCTTCTTTATAATCGCTTGAACGTCCAGCCAGACGTTGCAGGTCACGCTCCAGAATCAGCTGCTCATCCAGATTGTTGTCAGCTGCGGCATGAATGGCTTTTTTAATCAGCGACAGACCATAGGTCGGTTGCTGCGCCAGATGCTCTGCCAGTTTTTTCGCTTCTGCTTGCAGTTGCTCATCTTCAACCACCTGCCAGATCATGCCCAGTTGTACTGCGCGCTCAGCCGGAATTTTATCGCCCAGCATCGCTAAGCCCATCGCCTGGGCACGCCCGACCAGACGCGGCAGGAACCAGGTACCGCCTGAATCTGGCACTAAACCTAGACGGCAAAAAGCCTGAATAAAAGAAGCCGATTTTGCTGCCACCACAATGTCACAAGCCAAGGCGATATTGGCGCCAGCACCTGCTGCCACGCCATTCACCGCACAGATCACTGGTTTTGGCATCTCGGTAATCAGTTTGATCAAAGGGTTATAATATTTTTCAATTGACAGGCCTAAGTCCGGTGCATCGGCATTCGGATCGACCACACGATCATTCAGATCCTGACCAGCACAGAAACCACGCCCTTCGGCTGAAATCACCACTGCACGAATCTGGCTGTCTTTGGCCCAGGCTTTCATGACACTGGACACTTCCTGATGCATGGTTTCATTAAAACTGTTGAGCTGTTTTGGACGGTTAAAGGTCAGGTAGCCCACTGCATTTTTTTCTTCGACAATAATTGTTTGATAATCCATTACACACCTCTAAATTCTGGTTTTCTTTTTTCTAAAAATGCATTGATGCCTTCCTGGCGATCTTGGGTCGCCGCCAGCCAGACAAAATGTTGACGCTCGAGCTTCAATCCCTGACTTAAAGTCACTTCATGAATCGACTTTAAGGATTGCTTGATGGCACGAATAGCCAGCGGTGCCTGCTTGGCAATTTTTTCTGCCAGCTCCAGTGCGTATTGCACGGTCAGTTCTGCCGGACAAACCTGGCTGCTAATGCCATGTTGCAATGCGGTCTGTGCCGAAATCATTTCACCGGTCATGGCCCAGCGCATCGTCAATTGCTGACCGACCAGACGGGCCAGACGCTGTGTTCCACCGGCACCCGGCAACATGCCTAAGCCAATTTCAGGCAAGGCAAACTGGGCATTTTCTCCGGTCAGCACCATGTCACCATGCAAAGCCAATTCGAAACCTGCACCAAAAGCATAGCCATTTACGGCCATGATTAAAGGCTTGGAAAATTCATCAATTTTTTTCCACAGCAGTGGCCGCTGATCCTGCTGGATGCTAACCACATCTAACTGCGCCAGCTCATTTAAATCGGCACCAGCAGCAAAGCATTGTGTATTTCCGGTGATGACCACGGCTTTCACAGCAGCATCTGTTTCCAAGTCTTGTAAACAGGCTGCAATGTCTTGCAAGGTGGCATTGTTTAAGGCATTACGCTTTTCCGGGCGATTCAGCTCAATCAGTACCACACCTGGCTTGGGTGAGCTGGTTTTAATGTAAGTCATCCTTGAACTCCTGCTATGCTCAGCAATTGATTCCGTACTTATTCATCAAAACTCAGACGTACATTGGCTGTGGTCGGACGTGCCTGACAGCTCAGCACATAACCTTTCTGGATTTCGTCTTCTTCCAGACTGTAATTCACCGCCATTTCAACCTGACCTTCCAGCACCTTACATTTACAGGTGGCACAAACACCGCCCTTACAGGCATAAGGTAAGTCCGCTCCGGCACGTAGCGCAGCATCTAAAATACTGTCATCCTGTTTAGAGACTTCAACAATCAGCTCGCGACCATCGAGGATGATATTGACGCGTTCTTCACTGCGGCTTTCCATCTGCTGGGCGGTTGCTCGTGGTGCAGTCCCGGTATTGAAACGTTCGGTATGAATCTTGCTGCGCTGAATGCCCCAAGTCGGTAATACCGTTTCCACCGCCGTCATCATTTCTTCAGGGCCACAGGCAAAACAGTGATCGGCTTCAGCAGAAATCAGATTGGCCTGAAACAGCTGCTGCAATTTATCTGCGTTGATACGCCCGTTAAAAATCTCGCTATCATTCAATTCACGGGAAAAAATATTCACCAGTTGCAGACGCTCTTTAAAACGATCTTTCAGATCCATAATCTGTTCAGAAAACATGGTCTGTTTCCAAGAACGATTGCCATAGACCAAAGTAAAGGTGGCTTCCGACTGACGGTTTAAAACCGACTTCACAATGGATAAGATCGGGGTAATGCCACTGCCTGCTGCAAAACCTAAATAATGTTGACCGCCTGCCTTGGCTGCTTTTTGAAAGAACACCCCTTGCGGCGGCATCACTTCTAAAACATCGCCTGCTTTCAAATGATCATTGGCCCAGATCGAGAACTGACCCTGATCAATTTTTTTAATTGCAATACTCATATCTTCCTGAGTATCACTACAAATGGAGTAACAGCGGCGCAGCTCGCCGTCATCGCTTAAATGGCGGATGGTGAGATGCTGACCTGGCTGATATTGGAAAGCATCCAATTGTTCAGGCGCGAGATCAAAGGCAATGCAGATCGCCTGCTCGGTTTGTGGCTGAATCGATTTAATGGTTAACGGTATAAATTGGCTCATGGCAAAATCCTTCTTTTAGGTGGCGGTGTTCAGGCTTGTTATTGGTTTACCCTGACCACCGAGCAATCGTTACAATCAAATACATTTGAAATAGTCAAAAGTTTCTAAGCAGTCCCGACATTGATATAAAGCTTTACAGGCGGTTGAACCGAATTCACTTAATAATTTGCTGTTATGACTTAAGCACTGTGGACAGGTGATGCCATCGGTCAATGCCACATGCGTACCACAGCTATGTGACTGGCCTTGCGGCGGGGCAATACCATACTGCTGTAATTTGTGTTTGCCCGATTCACTCATCCAGTCCGTAGTCCAGGCTTCAGACAGATCGACAATCACTTTGACTGGCGTCAAACCGTTCGCCTCGAAAGCCTGGGTAATTTCTGCTTTTAATAAATCCGTGGCCGGACAGCCGCTATAGGTCGGCGTGAGTCGCACCACAATTTCATCCTGCTGATTCAGCTCGACGCCACGAATCATGCCCAGATCAATCACCGATAATACTGGAATCTCTGGATCAGAAACCTGCTGCAAAACGTCCCAACATTGATCTTCTACGTGTCGAATCAGATTCATGCGACTCACTCCCTGTGATTGTGCCGAATTACCAGTTCATGTTTGGATATGAGCGCTGCATATATTGCAGTTCGGCCAAAACAAAACCGAGATGCTCTGTATGTAAACCCTGTTTAGCCCCACTGCGATAAGCGCCCAGCTCTGGCAGGCTTAATTCAAATCGCGCTAACTCGGCTGTAATCGTTTCCAGCCACTGTGCTTTTAAATTTTCAATATCTGGAATTACACCGCTATCGACTAGCTGTCTTTCATCAGCCGTCAGGACAAAAAGTTCCTCGGTAAAACGCCATAACTGGTTTAAACCTTGCTGGGTTTTCTCGTGGGCTTCTGCTGTACCTAAACTTAGGCGCTCCATCCAGGTGGTGGAAAAACGCTGGTGATATTTCACTTCTTTGAGTGACTTCACTGCAAAGGCGGCCAACTCAGCATGCTGACTTTGACTTAAGGCGCTAAACAATAAAGCGTGATAGTGATCCATCAACCACTGGCGCACCAGAGTCTGGGCAAAGTCACCATTCGGCTGTTCGCACAGCAGTAAATTGCGGTATTCACGCTCGGTTCGGAAATAAGCCAGCCTGTCTTCATCACGGCCCTGTTCTTCCACTTCACCTGCCAGACTGAGGGCAGTACGTGCCTGACCCAATAAATCCAGTCCGATATTGGCCAAGGCAATATCCAGCTCCAGTTCAGGTGCATGACCACACCACTCTGCCAAACGATGTGACAGGATCAGTTGACTGTCACCCACATGTAAAAGAAATTCTGCCAATACTTGATTTGTCATCATCTTCATCCTTCCCTTACATGTGCTCGATGCCAGCTGGAATGTTATAAAAGGTCGGATGGCGATAAACCTTGTCCAAAGCAGGTTCAAAAAATTCCGCTTTTTCATCTGGTTGTGAAGAAGTAATCAATTCAGACTTCACCACCCAGATACTGATGCCTTCATTGCGGCGGGTATAGACATCACGGGCATTTTGTAGTGCGACTTCATCATCCGGTGCGCGTAGGCTGCCGACATGACGGTGACTCAGACCCTGTTTACTCCGGACAAACACTTCATAAAGTGACCAGTTGTTTTTGTTATTCATGAGCAAAATTCCCTATATTGATCAAACTATTTTTTAAGCGACTTTTTGTGCTGCTGACTGTTGCTGCTGTTTTTGAGCATAGACAGCTGCGGAATCACGTACCCACTTGCCGCCTTCCCAAGCTTTGCGGCGTGCTTCAATACGCTCATGGTTACACGGCCCCTTGCCTGCAAGAATCGCAAAAAACTCATCCCAATTGATTTCACCAAATTCGTAATGTCCGGTGGCTTCATTGAATTTGAGGTCTGGATCTGGAACGGTTAAACCCAGCTGCAAAACTTGCGACACGGTGTTATCGACAAATTTCTGACGCAGCTCATCGTTACTGAATAATTTAATTTTCCACTGCATGCTTTGTGCACTGTTCGGTGAATTATCGTCACTTGGACCAAACATCATTAGGGCCGGCCACCAGAAACGGTTCACTGCATCTTGTGCCATCTGCTTTTGTTCCGGCGTACCATTGGCCAGTTCCATCATGGCTTCAAAGCCCTGACGCTGATGGAAACTTTCTTCCTTACACACACGCACCATAGCGCGGGCATAAGGACCATAAGATGTACGGCACAGCGCAACCTGATTGACAATTGCTGCACCATCTACCAGCCAGCCAATCGCGGCAACATCGGCCCAGCTCAGGGTTGGATAGTTGAAAATTGAAGAATATTTCATGCGACCGGCAATCAGTTTATCCATCATGTCGTCACGATCCGCACCCAAGGTTTCTGCAGCACTGTACAGATACAAAGCATGACCGGCTTCGTCCTGAACTTTTGCCATCAGCACAGCTTTACGCTTCAAGGTCGGTGCACGGGTAATCCAGTTGCCTTCCGGCAACATGCCCACCACTTCAGAGTGTGCATGCTGACCGATCTGACGAATCAAGGTCTTACGATAAGCATCCGGCATCCAGTCCTTCGGCTCTATGGAAATATCCTTTTCAATCTTTTGATCGAAGATTTGTTGTTGGTTATTCATTGTTCCCTCACTTATCCCAAGTGTTGATACACCCAAATTAAAACGATACGTAATTAAAATCAATATCTATTTATTGGTATCATTTAATTTTTATCCCTTATTTTTTGTAAATATATGTTTTACATCATTTAATATTTTTTATTTTATTGTTATTCATTTTTAAACACAGATTTATGATTGACATTTTCAATTTTTCAACACAAATTATGAAACATCAAAATTAAAAATACCACTCAAAACGTATCATAAATGGAGTTTTTACAATGTTAGAGTTAGACAGCAGCTCAAGCACAATGGATTATCAAGATACTGAATCAACTCATAATCCTATTGCCATCAAAAGCTTAGCTTCACTGGTGTACGGCCAAGAATACACAGCGCAAGCCGATTTACGTACGGTTTATCATGCCATTAGCGGTGAGGCGGTTTATCAAGTTGGCAGTCAGGGCATCGATACCCAAGCCGTGGTGAAGTATGCCAAACAAAAAGGTGCGACTATTGCCACATGGACGTTTCATCAACGTGCCAATGCACTGAAGCAAGTGGCACAGTATTTGATGGAACGCAAAGAAGACTTTTATGAACTTGCCAAGGCAACCGGCTGTACCCGTAAAGATGCCTGGATTGATATTGAAGGCGGGATTGGGACCTTATATGCCTATTCGAGTTTGGTGCGTCGCGAACTGAGTGATGAAACCGCATGGGTTGAAGATGCATGGATTCCGCTATCCAAGCAAGGCAACTTTGGCGCCAAACATATACTGAGTCCTAAAGCCGGTGTCGCAGTGCATATCAATGCCTTTAACTTCCCGATCTGGGGCATGCTGGAGAAAATCGCACCGACGCTACTAGCAGGCGTACCCTGTATTGTCAAACCGGCAACAGAAGGTGCCGAGCTGACCCACGCCGTGGTCAAAGCTATTCATGAAAGCGGCTTTTTACCAGAAGGTTCACTTCAGCTGATTTGCGGTCAGATTTATGATTTATTTGATCATTTAAATCCTCAAGATACGGTCACCTTTACCGGTTCAGCATCAACAGGACAAAAACTCCGTTCTCATCCGCACCTCAATGCCTACTCTATTCCATTCACGATGGAGGCAGATTCAGTCAACAGCGCGATTTTGACTGAACAAGCCAATGACGAAAGCATTGATTTATTTGTCCGTGAAGTCTTCCGTGAAATGACCTCTAAAGCCGGACAAAAATGTACCGCAATTCGTCGTGCATTCATTCCGGCTGAACTTTTGGACACCGTACAGAGTCGCCTAATTGAAAAACTGAAAAAAGTCGTTGTGGGTGATCCGGCTCAGGAAGGCGTGACGATGGGTGCTTTGGCCAGCGTCAAACAGAAATATGATGTCGCGGCAAAAGTTGAACAGCTCAGCCAGGATGCAGAGATCGTATTCGGTAGCCACTTGCGTCAGGACTTTAAGATTCAAGTACAAAACGCTGAAAAGTCTGCATGCTATCCACCGACAGTTTTGGTATGCAAAGTGCCAGCTCAGGCAGAAAATATCCATAAGATTGAAGCCTTTGGACCTGTAGTGACTTTAATGCCATATACTGACCTGGCTCAACTTGCTGACCTGGTGGCACGTGGCGAAGGTAGTCTGGTGGCATCCATCGTACGCAATACCGATGAAAATATTGAACAACTGCTCAGCAAAATTTCGCCATGGCATGGTCGTGTACACATTCTGGATGCTGAAAGTGCCAAAGAAAGTACCGGACATGGTTCGCCATTGCCCTTACTGGTGCATGGTGGGCCAGGACGTGCCGGTGGTGGTGAAGAACTCGGTGGCTTGCGCGCAGTCAAACATTATATGCAACGTACTGCGATTCAAGGCTCGCCAAATGCCATGACCCAAGTCGGCCATAGCTGGACTGCCGGAGCTCAGGTCTTTGAAGACCGAGTGCATCCTTTTAAAAAATCATTTGATGAATTGCGTATCGGTGAACGTTTACTGACTGCACGACGTAGCGTGACCGAAGCAGATCTGGTGAATTTCGGCTGCCTGAGCGGTGATCATTTCTATGCGCATATGGACAAGATTGCTGCAGCAGAATCGCTGTTTGGTGAGCGTGTTGCCCATGGCTATTTCGTGGTGTCTGCTGCGGCCGGTTTATTCGTTGATGCCGCTCAGGGTCCAGTCATTGCCAACTATGGCATGGACAACTTACGCTTTGTGGAGCCAGTAAAAATTGGCGACACCATTCAGGTAGAACTGACCTGTAAGCAGAAAACTCCAAAAGCACTGCGCGATCCGGCACAGAAGCCACATGGTGTGGTGGTCTGGGATATTAAAGTGAAAAACCAGCGCGATGAACTGGTTGCAACCTATGATATTTTAACCCTGGTTGAACGTGGCTAAAAATGCACACTAAAAAAAGGAATCATTATGATTCCTTTTTTTAGTCTTTAAAAATTATTTGTATCTATTCTTAAAAACAGATTGACGCCTATCCATTTAGCCTCTAGATTAATTAAATGCGATACAATATAAAAATAACAATCAAATTAAAAGTATCAAATAAATATCTCAAACGATCAGCACAGGATGTTGCATGATGAATGATAAATCGCTGAACCTAGAAATGGTTGAAAGGACGATTCAACCGCCAAATCAAAGTTTTGAGCCTACACCAGCAGAATCGGCCGTGCCGCTGTCTGAACAGATTGAACCGCCACCGGAAAGCAGCACCTACCAATGGTATGTGGTGGTCATTTGTATGGGGGCTTACATTCTGTCATTTGTAGACCGTCAAATTTTATCGCTCATGATTGAACCGATTAAAGCCGATTTAATGCTGAGCGACACCCAGTTCAGCCTATTACAAGGTCTGGCCTTCTCCTTGTTTTATGCCATTATGGGCCTGCCCATTGCCGCACTGGCGGATCAAAAGTCCCGGATTAAAATCATTGCGACCGGGATTGCTTTCTGGAGTCTTGCCACAGCAGCCTGCGGCCTCAGTAAAAACTTTATTCAAATGTTTATTGCACGTCTGAGTGTGGGTGCCGGCGAAGCTGCGCTTTCCCCTGCCTTTTATTCGATCGTTGCCGATTTATTTCCGAAAGATAAATTAGGTCGTGCACTCGGGGTATATGCCATTGGTGCCTTTATTGGTTCGGGCTTAGCTTTCCTGATTGGCGGCTATGTGATTGGCCTGCTCAAAGATGTCAGCTTCGTGGCTTTACCGCTTATTGGTGAAGTAAAAACCTGGCAACTCACCTTTATGATTGTCGGTCTACCGGGCGTATTGCTGGCCCTACTCATGGTGCTGACGGTGCGTGAACCTGCACGTAAGGGTATGAAAGTCGGTCAGGATGGCCAGGTCATTAAAGCATCTTTCAAAAACTCGATCGGTTTTATCAAGACACATAAAAAGACCTTTTTCTGTCATTTTATTGGCTTTTCTTTTTACACCATGATGCTGTATTCGCTGCTAGGCTGGGCACCTGCCTATTACATGCGTAATTTCGGTCTGGATGCGAGTCAAACCGGTTATATCCTCGGTACGATTATTCTAGTCGCGAATACTTCAGGTGCCTTGTTCTGTGGCTGGCTGATCGACTTTTTCTCGAAACGTGGCTATAGCGATGCTGCAATTCGTACCGGTGCCATTGGCTGTGCGGCGCTGATTATTCCGAGTGTGCTGTTTACTCAGGTCGATAATATGCAGCTTTCATTTGCGCTGATTTTTGTGGCGATGTTCTTCTCCACTTTCCCGATTCCTGCATCGGCTGCTGCTACGCAAATGCTGACACCAAACCAGCTACGCGCACAAGTATCTGCCAAGTTCCTGCTGGTTTCAAACCTGATTGCCTTAGGCGTCGGAACCACCGCTGTGGCGTTAATTACGGATAAATACTTCCAGAACACCCTGATGGTCGGCAACTCGATCTCGATCGTCAATGCGATTGCCGGATTGATTGGCTTCTTCCTGTTGTACAAGGGCTGCCAGTATTATCGTGAAAGTATGAAAGTCGAGAAACTGGCTGACTAAAATGGCTGGATATTGCTAAACCTTCTTAATTTTCACTTTTAAAGGCCTTTAATTCACATTAAGGGCCTTTTTATATCAGCCCAAAAAGTTCAATTTTCAGGTACTCATCATTCAATTCCGATCCAGCCTAGACAGGCTGCCTAAAAAAACGTATAACACCGTTTTAAATTTACAGGTGTGCACCGTTGAAACTTGTGCTTGCTCCCATGGAAGGCTTAACCGATCCGATTATGCGTGATGTGCTGACATCCGTAGGTAGCTTTGACTGGTGTGTGACCGAGTTTATCCGTGTCACCGATTCCCTTCTGCCCGATCATATTTATCATACTTACTGCCCGGAACTGTTGAATGATGGCAAGACGGCGGCAGGTACACCGGTACATGTCCAATTCTTAGGAAATAATCCGGAGATGCTAGCAGCGAATGCCGCCAAAGTGGCAGCCATGGGCGCACCGGCAATTGACATGAATTTTGGCTGTCCGGCCAAAACCGTGAACCGTCATCGTGGTGGTTCAGTCCTGCTCGATGAACCCGAAGTCGTGCATGAGCTGGTTAAAGCCGTGCGTGATGCAGTGCCTGCGCATATTCCGGTTTCCGCCAAAATGCGTCTGGGTTATATGGACCGTAATTTCATGCTGGAAAATGCCCATGCCATTGAAGATGCAGGAGCAGCATGGGTTACCGTTCATGCACGCACCAAAGCCGATGGCTATACTCCACCCGCTTTTTGGGACCAGCTACAACCGATTCGTGAAGCACTCAAGATCAATGTGATAGCCAATGGTGAAATCTGGAACAATGCCGATGCCAAACAGTGCCGACTAGAATCTGGCTGCGAAGACCTGATGATTGGCCGTGGTGCAGTGACCACACCCGACCTGACTCAATGTATCCGTCAAAACTCGGATGCACCTTTGATGAAATGGAATGAACTGCTACAACTGCAAATTCGTTTTATCAACGGCCCAGCCAAAACTGAGATCGGGATGGTCGGTCGTTACAAGCAATGGCTCGGCATGATGTCGAAACATTATCCTGAAGCCAAAGCATTATGGGATGAAGTAAAACGGATTAAAGTTCTGGCCGAGATTACCGAAAAACTGAAAGCTTCAAATATTTAAAACCAAAAAGCCTTTGAATGATTTAAAGGCTTTTTTATGGACTCGTAAAAGCTTATGACTGCTTAAGATGCTTTAAATTTTCTACATGCTCCCGATTAGTTTTCCAAGATTTTTCTAAAACTTCTTTTTCTAGCCGCAGTTGTATCCATTTTAATTTCGTTTCAGAAATCATCTGTTGATCAAAACTTTTCACATAGTCGGTCCAGCCCGCCCCCCGAAATACATGATTTGGCATCGGCGTTTTAAACACGGCATCTGGCATAAATACAATCACAGAATGCAAAAGATCTGGTTCCACAATATCTGCCAGTAGCTGCTCCAATACTTTGATGTGCTTATAGTTTTGATGAATCGGATTCTGAAATTTATAACTGTGTTTATAGATTTTCTGGGTCCAGGTTTTTTGTCGCTCGTTTCCAAATATCCAGCCTTTATAGTTTTTGGTCTCAATCACAAATATTCCGTAAGGACTTAATAACAGATGATCAATTTGCGTGGTCGCACCTGTCCCGTCTGGAAGAGTCAAATCATTGAGCAGAATATATTGAGGATCTTTTAAATACAGTTTGACATGGGCAGCAACCGCAAATTCTCCTAATTTCCCTTTTAAAAATGGCTTGAATAATTTAAAAATCATCACGCCAAAGAAAAGCAGAAGAATCCACCCTAAACTGGACCAGAGTGGACTTAATAGCTGTATGGTAGAATGTTCCATATTCTAATTTTCATTTATTTTAAGTGCTTAAATATTAATGCGTTCGCTCAATATTTAACAGGATTTCTTTTTTATCCAAACCACCGGCAAATCCTACCAGCTTGCCACTGCGACCAATCACCCGATGACAGGGTGCAATAATCGAAATCGGGTTTTTGCCATTGGCTGCACCCACGGCGCGTACTGCCTTGATATTACCCACCTGTTCAGCAATGTCGCGATAGCTTCGCGTTTGTCCGTAGGGAATATTCAGTAGCGCCTGCCAGACTTTTTTCTGAAAATCGGTACCTGCAAAGTCCAAAGGCAGGTCAAAAACATTGCGCTGACCGGCAAAATATTCCTGAAGCTGACGTCTGGTTTCAATCAATACCGGATGCTGCGGATCTTCAACCAAAGTCGCCAGTTTCACCCGATTCGGCTGTTCACAGTCCCAAAGCACGGCCACCAGCGCGGTTTCATTCGCGACCAGTTGTAGCTGACCTACGGGAGAATCCATATAGATATAACTTAAGTTCATGATGGCGCCCTGTCCCAATCGCTGGAGTTCATTTTCTATATTAACCCAGTTCACCGAGACAGGCAGAAACAAATTATGAAGAGGATACTTTCATCAGCACCAGACCGGAAATGATGAGTACGGCAGCCAGCATACGCAACGCTGTAGCGGGTTCACCCAAAACCCAAATACCAATGAGAAATGAACCCACTGCACCAATCCCGGTCCAGATCGTATAGGCTGTACCTAGTGGCAAAGTACGCATCGCATAAGCCAGCAAAGCAAAACTCAGTACCATGAAAACAATAGTAATGATACTGGGGGTTAAACGAGTAAATCCTTCGGACAGCTTCATCGAATATGCCCACACGATTTCAAAAATACCCGCAAGAATAAGTACTATCCAGGCCATGCAGCCCTCCTCTTTTTATATAAGAATCAGGCCGTCCTGACGATTTTTCCTGTAAATTCCGACACGCAATTCACAAGGGAGGTCGTTCCTCCTAGGTGTAAAAATTTTATAAAACCACATTGCAGTAATCTGGCTATTTTTACAAAAAATGACTTATCGAGATACAACTTAACTTTGCCTTACTCAAATCTCCACGACATTCATGGCTACTCTGGTTATGATAGATCTTGAAAATGCCAAGTCAGAAATAGTTCTAATAATCGGGCAATTCATTCACAACAATTACATGAGAATGGACTCAGAATATTAAGTTATACACATCAATTAAATTTAAACTTTGTCTGGAGAAATTACATAATGAAACACAGGTGGTGTTTCAAAAAGTATGCTGAAAAAAAGCAGGTTGGATTTTGATAAAATAGAGAAATGCGAATAACTCTAGAAATCAAGTGTCCAGCCTGCCTAAGTGACAGTATAAAGAAAAATGGCACAAAAGTAGATGGTAAGCAAAATTACCAATGTAAAATATGCAGACGTCAATTTATTGGTGATCATGCTCTCAGTTATCAAGGCTGTCACTCAGGTATCAAAACCAAAATATTACACCTCATGGTGCGAGGCAGTGGTGTCAGGGATATAGCAGAAATTGAAAGAGTAAGTATCGGTAAAGTTCTACGGACACTTAGCCAATCAAAATATCAACTTCGAGCACAGCAAAGTCATTATGAAACCCTTGAAGTAGATGAGTTTTGGACTTTTGTTGGTCATAAGCAAAATAAACAATGGCTAATTTATGCCTATCATCGAGAAACAGGTGAAATTGTTGCTTATGTATGGGGTAACCGAGATTTAGCCACTGCAAAACGACTTAAATTAAAATTGAAGCAGTTAGGTGTAAGCTATACATGTATATCAAGTGACCATTGGGATAGCTTTGTTACGACCTTTAAAGAATGCAAACAGTTGATTGGTAAATTTTTCACTGTGGGTATAGAAGGCAATAATTGTCGATTACGGCATCGAATCAGGCGAGGCTTTAGGAGAAGCTGCAACTTCTCCAAAAAGCTTGAAAATCATTTCAAAGCCTTTGATTTAGTGTTCTTTTATATCAATAATGGATTCGTTTAATGCCAGCATACTTTTTGAAACACCACCAATGAAACACAAATATACGACACATTGATCACTTTTTGCCTAGTTCCATTATCAACCTATGGTGAATAAACAACCACCAAACACAAGGGTTATAAGCAATAAAAAAGAACCCGATTTGAGTTCTTTTTATACAAATTTTGTCTAAATCGCAATCAATCAGGCTACAAATGATTACATTTTATGCAACATATCCATATGGTTATCAACATAGATATCTACACACTTATCCATAAAGTTATCCACATATTTATGCACTTATGAGTTTTTAACGATTACAGTTGAACCTGCCCTACTCTCGCTAATTCCGCACGCATTTCATCAATCACAGCTTTATAATCCGGCTTACCAAAAATAGCTGAACCAGCTACAAACATATCGGCACCCGCTTCGGCAATTTCACGAATATTGCTTGGCGTAACACCGCCATCAACTTCCAGACGAATATCACGACCTGAAGCATCGATCAGTTTGCGTGCCTGACGCAATTTATCCAAAGTCATTGGAATAAATTTCTGTCCACCAAAGCCCGGGTTCACACTCATGAGCAGAATTTGATCGACTTTATCCAGTACATAATCCAGATAATGCAGTGGCGTTGCTGGGTTAAATACTAGACCCGCTTTGGCGCCACCTGATTTGATCAACTGTAAAGAACGGTCAATATGATCAGACGCTTCCGGATGGAAAGTAATGATATCAGCACCCGCTTCAAGGAAATCTCCGATCATGCGATCTACCGGCTTAACCATCAAATGCACATCAATTGGCGCCTTAATCCCATAATTTTTCAAGGCCTTGCAAACACCCGCACCAAAAGTCAGGTTCGGCACATAATGGTTATCCATGACATCAAAATGGACAACGTCTGCACCTGCTTCCAACACGTTCTCGACTTCTTCACCTAAACGGGCAAAGTCAGCAGATAAAATAGAAGGGGCAATTAAATAAGGCTTGGACATGGGAGAACCTGGCTTGTTGAAATTGGATTTTTCCCATTATATCAAATCCGCTCCGGCTACTGTGATTCGATGTTGCAAGATTAAAACGCTGTGTAACGCTTTGAGGCTTATGCCGGCATCACCGCTTGGTTTAAAGTGCAGGATAATGATGAATAGTGTAGAAAACTGATGAAAAGTATTGCCCATATCCAGACGCAACAAGCAGCACGAATTGCCAAACGCCTGGCCAATCACTGGAAACATAAATTTAATATTGATGAAACCGAACAAAATTTCCTGATTCATTTTCCAAATGCTGAAGTGATATTGGCTCCTGAACAGGATCATCTAACCGTAACGATTCAAAGTAATGATGAATCCACTGACCTGAATAAACTTGAAAATGTAGTACTGGATCATCTGATCCGTATGGGACAGGAACATCTGACTGCCGACTGGCAAAGATAGGTATTAAAAAGCCTTGATGATCAAGGCATAGCAATGATCAGAAACTAAATACGATGATTCGCCTGTTCATTAAAGGCATGAATACGCTCAATTCTTTTATCCAGTTCGAGATGTGATTCCAGATATTTTTTAAACTTCCCGATTAGGCGAATCCATTTCAGTTCGGTTTCTGTCAGGTGCCGGTCTTTTCCATCAATATTGAGAGTGAAATTTTTCATTTTTAAGGTTTGCGATTCCTCTGCCAGTATTCTGGCATTTTCCACCCGCTGCAAAAAGTTAGACAAGTGAATACTGGAAATCTGCTGTTGATGCAAATGCTGCATGGCATAGTCATCGGCATCCAGTTCAATCGCCTGCGAATATCCGGCATCGGTCAACACGACTACAGATGCGGTGACCACATCACTTAAATCTCCAGTTACCAAGGCAAAAATTCCTGCCGCACCCAGATTAAAAATCACTTTTTACATGCTATGTTTTTGTACCAGATGGCCTTGTTCGTGGGCCAGTACTGCAAGGACTTCTTCATCGGTGCCGCTGATTTTCACCAGTTCATCAGTCACAATAATGCTGTTATTCGGGATGGCTGCGGCATTCATGCCCATGCTTGATCCACCTTGACGGAAAATAATTTTTGCAGGTTTTCCTACAGCAATCTTTTGTTCATACAAAGTTTTTAATCGCGTCTGTTGTTCTGCCGGGAGTGTACTTGGCTGGGTCTGGGCAATTAACTGCTGCTCTGTCCGGTTGCCTACTTCAACCAGAGTCTGCTCCGGAAGGAGTTTTGCCAGCTGTTTGGCGCTATAAGGAATCCCCCATTTTAAAATAACAATCACTGCACTGATCACGATGATCATGGAAAAGAAAATCAGGATCGGTGAACGTTCAAACTCCCAGATCGCATGATAAATATCTTTATGTTTAATTCTGAGCCAATGCGGCACTTTGCTTAAAAACTCAATCCGACGTTCTTCAGGTAACTCAATAATCGGTTTACGACCACCGACACCCCCAATATAAGCCATGTCCGGATAAGCAAAATAAAAATCTGCAGCGCTAACTTGTGCTGGAATATCCTCATCAAGTTTCAGGGCAATCCCTTGTTGCTGATCCGGTACAATCCAGGCACGACGGGCTTCAGCGAGAATTCCATCATAAAACTTAACTTCGACAGGTCGTTTCATCACATTTACTCCTATAGCGACGCATCGAAATCAAATACGTCCAGGATTTCATCGGCCAAAGCACTCGGGTCAGGTTGCAAGATATGCTCAAGATTAGATTCATCTTCTGCCACATATAGTTCTAAGTGTTTTAACTGATATTCATATAAACGGATGGCAGCCCAAGGCGTCATTAAGCCCAGACTAAGAACACGTACCATCCAGTTGCTCAGTACAATCCAGCTATAACGCCAGGTGCTTACCCGTGTTTTGAAGTAACTTTGACCAAGCTCCACATGATTCCAGGTAATGATGTATAAACGTGCATAAATAATCGGCCAGACCAGCGCCAGGCAAAGCAGATAGCTAAGCAGTAAACCTAGGCTAAACAAATTGGTTCCAATCCGGTCCACCCAGTACACTACTGCTGCAAGCCAGCCAATACCAACCAGCAGGCAAAGACTCAAGGGCAGATAAACGGCAGACATAAACTTGGACCAGTTAATATTCAACTTGAATTGCAACTGACCAATCGATAAATGATTAAAGTAATAGCGTTTGTAGAGCCAGATCATCACCGGA
Organism: Acinetobacter sp. CIP A162; assembly: GCF_000367905.1. Lineage (GTDB taxonomy): Bacteria > Pseudomonadota > Gammaproteobacteria > Pseudomonadales > Moraxellaceae > Acinetobacter > Acinetobacter lwoffii. The sequence goes on along the minus strand of NZ_KB849159.1, from coordinate 24,739 downwards.
CTAAACAATAGCAAAGTAAAGATATTGATCAGGATGGCCAGAAATAAGACCCTATAAGCCTCGCGGTTGCTGCCATTAAAATAAAAACGCACATTGCCATATTTGCTATTTCGGGCCTTGAATTTCAGGGTCATCCGAATGAGCCAGGGCAGACACAGTGCAGCGACCATCAATAAAGAGCTGTTAGCAAGGATTGAATAGTTGGTCAGCACGACGGTAACCAGATATAGTTCCAGTGCAAACAGACGACCCAGCAGGATCCGGCTCGGCATGGCCACAAAGTCAAAGCGATGTTTTAACAATTGGGTATTACCGTAGAAATAACGCATACGGCGTGCCTTTGCCCAAGGGCTATACAAAGTAAGCGTAATAATGGTTAACATCAGATTCACCATCCAGATACCAAAATATTCGGATGCACTGCCATGAAATCTGAATCCATAACGCTGATATTTGGGGCGGACTGAAGGCGTGGCTTCAGTCGAAAAACTTGAAGCAGCTGGAAATAATGGCTCACTGACACGAATACCGTCTGCTGTCTGCTGTCTGCTGCATGACGACCCCAATTTTTTATACTTTTATACACCTGATATTAAAAGAAAAAACCCCAAAATGTAAAAACATTTTGGAGGTTTTTTAATCTTTTTAGTACTGCTAGATGTGTGCAGTCTTGCTTTAAGGATTTAACTGCACGGCATGGAATTGCAAATGGTCATCTACGAAACTTTGAATAAAGTAATAACCATGATCATAGCCCTGATGTTCACGCAAAGTTAGCGGCTGGTTGACGGCATCACAAGCTTGCTGAAACAAGGCTGGATTAAGCTGACTATAGAACTGATCCGAAAAACCCTGATCAATCAGGATATCGCTAAATAATGCGCCCTTTTCTTGAACCAAAGCGGTCGCATCATGTTTCAGCCATTCCTCTTTCTCAGTACCCAGATAATTCGAGAATGCCTTGTCACCCCAAGGACACTGACTCGGTGCACAAATCGGTGCAAAGGCTGAAACAGATTTAAATTTTTCTGGATATTTATATGCCAAGGTCAATGCGCCATGACCGCCCATAGAGTGGCCGAAGATGCCGATCTTGCCGGGATGAATCACGAACTCCTCAGTGACCAGTGCATAAAGCTCATCGACAATAAAGCTTTCCATCTGATAATGTTCAGCCCATGGTGCCTGAGTGGCATTAATATAAAAACCTGCACCCTGACCGATATCCCAGTTGTCGCCTTCTGCCACGCTTTCACCACGTGGTGAGGTATCTGGTGTAATCAGAATCAAGCCAAGTTGCGCCGCCAAACGCTGTGCATGCGCCTTGATGGCAAAGGTTTCTTCGGTACAGGTCAAACCTGCCAGATAGAATAATGCCGGACAGCTGTGACCTTCTAAAGCTTGAGGCGGCAGAAAAATGCCAAATTTAGTCGGTGTTTTAAGATAGCGTGAATCAAAACGATAAATCCGCTGTTCACCTTCAAAGCTTCTATTGTTCTGTATAAGTTCCATGGCTATTCCTTATTATTACAACCGGTCTGTGGATGACATTGATCTAGGGAGATGGTGTTGCCGTACTAGTCTGTGGAAATAAACGTTGCTCCAGTTGTGGCAACATCAATTCCATATTCTTACCAATCACCCATTGCGGTTCTGATGGCTCAAAACCTTGAGCTGATTCCCATTTTGCTACGGTATCTGTGGCCTGTGCGAAAGCGCTTTGCAAGCTGCTATTTTCACGCATGGCTTCATCAAAGAACGCACGACCAAAATAGGTATAATCCGCTTCATTCGAACAGCCAAAAGACTGACGGTCAGCTGCCGAAGCCGTAATCACCAAGGTATTGTCATTCTGTAAAGCAGAAGCAAAACTGCCTGAAAAACAGGCCGAGATTACGATCACGCGCCAACGTATGCCTGATGCATCTAGTGTTTCACGCAACCATTTTGGATCAACCTGCGCCAGATCCAGTGGGGCATTTTCCATTTCAAATACATTCGGCAAACCGTGAGAGGTCATATATAAAAATAATACGTCACTTTCACGGTTCATCTGCTGCCCCATACGGCGCAATGTCAGCTCCATACTGGTTTTGGAAGCAATCGGCATAGTGGTACGTGTCGCTGGGTGATTGACCAAGGCAATCGATCGGCCAAAAGTACCAAAACGGGTATCAAACTGCTCTTTAATCCGCTCAACTTCAGAATGGAATACATCCTGATAGCTCGCTCCAGCTACTCCCATGAAATACCAGTGTGACTGTGCAAATTCACCATACTCGATATTTTCCAGCGCTTTATTCAGCAAAGTTGGCTGGGCATAGAAAGCATCTTCGGCAAAACTCGGTGGAATTTCTTCGACTTTCCAGATCGGCTGATCTTTGACTGAAATCTGCCAAACTACTAGCGTAAACAAAGTCGCCAGCATAATCAGCGCACGTTCCCACCACGGCCATTTTAATTCACGTGAAATCACCCAGACCACTGCCAGACTTTGCCAGACAAACAGCATGACAAAGAGCGTTGGAATATAGTCGTAAAGGATATAAGGCAGATAATCCAGATCACCCAGATACTGAATCAGACACTGGAACAGCATGATATGGGTATCTAACACCAACCATAACAAGGCTGGCACCAGCATCAAGCGTGGATTATTGACCCGTTGCGAAAGAAAAATACCGACAATCAGGGCAATGAAAGGCCAAAGCGCATAACTGATCAGGCCTTGAGAGTTAAAATCTCCCATACGGCCTGAACTGAGCCAGCTAAACAAACTGTTGGCGCAGCCCCCTAAGATCCCCCAGAACACCAGTTGCATGATGGATGGACGGACCAGTTGTAAAGAACGCCTCGACCCCAGAAATAACCACATCCCGGCAATTTGGTTGCTCTTAAAATCGTGCCAAAAATTAATGGAGGGTTTAAAGTCGATCATAGGATTTCAAGGAGATGAGTGGCTCGCTAATGTGCTGAATAAGTTTATGCTTGATAAGCATTTAATCAATGCTAATTTTAAATATATAACAAATCTTTGCTTAATAAAGAAGCCATTATCCTATTCAGCTACAAGTTCATGCTGAAAATACGCATCAAAGCGACAAGCATCGCCTTGCCATTGATGATTTGGCTCTTTTCCGGCCAGAAATACCGCCAGACGCGGACGTTTGACCACGACACGCTTGCCAATTTTCTGCGCCAGTTCTAGAAGGTTATCACCCAGATCCATTTCACCATCTTCAGGCAATAACATATGCAACAGCTGCATCTGTTTTTTGACCTGTGCCTGCTTTTTGACTGCCTGCTGATTTTGATCCCGCTGTGGGAACATTGGATCAAGATAAACTACATCGACAATTTGATGCTGCTGGGCCTGTTGCTGCAGATAATCGGCTGAATCAGAAAAAACCAAATGAATCCGTGATACGACCTGACTTAGAAATGCATCCGACTGGGCACGCGTATGGGTATCTTCAAGCAAGGTGAACAAAATCGGATGCCGTTCAACCAAGGTCACTTGCGCACCTAAATGTGCCATCAACAGACTGTCATGTCCCAGACCCGCAGTCGCATCAACTAAGCTTGGTTTTTCACTTAAATTACAGGCACGTGCAATCATTTCTGACTTTAAAGATGCGCGTTTTAAACGCCCGGTTTCCGCTTGCCAGTCCGGTTGCATCTTCATGCCGTTGGCACATAACCAGAGTCCGTCAGCATCAACACAAAGGGCCAGTTCAGGATTTAAACGGAAAAAACGTGCATTGAGTTTTTCAACAGTTTCAATCTCGACCTGTACCCCACGAGAAGAAAGCACAGCCTCGAAGTGCTGTGCTTTCTCTTGATCGTCAGATTCGGCATATAAGCGAATCGCGCTTACCATAATTTCCAACCTGTATAGGCAAATAATAAAATCAGCAGACCCGAAGCAATACGATACCAGGCAAAGATCATAAAGTCGCGTTTGGCCACATAAGCGACCAGCGCACGGATTAATATCAATGCCGAGATAAAGGAAACCAGAAGCCCAACCCCAATCACGGTCCAGTCTTCAGTGGTATTTAAGACATCATAGCTTTGATAAAGATCTAGCAGGCCAGCACCAATAATCACCGGAATACCCAGAAAAAATGAGAATTCAGTCGCTGCTTTACGGGACACACCCAAGAACATCGCACCGATAATGGTTGCGCCTGAACGGGAAGTCCCCGGTATCAAGGATAAAACCTGAATCAGGCCAATCCAGATCGCATCTCTAATGCTGAGTTCTTCAACTTCATGTACACGGACTTGTGGTGGATTCTTTTCAATCCAGATAATGATCAAACCGCCGACAATCAAACCAATGGCAATTGCAATATCATTAAACAGTAATTGTTTGACGGTTTGTCCCAGAGTCAGACCAATCAATATAATCGGAATAGAAGCCAGAATCAGGCCAATGCCTAAACGGCGACCTTGTGGTTCACCGCTGACAATCCCGGTCGCTGCCCCCCAAAGACGTGCCCAATATTCATAAATAACGGCAGCAATTGCCCCCATCTGGATCGCGATGACGAATACATCACTCTTTTCCTTGGTCCAGAAATTCATTAATTCTGATGCCAAAATCAAATGGCCGGTACTGGAAATAGGCAAAAACTCAGTAATGCCTTCGATAATACCCATGATGGCCGCTTTGAGTAGCAGTAAAAGATCCATGCTTTATCCTAATTAATTATGCTTTGCCTTGTTCTGGAATTTTTTTCCACGCGTTATCGCGTAAATATACGGGTAATGCCAATTCTGCACTCACCCAGTTTTCTGCTTGTGCCGCTGCACGTGCAATGCTGGCGATATCCTGTGCGGTGGCATGCACATCTTTATAAATTGAAGTTTCACTTTGTACCAGTTCAGCACCTGAACCTACCGGGGTAAAGCGCACAGCTTGGCTACCTTCTGCATAACTTAACAGTTGCTCATCATCGACCGGTTGCATAATTCCTTGGGCATCCAGTTGATAGCTCGCGATATAGACTTCGCTCATACGGGCATCCAATACCGCAGACACTTCAGTCAGACCGTGCAAGCGGTAGGCTGCTTGTGCCAAAGCTTGCAAAGTCGACACCGGAATTACCGGCACATCATTTGACCAAGCCAAGGCCTGAGTCACGGCAGCATTAATACGCACACCGCTAAAAGAACCTGGACCACGACTAAAGGCAATCGCGGTCAAATCAGCAATGGCCAGTCCAAGATCTTGCAGACCTTGTTCAATCATCGGGAGAATCGTTTGCGTTTGTGCCTTGGCGCGCGCATCAAGCTGAAAAAATAGTTCTTGAGTATCATCGATTACAGAAACGGAACACTGCTCATTGGCAGTCTCCAATGCCAGCACTTTCATGCACAACCTTAATTCAGAGAATATAAAAAACGCGGATATGATACTCCACTCATATCCGCTACGCGAGATTTTCCCGAAACAGATACAAAAATGCCTAGAAAATCTAGGCTTATGATTCACTCAATAAAAGAGCGCCTTAGAGTTGCACGTCTTCCAAATCCTGAAATTTCTGAAAATGCTCGGCATAATGCATAGCGCTCATTGTTAATTTTTGAATACTGTCTTCATCCAGCGTTTTCACCACTTTACCGGGTGAGCCCATCACCACAGAATTATCTGGAATCACCTTGCCTTCCGGAATCAAGGCATTGGCACCAATAATACAATTCTTGCCAATCACGGCATTGTTTAGAATGACTGCCTGAATTCCGATCAGGCTGTTATCACCAATGGTACAACCATGCAGCATGGCCTGATGCCCAATTGTCACATAATTGCCAATACTCATCTCGATACCGGCATCCGTATGCAGTACTGCATTTTCCTGCACATTACTAAAGTCACCCAATTTGATTTTACTGTTATCTGCACGTACTACGGCACCGAACCAGACACTGACTTGTCGTCCAAGCTCAACTTGTCCAATCACTGTTGCCGTTGGTGCCACCCAGCCATCCCAGGGCTGATGTGTAGCGGTAGGTAAGTGTCCCTGAAATTTGTACAACATTGATAAAATCCTGTTCAATGGTTAAAAAAATTTGGAGCGTTTAAAGGTTGGAGAATTAAGCAAGAATGGCCAGTCTTTTTTATAATCCAGCCCATATTGAAATAAAGAAATCAGCATACGTGCGGTCAAGCCCCAAACCACTTCATTTTCTACCCGCATACTCGGAAAATATAAAGATTGCTGGGCAAAACGGACTTCATAGGGTGTGGGCGTCACTTCAAGCAAATGCTGCAATGAAGCAAAGAAAATCCGGTCAATTTCTGTTGGTTGTGGAATCAGTTGCACTTGCGGAGGAATCAGTCCCACAATCGGCTTGACCAGCATACCATTTCGGGCTTTTTGCATGGGCAAATCACCCATTAAATGCACATCAAAGGGGTTCAATGCCGTTTCTTCATAGGCCTCTCTTAAAGCCACCACAATATTACTGGTATCTTGCGGATCACGCTTCCCTCCGGGAAATGAGACTTCTCCAGCATGATTATTCAAATAAGCTGAACGGCGCGTCAGCAATACTTTGGGGTCAGCTTCATCTGTAATTGCAATCAACACGGCAGCATGCGCAGATCGGATACGCTTGGAAAAACGTAAGCGTTGCTGCAACCTTTGTGTCAATTCACATGCATCCATTCTTTCAACCCTGACGATGATCATAATTTCATCATAGCTGATTTTAGTCGGGGCGGGAGAGAAATGATGCCAAATTTTGCTTTTTCAGTTATCCTGAGCATACTTTTATCATTGATGATGAATATGAACTTCTGTGTGAATTGTGGACATAAAACCACTGCTAAAATTCCTTTGGGCGATCAGCAAATTCGCAGCGTATGTGATTCATGCGGCTCTATTCATTACATTAATCCGAAAGTAATTTGTGGCGCTTTAGTCTTATTCGAAAACAAAGTACTGTTGTGCCGTCGTGCCATTGAACCACGCTATGGCTTATGGACTTTACCTGCCGGCTATATGGAACTGTTTGAAACCATGGAGCAAGGGGCTGCCCGGGAAACCCGCGAAGAAGCCGAAGCTGAAGTAGACATTGAACAGCTTTACTGTATGTATAACATTCCGCGTATTGGTCAAATTTATGTGTTGTTTAAAGCCAATCTGATTGATGGAAAATTTGGTGCGGGTGAAGAAACCATCGAAACGCGTTTATTTGATGAAGCAGATATCCCCTGGACTGAACTAGCCTTCCCGAGTGTAGAACATACCCTCAGACATTATTTTGAAGACCGTAAAAATAATATTTTTCCAATGCATCTGGAAACCTTAGGCACGCGTCTAGACCATACCGGTTAAATCTAATAGGCATAAAAAAATCCCATACTAAGATGGGATTTTTTTATTTTTAAAGAATATTATTTGGCTTTGACTTGATAGCAATCCGCAAGCTTAAACTCAACCGAACCACCGTTTAATTTTGCTAGGCTAATATCTGCCGGTGTTTCACCCTCATTGTTATTATTATAAACTTTTTGAAAACTCGCATAGGTATTGGCCCATTGTACCCCATCCCCTGCCGAATTCAGGAAAGTTACACGCCCATTCTGGCCGACATTAGTATCCAACACATTAGACAAATTGAGCAGCGCACCACCGATCACAATCGAATCCCTAGAATCCGGTGAAGACTGGATGCGTGAATCTACCCCTACCAATGCGCCATTAATATTACCAAACTTTTCATTGGCCAGAATCAGACGCATGGAAACCGCTTTATCAGCGACAAATGCACGTCCCAAAGTCCCGAGGCGATATTGTTGTATGCTTTGATGATCTAAGAACGTATCTGCCAACACATCACCCTTACAGCCATTCACCGGATCAGTCGCGAAATTGCTGGAAGATTGCATATTGGTGCGTACATCACCATTACTGTCAATTACGATTCCCAAAGTAATTGGATTAACAGTGGTATCTGTAAATTTAAATTCCAGATTGGCATACATTGGGAAGATATATTTCTCCCCATCTGCGACGTTCTGCGCTGTTTTAAAAACCTGACGATCCAGATAACTAATCGGGAAAATCTTATATAGATCAACGCTTCCCGTATAGTTTTCACCATCGGCCTGCAAACGCCACAACCCCAAGTTGGCTTGATCGGAAGTATCCAGCGATTTTTTGTCAGTCACCACCTTATAGAAAGCTTCTTTACCCGCGATCACATAATCATTCAATAATCTGCCTTGATACAACTCAAGCGGAGTCGCATTATTTGCAACATTCAAGCGGTAAGGCGTGTTAATGGTTTTACTGGTTGGATGAATCCATGAACTTTGTGGATCAGCGGTCATTTGTACCGGTTTCACCTTACGGATGAGTTGAGCATTAATCCCCCCTAAGGAAGATAAATTTTCTTTAGCCAGAATTAACTCATTATCACGCCATTGTAAGCCGCTGCCAAAGGTATAGCCCTGGCGATCGGTAATCAGCATAAAATGGCCAAATAAATATTTATTATTCTTATTCTTAATATCACAAGGACTTTGATTACAGCCCACCAGTCCATCTGAACCCGTCAGGTTACTACCAATTACGCCTGAAGTTGAGAATAATGAAAATTCTGGCTGATACACGGCTGCGTTAGCAATCGTCACCAGTTTTTTAACGGTGGCAAAAGCCACCTCATCCGAAATTATGCTGATATCAACAAAATCTTTGATTTTAGTCGCCAAATCAGTATCAGTCAGACTAATATTTCCACTGATTTTAGCCAAATTTTTGCGCATGTCTTCAGTAATATATAAAGGTTGCACATCAGATGGATTAACAATACTTCCCTTTTGTAGTGCCAAAGCTTGCAGAATTTTAACCAGACGCATGGCCACCTGAACGGTAGGATCACCAGGCTCCAAGTTACTTACCCGACGTCCGCTAATCCCACTCGCAATATCAATCACACTTAAACGTGGCAGCTGAGTCTGGGCACTAAAACTGGCATAATCACTGAGTTTTATTTGACCTAAATTAATCTTATTCGAACCAAAACTTTGAATAGAAAACTCAATATTATCGGTCTTTTGGCAGGTTCCAGAAGCTACCCCATTTTTACTGTCAAATAACGTAATAAACGTATTTTCTGTATCGCCACTACAGTTGAAATTTAAACCATCAAGCGGATATTCCAGCCCCCATTCCACACAGTTAGTTTCACCGGGGGTACAAGCACCATTTTCCGTAGCTTCATCACCTGGTTCTTTTATAACATTGGCACTTTCCCCACCACATCCGCTCAGTGCCATTAAAAGTGTACTTATAGCAAATGGAAATAATATTTTATTTTTCATATTCTTATACTCGAATAGTCCTTATCGAATGGCGACTAATTTTAGTTGTCCATGATTTGTCAGCATCTTGTCTTCAACATCTATCGCGGAGGCCAAAGGCGTCAATAATACATATTCAGTTTGTGCAGGAATCTGGAGAACCCCTTCGATACGCTCATGTTGAATAATATTCGCCTGTCCTTCCTGATTTTTAAAACCGCCCGCTCCTTCAAGCACACAGCCACGACTGTCTAAAAATACAACAAAAGGCCAATAATACGTTGGATTTTTCTGGCTAGAGGCATAAGAGTTGATCTGAATATTCTGGATATCGAATTGAAGCTTGACCACTTCAAAATCAAATTCGTCTGCTTTAAGAGGCGCACGAGGCCACAGGTTAACTGCTTTTTTAAGGCTGATTTCTTTCGCTTTTTTAATTTTCTTATCAGTAAAACACTGCATGCCCAAGCTATCGATAGTCTCCGACTGTGAAATACGATAATAACTTTGGGCCAGTACCACAGGACCGGAATCTACTTCTGGAGTTTGAAACAAGGATTTTAATACGGATTGTCCCACCCCTTTTTCACGTTCAATTGTCTGGATCCGGGTAGTTCCGATATTTTTATCTACTACTCCTTCGAGCATGCTGTAGAAACGTTTTTTGCCTTCTAAATTAAATTCTTTATTTTCCAGATACTCACTATCCACATATTCAATGCCTTCAACCTGGCTAAATCCCGGTTTTTGTATGGTAGCAACAGAAGATCCAGTTTCAGCATCAGAAATTTGAGGAGCTTTAGATTCAGGTATTAATTGTGGTGTAGACTCAATCTGTGCTTGTGCAATATGCGGTTGTACTGGTTGTACTGGTTGTACTGGTTGTACTGGTTGTACTGGTTGTACTGGTTGTACTGGTTGTACTGGTTGTACTGGTTGTACTGGTTG